>CALALP010000013.1 GCA_937925515.1 uncultured Lachnoanaerobaculum sp. | reverse complement strand
AAAACGTCAAACAGTTTATGATTGGCACACTGCAAGTTTTAAAGGACGTAACAGTTACAGTAAAACAGACCCCGATGCAACATTTATGCACATGAAAGAAGACCATTTGCAAAATGCTCAACTAAAACCCGGATATAATGTACAGATTGGAGTAGATAGTGAGTACATTGTTGCAACAGACATTTATCAAGATAGAAATGATGTTTGGACACTAGTCCCATTTCTAAAGAATATAGAAGAAAAGCTAGGTTTTCGTTATCCAAGTGTAACAGCAGACTCAGGATATGAGAGTGAAGAGGGATACAGTTTTCTAAGGGAAAACAAGCAGAAAGCCTATATAAATCCTAAGACTTATAGACAGTGGAAAAAAAGAAGTTTTAAAAATGATATAAGTAAACGTGAAAATATGTTATATGATAAGGAAAAAGATGTTTATACATGTTTTGCAGGAAAAAAGCTAACAGCTAAATATATAAAAAAACAAAAGAGCAAAAGTGGCTATGAAAGTCAAATAACAGTATATGAAAGTGAGGGTTGTAGCAAATGCCCTTACAGAGAAAAATGTGCAAAGACAAGAGAAAATAAACAACTATATGTATCAAAAGGTTTGATTGAAAAGAGAGATGAATCTTATCAAAATATTCTAAGTGAAACAGGAATAAAGTATAGAATGAATCGCTCTATTCAAGTAGAAGGAGCATTTGGAGTTTTAAAAAATGATTATAACTTTAAAAGATTTCTCCTTCGAGGAAAAACCAAGGTAAAAATAGAGATTCTTTTACTGTGTTTAGGATATAACATTAATAAATTACATTCAAAAATTCAAGGAGAGAGGACACAAAGCTATTTATTCCAATTAAAGCAAGCATAGGGATAAAGAGAAAAAAGTCCCCTTTTATTAAGGTACGCAAAAAGTGAGGAAAGATTCTGTAAAACAGACTCTAACCTCACTTATTATGATTTTATAAAATAAGGCTGTCGCTAAGTTAACTAAAAAGTTAATTTTGCGACAGCCCCTTATTAAATAAATTTTAAGGGGGTATTTATGTCATTTTTTGATTCATTAGGAAATTTTTTATCTGATACTCATGATAAGCTAGAAAAACACAATGAGAGAGTAAAGAGATATAAAGATAAGCTTGATTCTCTTTCAGATGAGGAATATGAAAGAAGATTAGATAGTATTAGAAATCATGGTTTTAAATCATCAAATCTAGCTGAAACAGAGGCTTGGTATAAATCAATTAAGGAAAGAAAATCTTCTAACTAACTTTTTTAGGATGAGTTTATATGAAAATTGCAATTAGATTAAAAGACAGACAAACAGGAAAAGTAACCACTGTTTGGATTGAGGCTAAGAGTCATAATAATACTAAAGCCATAGCAATGCAACAATATGGTGTAGCATACGAGGTATTATAATATTTTGTATACAAGAGAATATAAATAAGGTGTATATCATTAGTAATAGTCTTATACACCTTATTTGTATCTAAAATAATTATTTTCCCTAAACAATCATTGAGGCATCTCCAAACGAAAAGAATCTATACTTTTCTCTTACTGCCTCTTTATACACTTCAAGAGTTTTCTCTCTTCCCATAAATGCACTTACAAGCATAATAAGTGTTGAGCTTGGGAGATGAAAATTTGTAATTAATCCGTCAGTAATCTTAAATTCATAACTAGGGTATATAAAAATACTTGTCCAGTCTGACTTTGCCATAAGCTTTCCGTTTTCTGTAGCACTTTCTATGGTTCTACAACTTGTAGTACCTACGCATATCACTCTATTTCCTGCTTGTTTAGTCTTATTTACCAAATCAGCAGTTTCTTTGCTTACTACATAGTATTCAGAGTGCATTTTATGGTCTAAAATATTTTCTACTTTAACAGGTCTAAAAGTTCCAAGTCCTACATGTAAAGTTACATAAGCGATATTTACGCCCATTTCTTCAAGTTCTTTTAAAAGTTCTTTTGTAAAATGTAATCCGGCAGTGGGTGCCGCTGCTGAACCGTCATACTTTGCATATACTGTTTGGTATCTATTCTTATCTTTTAATTCATGATTAATATAAGGGGGCAATGGCATTTGACCTATTCTATCAAGTACTTCCTCAAATATCCCATTATAGCTAAATTTAATAAGACGGTTACCGTCCTCAATAATATCTATAATCTCGCCTTTTAACTCGCCAAAATCTATTACAGTTCCTATTTTACATTTCTTACCCGGCTTTACAAGTGCCTCCCAAATATCTGAATCTTTTCTCTTTAAAAGTAATACTTCTATTTTGCCCTTAAAGCCCTCTCTTGTTCCAAAGATTCTTGCAGGAATTACCTTAGTATCATTTATAACAAGGCAATCTCCTTTTTTTAAATACTTTTTTATATCTCTAAAATGTTCATGCTTTACTTCTCCACTTTTTTTATCAACTACTAAGAGTCTTGAAGATGCTCTATCTTCAAGTGGAGATTGTGCTATTAATTCCTCTGGTAAATCATACCAAAAATCTTTTACATTCATTAGTTTTCTAACAACAAAGCTGTTGCACTAAAAGTTTTTATAACTGTTTTAGTGCAACAACTTATATCCTCTTTCTATATTTTATTCTCAAAACTTATATTAATTTGATGCAGAAGTTTCCTCGCTTGCAGTGGTAGTTTCTACTTGAGAAGTCGTAGGACTTTCAGTACTCTCTGATTTAGTGGTTTTTGATTCAGTAGTTTCTAAGCTTTGGCTTTCTGCCTGTGAGGTTTCACTTTCTGAACTTAAATTTTCGCCTTGAGTACTTGTTTCACTCTTTGTACTTTCTTCTATAATACTTATTTGTGCCTCGCTCACACTCTCTTTTGTTTCATCTACGCTTTCATTTGTTTCTTTTACATCTGAAACAGAGGAATTAGATAATATCTTATACATATTTGCAAGTTCTGCGTCTGAAATAACTGCCTCTGCTAGTTCTTTCCTTGACTTAGCGGCAAGTTCCTTAACTTCATTGCTTGCTGAAATCTTGTTTACATAAGCTGTTTCTTCCGTTGTAAGATTAAAAGGGTCTTTAAATATAAAACTTCCGTCGCTTTGTTTTTGCACATAAGTCCAAGTAAAATTTGAGGCTAAAGTATCCACAAATCTAAATTTTATTTTTGAACTTATAAACACAAGATAGGAGTCCTCCACAACTCCCTTAGTTTCATAACATACTGTATCACTAAACTTTTCATAATATCTTTTATCTTCTTCAAGTTTAGCCTTTAATGCCTCATCTTCAACAGTTCTGCCATAGACTGTTAGCATTAATTTTTCATCACCTGTAATTTTTGCTTTTTGATAATTTGATACCAAAGTAGTAATCTCAGGAACAGCATCTATTTGCAGGCCATATTTATCAAAATCTGCAAGTTTCATAACTACGCTTTCAACTTGCTCTGTTTGCGTTTGGGCAGTGGTTACTTCAGAACTTGCCTTTACATTACTTTTTTTATCATTTCTTTTGTCAAATATCAATATTATCACAATCAATAAAACTACTAAAACTGAAAATATAATAATGGCTTTGTTTTTCGTAAATTTAAATTTTAAGTTTAATTTCAAGTTTCCCTCCTAAGTTACAACTAGATGCTACTTACTCAAATGTTTTTAGTGTGCAAGATGGGACTCGAACCCATAGTCTTCAGAGTCGGAGTCTGATGCGTTATCCAATACGCCACAAGCACTAAATATAATACACCATAAGAAAATTTTTTTCTACTTTTTAATCTTTTTAGGTAGTACTTTAAAAAATGAATCTGTAATAAAAATTGCTAAAGCTATTGCACCTGCAATCTGCAATGTTTCTATAAAATAAAAATTTGCTCTTTCTGTTTCATTATATATCAGGTAATAAACACTTCTATATATAGAGCCTCCCGGTACGCTTGGCAAAATTCCGGCAACAAAAAATACCGATACCGGAGATTTAAGCATTCTTGCAAATATATGACTTAAAAGTGATATTACCATAGAAGAAATAAATGCTACTGCAACTATTGATTTATAATAATTTTGTGCAAGTAGAAATACAAAACAACCTACCATTCCTGTTAAGCCTGCAAACACAACAAGCTTTTTAGGTATCTCTATAAGTATTGCAAATGAAATCACAGCAAAAAAAGCACCTAATGTTTGAATTATCATTTGACCTCCACCTTATTACTGATAAAATATTTTTAAAATAAAGCTATTGCACTTCCTGTTCCTGTTGCAACTGCAAGTGCAATTACAATAGCCTCCAACATTCTCGCCATTCCTGCTGTATAATCTCCATTTAAAGTATCTCTTATAGCAGTTGTAAATGTAACCCCCGGAACCATAGGCATTATAGCACCTATTATCATAATATCAAAATTTATGTCTTTTATAAAGTTTTTAAGTAACATTGCTGCTACTGTAATTCCAAAACTGCAAACTGCATTTACACAAAAATCATTTAACTTAACTTTTGTTATAAGGTAATTAATTATAGCAAGTACAACTCCAACTATGCCTGTTGCAATGCAGGTCATAAAATCTCCACCTAACAGCACTGCAAAAAATAAGGCTACTCCAATATAACCGATACCTTTAAGTTTGCTATTGTACTGCTCTACTTGTTCAATTTTTACAAGACTTTCATAAGCTTTTTCTATATCTATTTCACCTGAAGAAAGTTTTCTGGAAATGCTGTTTACTTCATATATATGGTTTAGATTTGTCTTTCTATCTCCTATTCTTTTTGTAAGAGTTATAGTAGTATCCTTACATATAACAGTTAATGTTATACCTGTAGCAAGAACGAAAGCAGTCGCATTTCCACTACTTTTTTTAAGTATTCTATTCATAGTATCTTCTACTCTATATATATCAGCACCACTTACAAGCATTATCTTTCCTGCAAGCATTGCAGTATCTGCAACTAAATGTTCTCTACTTATCATTCTTGCTCCAAAATCATTTTCTTTACTTCGCTCATTCTGTCCCTTAGCATAGCAGCCTCCTCAAAGTTCAGTTCAGCTGCCGCCTTAAGCATTTTCTTTTCAAGCTCTTTTGAAAGTTTTTTAAGCTCATCAAGATCCATAGACTCAGGTTCTTTTTTCCAAGTCTTATCATCTGCAATAGCGGCTTTTGAAATCGCAATAACATCTCTTACTGCCTTTTTTATGGTTGTCGGAGTTATTCCATGCTCTTTATTATACTTTTCTTGAATTTCACGTCTTCTATTTGTTTCATCAATAGCTTTTTTCATAGAATCCGTTATAGTATCTGCATACATTATAACATGTCCGTCTGCATTTCTTGCAGCCCTACCTATTGTTTGGATAAGTGAAGTTTCACTTCTTAAAAATCCCTCTTTGTCAGCATCAAGTATTGCAACTAAAGTTATTTCAGGAATATCAAGCCCCTCCCTCAAAAGGTTGATTCCTATAAGTACGTCAAATACATCAAGCCTCATATCTCTTATAATTTCGGCTCTTTCAAGTGTATCAATATCAGAATGTAAATATCTAACCCTAATTCCAACTTCTTTCATAAAATCACATAAATCTTCTGCCATTTTTTTTGTAAGAGTAGTTATAAGAACTTTATTTTTCTTTTCAACTTCCTTATTTACTTCACTTATTAAATCATCAATCTGCCCCTCCACCGGTCTTACACTCACCTCTGGGTCAAGGAGTCCTGTAGGTCTTATAATTTGCTCTACTCTGTTAAGTTCATGATTTTCTTCATAAACTGACGGAGTTGCAGACACAAATAGCATTTGATCTATTTTACTTTCAAACTCGCTAAATTCAAGAGGTCTATTGTCCAATGCACTTGGTAGTCTAAAACCATACTCAACCAAAGTAGTCTTTCTTGAACGATCCCCTGCATACATTCCCCTAACTTGAGGTATTGTAATATGAGATTCATCTACTATTATTAAAAATTCCCCTTTAAAATAGTCAATCAAAGTATATGGCGGCTCTCCTGCCTTTGAGCCTGTCAGATGTCTTGAATAATTTTCTATTCCTGAGCAAAAGCCTGTTTCTTTCATCATTTCCACATCAAAATGAGTTCTTTCATCAATTCTTTGTGCCTCAAGAAATTTTTCCTCTTCCTTAAAATACTTTACTCTCTCATCACATTCTTTAAGTATCTCCTCGGCTGCTCTAAGCATTTTTTCAGGTGCTACTACATAATGAGATGCAGGAAATACTGCTATATGACCAAGCTCGCAGATTACATTTCTGGTAAGCACATCAATCTGACTTATTCTTTCTACCTCATCTCCAAAAAATTCAACTCTATAAGCCTCTTTACTTGAGTAAGCAGGAAATATCTCAAGACTATCTCCTCTTACTCTAAAAGTCCCACGATGAAAGTCCATATCATTTCTCATATATTGAATATCTATAAGTTTTCTAATGACATCGTCCCTGTCTTTTTCCATTCCGGGTCTTAATGACACCACCATTTCATTATAATCAATAGGACTTCCAAGACCATAAATACAAGAAACAGAGGCTACTATTATAACATCTTTTCTTTCTGAAAGTGCAGCAGTGGCACTATGTCTAAGTTTATCTATTTCATCATTTATAGATGAATCTTTTTCAATGTAAGTGTCAGTTGACGGAACATAAGCCTCCGGCTGATAGTAGTCATAGTAGCTTACAAAATACTCTACTGCATTATTTGGGAAAAACTCTTTAAACTCACTATAAAGCTGTGCTGCAAGTGTTTTATTATGTGCAATTATAAGTGTCGGCTTTTGAAGTTTCTCTATAATATTTGCCATTGTAAATGTTTTTCCTGAACCTGTAACGCCAAGTAAAGTCTGAAACTGATTTCCCTCTTTAAATCCCTCAACTAACTTTTCAATAGCCTGTGGCTGATCGCCGGTAGGCTTATATTCTGAATGTAATTCAAACTTCATATATTTTATTTCTTCCTTTTCTCATTTGTGGCAGCAAATACTATTAATAAAATTCCTAATACTAAAAGTATTGCCCACCAACCTATACTAAGCCAAAAATCTCTAGTCATATAAAGTGCTGTAAGCAAGGCAAAGCAAAAACCTACATTTCTCATAAACTTATTCTTATAAATTATAGCAATTACAAAGGTAAAAATACATATCAAAATATAGATTATAGCATTATTTACATTTCCCTCATCTACTGCAAACACACCAAGTATAAATATACATAGTGTATATGTAGCATTTTGAAATTTAGCAAGCTTTTCTCTTTCCTCTTTGTAGATAAATTTAAGTGAAAATGTAGATATAGCCAAAACTAACATATAGTATTCTTGAACTATCAATTTATTTATAGTAACAAACTGCTGAATCCAAAATGCAACTGTTACAATCAAAAGAGATAGTGTAAGTAGTGGTTTCTCAAATTTCTTTATACATCTATATTGCCAAATATATGCAGATATAGCTAAAAGTAAAACTGAGTAGAACTTAGTATCTACGCCTAAAACAAATATAATTAGATATACTATTGAAAATACACTAAACCAATCATAGACATTTTTAAACTTACCTGCATTGATATATATATCATAAAAATATCTCGAGATAGCACATATTATAACCAAAACTGCACATATAATTATAAACTTCTGATTTGCACTTAAATCCATTAATTTATAAGAAATTAATATCATTACAGGTATTCCCATAATAGAACTTGCAAGGTCAAAGCTATTATTATAGGAAATGTAGTAATACGCATGGCTTGCTAATAAAATAAATGAAATCATGAAAACATAAATCATATTATTATCACTCATTGCAAAGCAAACTATATTTGATAAAAATACTACAATCAAGATTTTGTCAAAATAACTCTTTAAAAGCTCTTTTCCAAAGTACTTTATAAATAAAGCTCTTATAACTGAAAAACTTATAAAGACTATAAATAATACTATTATACTATTGTAGCTGTCAAATGTTTTAGTTGTTATAAGTTGTAGATATATTCCAACCAAACACAGGGCAATCCATAACCTATTCCATAAGTTTTGACTATTTTCATTTATTTCAAATGTAGGCTTTATAAAATATAATTTTATAACAATGTAAGTAGCCAAAACTAGCAAATATGGAGTTAAAATATAATATTCAGAATATATAGCATTTGTAAAATCTAAAACTCCGGCTATAACTGAAATTATTACTATAAGTTTATCAATGCTTTCTTTCTTATAAGTTGTATAAACCATATAAATAATTATATAACAGAGCACCAAATATGCAGGTCTTATAAATATATTAAGCCCAAGTGCAAGCAGATTGCCACATATTAAAATACTTCCGATTTGAATAATATGGTCAAAGTATTTAAGCACTAAAATCTTATTTTTATATTTAATAAAAACTACTAGCAAGAATAAAAGGCTTATTAATAATGCAATATTAGCATAAATTGTATCAGCACTTTTTACAACCATTGCCCAACTTGGCACTATTGAACTATATATATCCTCTCTGTAAAAAACTCTAAATGGTTTATATAGGTCAAAAAATAAATTTATATTAAATGCAACACTCACTATTGCAGAGGCTATCAAAGAGATTTTGTCAAATTCTGTTTTTAAGAATCTAAGCATAATTTCATTAGTAAGTATAAATATACATGAAACTATTACAACTGTAGCAATATAAAGCCTTACATCTATACCTATATATCTATATATCGTATACATAAATACATATATAACTATATTAACTGCTAAGGATAATTTTATCTTTAATGTAAGTCTATGTATTAGTATTACATTTACAAGTACCAAAAATACACCTAAAATAGACAGCCAATCAAGCACAAAATACTCTGATACTATTAGAAAAGTAAATATAAAATTTAATGATACACTTGCAGCTAATGATGCAAAATCAGAACTTAAGTCAAATTCCTGCTTGGTATACTTAGTTATTGTATCTTTTCCTAATAGGAGTAATGTGGTTACTATTACATATATTAGCCAATTAACTTTTTCATTTTTAATAAAATAATTTATTAGTGTAAATGCAAATACATAAAATGCTATATTAAATGCTGCACTTAGTTTTACTTTTAAATCATATTTATGTATCAGGAATACATTTACCAATATTAAAAATGTATAATAAACTGAGTTTAAAGTACACCTTAAGAAAAGCTCAGTAGATGACATAATCAAGGATGTGCCGGCACATATAAATACCATGTAATCTATAAGCTTTGCATCCTTTGTAAAACTTACTTTAAAAGTTTTCTCTACAAATCTTCTTGACAGCATTATCACACATAAAACAGTCAAATATACAGCAAGGAAAATCTCTAAATTTACATTGATATATTCAAATAGTGCAAATGAAAAGATATAAAAGGCTATATTAACAGTAACGCTTAACTGCCTATCATTATCTAATAAATTTAGCCATATAACCATTAAAACTGCCATAAATGTTGAAAATACAACTAAAAAATATGGATTATAAATATCTTTTAATACAAATATTTCTAATACAACACATGTTACATAAGGTATGTACTTTATAAATTTAAGTATATTTTCAGAGATTTCACTATATACTACATCTTCTTTCTTTTTTGAAAGCTTTATAAGCCTTAAACTAATGCCCATAACATTTAAAATCAATACTTTATACATTAATTCATATATACCCTTAATATGAATTAACTTAAATATTACAAGCACTATAAGAAACAGCCCAAAAGGCAGATACTCGGCTTTTCTATCTCTATAAGTAAGGAATATACAAACAGCAGAAAGTAAAAGCATAACAGCTGCAAAACTTAAATTATTTCTATGAAATGCAGCAATCATTGTGCAAGCCAAAATAAAACTAACTTGACTATATCTTGGATAGATAATCTTTACCGGCTCAAACATTTGTGAAAGCCTATTTATGAGCTTATATCTATCAATCATTATTAATACAACTGCAAATATACCATAGTAAAATGACAGGCTCTTTATTTCATAGGTAAAGGTATAAACTAATAGCCCAAAGCAGATACTAACTCCTGAGGCACATATATAGCCATACCACTTTTCTCTAAATAGCTTTAATCCATATATTAATGAAATCTCCGTAAAAAACATTCCTATGAAAAATAATAGAAATCTCCCACTTCCTCTTATACTTAGATATTCGCCTAAAAGCCTGAAATAACCTGCTGCAAGAACAAAAACAAATACATAAATACTTCCTAGCACATAAAAAGTTTTTGCAGTACGGATAATATCAAGTTTTTTATATGCCACAAAGCTTGCAACATAGAATAAAACAGCAAATATCGCAAGGGATATTAATTTTATAAAGTTAGGTAAGATTTTCCAAGTTGTAGTCGCAAATACAAGCCCTGAAATCATTATAAAGACTGCACCCAAGCAAAGACTCAGTGTACTATTAAACTTAATTCTTTCTTGCTTTATCTGCTCCTCGCTCTTAGTAACAACCTTTCTCTTATTAACAAGTTTTATATCCCTTGAAATATAAGTAGTATCATAATAAATGTCTTGATTTTCTGAAATGTTTTCATTATTAGAAATGTCTTGATTTTCTACTTCTTGTTTATTTAAAATATTTTCGCTATGATAAATGTCTTGCTTTTCTACTTTTTGACTATTTAAAATGTTTCCTGCATTAATATTTTCACTATTATAAACTTCTTGCTTTTCTAATTCTTGTTTATCTAAAATACTTTCTGCATTAGTATTTTCATTATAATAAGCATTTTGATTTACATTATAATTAGGCTGGCTATATTCACCAGCCCTTTGATTATTATAATATTCCTTTAAAATCTCATCTGCAAATTCAGGGTACTTACTTGCAATTTTATTAAGAATATAATTACTCTTGTCCTCAGCTCTAAATAATTCACTTTTTAAATATTCAATTTCATCTTTATCTTTTTTATTTTGTTTACTTACTATTACTAGAAACAAAATAATCATTATTACGGAAATAAGAAACATTGCTTACCCCCTAAATTAAACCAAGCCTTGACTTTATGTTAACCATTTAATGTATTTCCACATTCAGGACAGAACTTAGGAATGTTACTATCCTTTGCCTCCCAGCCACATCTATTACATTTTGCTTGCATTGCCTCAGGTCTTTGCTTGCCACAATTAGTGCAAAATTTACCTGTATTTTGATTTCCACAAGTACAAGTCCAACTAGATGTGGCAGGTTTTGGCTTACCACAATCAGTACAGAAGTTTCCTGTATTACCTATTTTACCACAAGAACAATTCCAAGTGTTTTGATTGACATTATTAGCAGGTGTATTGTTATGGTTTTGATTTCCCATAGCAAATAAATCATTTGCATTTATACCACCTGCACTACTTGCAGCATTCATTCCTGCAAATGCTACCATTGGGCCTGTTGCAGTATTTGAGGCTGCTGCCTGCATTGCACTTGCTTGTGCTCCAACCATGTGAGCCGCCGCCATATTAGGATTTCTAAAAACTGCATTTCTTTGAAGTTCCTTAATCATATCCTCATCTTCTTTTGGTGCAGTTATAGAACTTATTGAAAGTGTACTAATGATTATTCCATATCTCTTAGTCCATTTTTCTGAAAGTACTTCATTTAAGGCATCACTTAATATTTGAGTCTGTCCCGGAAGTGCACTATATCTTATCCCCATTTCAGAAATCTTTGCAAATGCAGGCTGAAGTGCTGAAAGAAGTTCACTCCTAAGTTGTGAATCTATAATATCTCTAGTGTAGTCATTTTCAACATTTCCTGAAATATTTTTATAGAACAAAATAGGGTCTATAATTCTAAATGCATATTCGCCATGACATCTTATTGCAGTATCTATATCTAAGCCTATATTATTATCAACAACTCTAAAAGGTACAGGATTAATTGTTCCAAATTTATTTCCAAGTATTTCCTTGGTATTAAAAAAGTATACTCTTTGGTCTTTTCCTGTATCTCCTCCAAAGGAAAGTCTTCTCATGAATTGATTAAAACTAGCTTTTAAACCGTCCCCAAAGTTTCCAACAAAAACACTTGGTTCGCTTGAGGTATCATATACAAACTCTCCTGACTCGGCACATAACTCTACTATCTGCCCTTGGTCTACAATCATCATACATTGTCCCTCATTTACTGCGATTATAGAACCATTTGTTATGAGGTTACTACTTCCTCTATTAGAACTTCTCTTTGCTTTTCTATTTTCTCCCTTTCTTACTAAAACATCGCTTTCAAGCGACGGACAATAAATATATTCTCTCCATTGGTCAGCGAGAACTCCTGTTAAAGAACCTATGCCTGCTCTTAAAAGTCCCATATTAAATTCCTCCATTAGATATTTACATATATAATACAACTAAATTGACTAAATTTCCACATTTTGCTTTTCCAATTTAAATATTAGGGTATTTTCCTCACCGTTGGCGAGGAAAATACCCCAAAACAACCTAAAAACTTTATTACAATTTTTTTATTGTTCCTACCTTTTCAAGTTCCTTTAATATACTTTCCATATCAGAGCCTGTACTAGCCTCTACTGTAGCTGTTACTGCTCCCTCTACTAAAGGACAATCTGCTATCTTAACTTTTTTATCTCCCAAGCTTTCAATAACCATTTCAGTAGTCATAACTGCACTACCCATGTCAACTAATACTATTACTCCGTCATCTGAATAAACCTTTTCAATAGCTTTATTTATCTTTTCAAAGCTTGTTCCAAGTCCACCGTCTTCCATGCCCCCTGCCGCCTCTATTTTAGCATCAGCCGCCATCATTTTAGTAAGTTCTACCACACTTTCAGCTAGTTTTTGACTGTGGGAAACAATTACAATTCCTACCATTTAATCCCCCTTTACACTTTCATAAATAGCCTCAAGTAAGTAAGTATAAGAAGTTGCTCCGGGGTCTTGATGTCCAAGTCCTCTTTCTCCAACATAACTTGCTCTCCCCTTGGTTGCTATTAAATCCTTTGTATGTTCTGCTCCTTTTTTAGCCGCCTCAACACCCTCTTTTAAAATTTCTAAAGCAGGCTTTTTTTCCTCTCTTGCATTTTGCATTGCCTCAAGAGAGGGAATCATAGCATCAAGCATGGTAGCCTCTCCTAAAGTAGCCTTTCCTCTTTGTTTAACAGCCTCAATGGCACTACTTAACATACTAATAAATGTATCTATATCAATGTCATTTTTTCCTGTAACTGTCATAGCTGCCTTTAAAAATGCAGAACCATATAGTGGGCCTGATGCTCCACCTACTGTTGATACTAAGGTCATTCCTACTGTTTTCAATATTGTAGCAATGTCTTTATCCTTAAGTTCATCTAATTTTTCATTTACTGCCTCAAAGCCTCTTGCCATATTTATTCCATGGTCGCTATCGCCGATAGGCTGATCAAGTTCTGTAAGATAGTCTTTATGCTCCTGCATTGTTTTGCAGATATTTTTAATAACTTCTATTACATTAGTCATAACTTCCTCCAAGTATCATTTATTTCCAAGCAGGAGTGTCTGCTTTTGCATCTAATAATCTTTTCATTTCATCATCTAAACGAAGTAATGAGATTGAAAAACCTTGCATTTCAATAGAAGTCATAAACTCTCCTACAAAAGTACGATAAACCTTTATGCCCTTTTCTTTTAACACATCAGAAACTCTATTATTTATAATAAATAATTCCATAAGCGGAGTACCACCTGCACCATTTATTAAAACTGCAACTTCTTTGCCTGAGTAATCTATATCTGATAAAATATGACTAAGTAATAAATCTACTACTTCATCTGCCGGCTTTATCGGTTCTCTATGTGTTCCCGGTTCGCCATGTATTCCTATGCCTATCTCCATTTCATTATCTGCAAGTTCAAATCCCGGTTTTCCTGCTGCCGGCACTGTACAAGGTTCAATAGCCGCTCCCATTGTACGAACATTGTCAATTACTTTTTGTGCAACAGCCTGCACTTCATCAAGACTTGCACCCTCTTCTGCCAATGCTCCTGCAATCTTATGTACAAAAACAGTTCCTGCAACTCCTCTTCTACCAACAGTGTATAGACTGTCTTTTACTGCGACATCATCATTTGTAATAACTTGTTTTACTTCAATCCCGTCCATAGCCGCCATATCTGCCGCCATTTCAAAGTTCATAACATCGCCTGTATAATTTTTTATAACCATAAGTACACCCTTATCAGTGGCAATAGCTTTGATTCCCTCATAAATCTTATCAGGAGTAGGAGAAGTAAATACTGCACCTGCAACTGCACAATCAAGCATGCCTGTTCCCACAAAACCACCATGTGCCGGCTCATGTCCACTTCCACCACCACTTATAAGAGCAACTTTGCCCTCTTTTTTATTTGCACGGACTACAACATTTCCGGATTCAAGTTTTTTTAAATACTCAGGATATGCCTTTACCATACCCAAAATCATCTGTTCTTCTACTAGTGAAACATCATTAATAAACTTCTTCATATTGCCTCCTTATAAATTAATGTATGTATTTTAATTTTATACCTTGTTTTTGCCGCTGTAAATAGTACAACTTATTTTCTACAAAATTTCTACATATTTAAATTTTCCGAGGTTGCTACCATATCAACTTTAGTGCCTGCAACATTTTCCAATACTACATCTCCTATATGAATAGGTGCATTTACCTCTACATTTTTTAATGCCCTTACACAATCAAAAATCTTATCCTTTGGAATGTCCTCTTTTGTCTTTACAGAAACTCTTGGAAACTTTCCTCCTATTACTTTGATAGTAGAAGTAACGATTCTAGTAGGGTTTACAAGTTCTTTACGAGCATATATTTCCCCTCTTTTACAGTTATTTCCCTGTACCTTTATAACCTGTTTTTCTTCCATATCAACTTTCATGGAACAACCCATAGGACAGCTAATACATATTAAATCAACCTGTTTCATAGCTTTCCTCCACTTTTATTACAATTTCATCACAATTAGGGTATTTTAACAAAAGTTTCTTATCAAATGATATTTCCTCCATTTCTCCCGGAGCCATAATAGACCTTGGCTTTTTTAAAACTCTTTCCTCGCCAATATATGCACTTACAAAAACATTTTTAAAAACTTTTCCAACTCTAAAACGAACTAGTTGTTTTTCTTTCATGTTTTCAATACCTATAAGTGAGGGAACTGTATAGCGTACCCCCTGAGTAGATGTAAGTTTAATTCTATTAGTTTGTTTTTGTATTCCGGCTTTTACATAATTTGCAGCACTAATTCCTGCATCAGCTGCCTCTTTTGAAACAAAGTCTACCAAGTCATGCACATGTAATACATTGCCACATGCAAAAACTCCCTCTACATTTGTTTCTAAACTTTCATTTACTATTGGGCCTGAAGTTACAGTGTTTAACTTTACTCCTAAGTTTAGGGATAATTCATTTTCAGGGATAAGTCCTACCGACAAAAGCAGTGTATCGCAAGAATATTCCTCCTCTGTACCTGCAATAGGTTTACCTTTTTCATCAACCTTTGCAATGACTACGCTTTCAACTCTCTCTTTTCCCTTTATGTCTATAACCGTATGACTTAATTTTAAAGGAATGTTGTAATCATTTAGACATTGGACTATATTTCTTTTTAATCCTCCTGAATAAGGCATAAGTTCAGCTACAACTTTAACTTTTGCTCCCTCGAGAGTCATTCTCCTTGCCATAATAAGTCCTATATCCCCTGAGCCAAGTATCACGACTTCTCGCCCCGGAAGATATCCCTCCATATTTACAAGTCTTTGTGCAGTACCGGCACTAAATATTCCTGCAGGACGATATCCGGGTATATTTAATGCCCCTCTTGAACGCTCTCTACAACCCATAGCTAAAATTATTGCCTTTGCCTTTATCTTAAACAAGCTATCTTTTTTATTAAGGGCTATGATAACTTTTTCAGGGGAAATGTCTACTACCATAGTTTCAAGCTTATATTCTATATTTCTCTTTTCTACCTCGCTAATATATCTACTTGCATACTCAGGTCCGGTAAGTTCCTCTTTAAATGTATGAAGTCCAAAACCATTATGAATACATTGGTTTAAAATGCCTCCAAGCATCTTATCTCTTTCTAATATAAGTAAGTTATCTATCCCTGCGTCCTTAGCTGATACTGCCGCTGCAAGCCCTGCCGGTCCACCTCCAATAATTACTATATCATATTCTTTCATACCATTCTCCATTTTAACTACCATAAGTCCTTATCTTCTCCAACTACAAGCTTTGAACCCTTTCCTGATTTTGTAATCTCAGTCATATTAATTCCTAATTCACGCCTTAAAATCTCCATACTTCTAGAAGTACAAAAACCTGCTTGACATCTTCCTGAACCTGCCCTTACTCTACGTTTTAGTCCGTCTAATGAACTTGCTCCAAGTGGTCTATGAATTGCATCTAAAATTTCTCCCTCGCTTATCATTTCACATCTGCATATAATATTTCCATATTCAGGCTTTTTCTTTACAAGCTCACTATACTCTTTAAATGATAATTCTTTAGGATTTAAAACTCCCTTTCTTGTTTTTATAAACTTGTCATTAATTGGCAGATTTAAAATATTTTGTACAATTTCAGCCACCATTTTCCCTATTGCAGGTGCACTTGTAAGCCCCGGAGATTCAATGCCTGCACAATCCACAAAGCCCTTAGCCTCAGGAAGTTCTTTTATGATAAATTCATGTCCGTCCTCATGAGCTCTAAGCCCTGCAAAAGAAGTAATGACCTTATTCATAGGTAGATTTTTTACATTCATACTTGCCTTTGAAATAAGCTCTTGTATACCTGCCATAGTTGTTGCAGTTGAGTCCTTATCGGTAATGTCAATGGCAGTAGGCCCTACAATTAAATTTCCATGTACAGTAGGTGCTACTAAAACTCCTTTTCCATATTTCCCCGGTAATGCAAATATTGTCCTGTTTACATGGTTACCTACTGTTTTATCAAGCAAACAATAATCACCTCTACGAGGTGTAATATGAATTTTTTCTCTAGCTACCATGTTATGTAATTCATCAGCATAGACTCCTGCTGCATTTACCACACATCTTGTTTTATAAACTCCATTTGTAGTGTCTATTGCCCAACCATTTTCAATTTTATAAATATTTTTTACTCTAGTATTAAAATGAAATTTAACTCCATTTGAATAAGCATTTTCAGCCATTGCAATATTTAGGTTAAAGGGACATACAATCCCTGCTGTCGGTGCATATAAAACACCTGCTGTTTTTTCTGATAAATTAGGTTCTAACTCTTTTATTCTTTTTTTATCAGTAATTACCTCTAACTCTTTTACTCCATTTGCAATTCCTCTATCATAAAGTTTGATTAAATTAGGAAGTTCTTCTTCATCAAGACACACTACCAAAGAGCCACAAAGCTTAAAAGCAAAATCTAATTCCTTTGCAAGTTTAGGCATAATGCGATTGCCCTCTACATTTAATTTTGCCATTAATGAACCCTCTTTTGCATCATAGCCTGCATGTACAATAGCACTATTTGCCTTTGAAGTTCCACAACATACATCTTCCTCTTTTTCAAGTACGCAAATCTTACCCTTATACCTTGCCAACTCTCTAGCACAAGAAGTTCCTGACACACCTGCTCCGATAATAATTACATCTTCCATATTCCCTCCTACTAAAGAGATAAAACAGAGCAAGCAGGACATTTTATGTCTATCTGCACTGCTCTGTTTTATAATGTTTATATATAATTAAATTCTAATAAACTATACCCATGGAATGAATTTATATAAAACTGCCGCTATTATCGCACCTACAATAGGTCCTATTATAACAACAGGTGCATAACCCCAATTTGAATCTCCCTTTCCCTTTATAGGAAGTAGAGCATGAGCTAAACGAGGTCCTAAATCACGAGCAGGATTTATAGCATAACCTGTAAGTCCACCTAAAGACATACCTATTGAAACTATAATTCCAAATACTAAGAACTTATCTACACCACCTGCAATACCTTGTACTTGACCTATACCTTTGATTGCAAACACCAATACAAAAGTACCTATAATCTCACTAAATATATTGCGTCCCATGTTAGGAATTGACGGACTTGTGCAGAAAACTCCGAGTTTACTTTTCTGATCTTCAGTAGCATCAAAATGGTCTTTGAATAAATAATATACAATAATTGCTCCACAAAAAGCTCCTATAAACTGAGCAATTATATATCCCGGAACTAATGCCCAAGAGATACTTCCGTCAACTGCTAAAGCAATTGTAAGTGCAGGGTTAAAATGTGCCCCTGATGCTGCACCGAAGATAAATGCAGGTAACATAACGGCAAGTCCCCAACCAAATGTAATCTGAACAGGTCCTGCTCCTTTCATTCCCGACTTATTTAATATAACATTGGCAACTACGCCGTCTCCCAATATTATCAATATCATTGTTCCTAAAAATTCTGCTATATAAGGTAACATATTTTCCTCCAATCTATTACTTTGCCCAACCATAGGAATATTTAACTGCCTTATTCCAACCACTTATCATTTCTTCTCTCTTTTCCTCTGAAATTTCAGGTAGGAAAGTCTTGTTAATTGCCCAATTCTTTATAACATCTTCTTTACTCTTCCAATATCCTACTGCAAGACCTGCCAAATAAGCCGCTCCCATAGCAGTAGTTTCTACACATTGTGGACGATTTACAGGGGCATTTATAATATCTGCCTGTGTCTGCATTAAATAATTATTAGCACATGCTCCACCGTCTACTTTAAGGCTTGCAAGTTCAAGTCCTGAATCTGCACGCATAGCCTGTAATACATCATTTGTCTGATAGCAAAGTGAGTCTAAGGTTGCACGCACGATATGATATTTATTTACACCCCTTGTAATTCCTACAATAGTTCCTCTTGCATACTGATCCCAATGAGGAGCTCCAAGTCCTGTAAATGCAGGCACTACATAACAACCATTTGTATCCTTTACCTTTGATGCCATATATTCTGAGTCAGGAGAAGAATCTATAAGTCGCATTTCATCTCTAAGCCATTGAACTGCTGCTCCTGCCACGAAAATAGAACCCTCAAGTGCATAATTTACCTTGCCGTCAAGTCCCCAAGCAATAGTAGTTACAAGCCCATTCTTAGAAAATACCGGCTTTTCTCCTGTATTCATAAGCATAAAACAACCTGTACCATAAGTATTTTTAGCCTCTCCTGCCTTAAAGCAAGTTTGTCCAAAGAGTGCTGCCTGCTGATCTCCTGCCGCTCCTGCAATAGGTATCTCTCCACCTAAAAATTGAGGGTCGGAATGTCCATATATATGGCTTGATGCCTCTGCCTTAGGCAACATAGATTTTGGAATATTAAGTTCAGCTAAAATCTCGTCGTCCCACTCCAAAGTATTGATATTAAAAAGCATTGTCCTTGACGCATTTGAATAGTCGGTAACATGAACCTTTCCTTTTGTAAGTTTCCAAATAAGCCAAGTTTCAACTGTTCCAAACAAAAGTTCGCCTTTTTCAGCACGCTCTCTTACACACTCTACATTATCAAGTATCCATTTTAATTTAGTACCTGAAAAATAAGCATCTATTACAAGCCCTGTTTTAGCACGGAAACTGTCAGTTAGCCCCTTTTCTTTTAAACTATCACAATATTCAGAAGTTCTACGACATTGCCAAACAATAGCATGATATACAGGCTCGCCTGTTATCTTATCCCATACAATAGTTGTTTCTCTTTGATTTGTAATTCCTATCGCTGCAATGTCTTTTGCAGAAACACCAATCTTAGACATCGCCTCCACTGCAACTCCAAGTTGTGATGACCAGATTTCATTTGCATCATGCTCTACCCAACCCGGCTTAGGGAAATACTGAGTAAATTCTTTTTGTGCTACACTGCACATCTCTCCCTTTTCATTAAATAAAATACAACGATTACTTGTAGTTCCTGAATCTAACGCCATTACATATTTTGCCATAACTTTCTCCTTTTCTTTAATAATAAGAGTATGTTTATTAGAATTTTACCTAATACAACATTCTCGTAATTTTTTTATACCAAAAAAAGGCATAGTACTCCTAATAGTGATTAAATGCACTTTTACTACACGCTCCAACTAACTGTATTAACATAACTTTGTGTGAATTTATTATTGAGATTTTCAGAACAAGAATTGCTTAAGTTCTTATTTTATTATAGCATATTGTATATAAAAGTTCAATATATTAAGAATAAAATATAGTTTTTATCTAAGTGTATTTTTTCGTAAGATACGATATAGTGGGCAAAATGACGTTAAAAAATTTGTTATTTAATTGTCAAGGGCTTATTCTAAATGGAGTATAATAAAATTCTCAAATCTTTTACATTTACCTCTGCAACACCGTCATTAACTGCCCTTTTTCATCTAATCTCTTAACCATAACCCTACCTAAACCATAGCAATTTTCTATGCCTACAAAATCAGCTTGATTTCCAACTTCTTGGTGTAAGAATACAAGTGCATATCTACATTTCTTAGTGTCTATTACAAAGCCCTCTCCCTCTAGGTTACTCACATATTTATTATAAGCAGTAGAATGTACCTGCTTTCTCTCTATAATAATTTGCTCTTTATCTAATTTTGCAATAAATGTAATTATACAGTTACTTTCCTTAGCCGAAATTTCCAAGCACTCTCTTTCTGAAAGTAAATTATAATGTCTTGATATAGGTTGTTTAGTTATTTTATAATCTATTTCTCCCTTACTTACAAATGGCTGTATTAAAAAATTTGTTTTTTCTCCATTTCCTAAAAAATATCTTTCTTGTGGAGTTATTGATATTTTTTCTGAAAAATGCCAATTTTGGCTAACTGAATACTTTTTATTACCTAAAAACTCGTCCATTACTGCATAAAGCCCATGTTCTATACATACAATAGAACGTTTTATAACAATTCCATTTTCCAAGTATCCAAAATGTGCTCCCTCAATAAGTATAAAATCATCTTTATTTACTACTGCATTGCTTGTAGACATTGGAAGTTTTGAAAATGTCCAAGAGTCAACGCTTTCTCCATATTCAACATTAGAAATCATTGGAACATTATGAGCAGAGGCTGACTTTAATTTATAACGAATAGGAGTATCTGTATAAGTAAAACGCCCTGAATCCGTTAAAATCTCCTCTCCATTTAAAAATAAATCTATATGTAGTTTGTCATAATGTCCATGCCCTCCACCCATAGAGCCATTTACAAAATGAATCCAATCTGCATTTTTTTTCCTTGCAGAACGGTAAAACACTTGACCACTATTTTTAAGTTCTGTTAAAAGTTCAATTTTATTTCCTATATCAATTTTTCTATAAATTTCTTGAAATTTACTGCTGTATCTCCAAGCAGTTTCAAAATCTATTTCTAAGAAACCACCTTTTTTTAATGTACTACTATTAAAGAGTAATGCTGAAAAACTAATTATATCTCTTACATCTGTATCGTCTGAATCTCCCAACATTGGCTGTTTGCAATTTGGATTTTGTGAAAGTAATGTTGCCATAGCCATGTTCTCTATTATTTTAAGTTCATTATCTGTAAATGGTTTTTCATTATAAAGATTTGCCAAATAAATAACTTCAAGATAGCTCATAAGTACTTCATTATGATACATATATGATTGTTCCCATTGCATACCGTCGTCCATAATTTGTATTCTAAGCATTTCTTTAAGCCTATCTATAGCCCTATTGGTATATTTAGGAGCATCAAGCACCTTTCCAAGGCAGTATAGACCACAATGTTCCATTATGCCCCAATTACTTTTCTTTGAAAATGCTTGATTTTTATTTTCATATAGCCAATCTGCATGAATTTCCAGACTTTCAAAAAAGACTTTCCAAATATTAGCATTTATAATACTATTATCTGCAAAAAATGCCATTGTTCTAAACCAATAATTTGCCCTAAGCCCTGTTTCTAAGGTTCTCCAAGTAGTAAATTGCCTCTTTTCTTCACAAGGCTCACTTTTAACCCAGTCAAACAGTTGATGCACAAAACATTTTACATACTTTTCATCTTTTGTAAGTGCATAAGCTTGACCTAGACAAATCCAATATCTATGTCTATTCATTTGGTATATAAATTCTTTATCATTATTTAAAATGTAATCCCACTTAATTTTATCTTTAAACTCTACAGGTTCATAGGTCTGTTCCATATCCCATGGAAGTTGAAATAAAAATATATTATTACATAGTTCATCAGCAGTTTTTATAACTCTTTCACAGTCTTCTTGCCAATTTTTTTTACAAAACTGAACTTGTAGTTCTCGCTCATTTTCTGAAAACAAGAAATGTTTTCTAAAGTTTTCAATGTATTTTTGCAATCTTTCATTTTCCATAATTTGCCCCTTAAAATGCAGCAGAGTTTTTCTCCCAGTTTTGTAGAAAACCGTCATTTTGCCTTTTTAACCAATCTTTTATTTGATTTTCAAATGTTTCTGCAAGCAATTTATTTTCTTTCTTATCTAAATCTAATGGATTAAGTTGATATTTGTCCTCTGAAGTATGATATAAATACCTCTTAGGATTTGGTACTACATCATAGCCAAGTTCAATTATATAGGTATAATCTTGAGTTCTTATGCCTCTCCAACCAAAATTTCTTGGGTTTAAATTATATTCCTTAAATTTTTTAATAAATACATCTCTTCCCGGGCAAGCACAAATAAAACTTGAATGCTCAAGATTTTCTTTATCTTCAACTAAATATAAAGAGCAGTCATTTCCCTCTACACTACTTGGAATATCGACTTCTAATAAACCTAGTAATGTTGGCATTATATCCTGACTTGCCATACAAGTATGACAAACTTTCTTCTCATTTTTCGGTATTCTAAAAATGCAAGGCACTCGTAAAGCCTCCTCATACCAAACATGTTTTCCCATAAGTCCATGTGAGCCTAGCATATCTCCATGGTCTGAAGATAATACAATAATGGTATCTTCATAAAGATTTTCCTCTTTTAAGCATTTTATTATTCGCTCAAATTGGTCATCTAAGCCACTAATTGCAGCATAATATTGCTTAGTTATAGTTACTAAATCTTCCTTACTATAATCTACTTTTTCTCCTGTATGATGATGAATGTTTTCAAACTCTACATTTTTCCTAAAAGAAATCTCTCTATCTTTATATATATCTAAATACTTATCCGGTACTTGATCATAAGGGCTATGAGGAGGATTCCAAGAAATATATAATGCAAATGGCTTATCATTATCTCTTATAGTCTTTAAATACTCAGTCGCTTTGTCTGTTTCACACTCAACAGACCATTTATGCATTTGCTCCATATTTGGAGTATTTTCCCAATAATGAGGAGCTAAATGCTTATCCCATGCACCATAAGAATACCAGTAATCAAAGCCATGACGCCTAACTCCGGGTGGTGTAAAAGCGTCCCAACCCATTGCCCCCGATACAGGGTTTTCTGAATGATTTCGTTCCGGTTCATCTAAATGCCACTTGCCAATATATGCAGTTTGATAGCCTGCATTTTTAAGAACTTGACCAATACCTATCTCTTCATCTTTTAAACGTATATCAAGACCTGTCTTACAGTTTGTAAATAAATCAAGTGATAAAGGGTATTTTCCTGTCAAAAGACTACCTCTATGAGGTGTACATAATGGAAAAGTACTAAACACATGATCACAGAGAGTAGCGTCCTTACAAAAAGTATCCATATTTGGAGTAAGAACAGGCTCTTCGCTTGCACTTCCTAAAGCACTTCCTCTCCATTGATCTGCAAAAATAAATAATAAATTTTTTCTTTTTTTCTCTTTCATTTCTATTTTTTCATCTGCCTCTCTACTTAAAATTTCCTCATCTAAATCAATTCCAAAACCTGATAACAAATTTATTGAAATTGGATTTTTAGAACTATCTGTTGCCAACTCTCTAACACATTTATAATAAAAATCTGAATCATTTCTTTTTTCTGTTGCCTCTACCCAAACTGCACCAATACCATAGGCTATTTGTTGCCAAACTGTTGCCGATGCTCCAACTAGGCTATCATCTCCAATCATAACCTTTGCACAGAAATTTTTAATATGTTTTGCTAAAATGACTGCATCAATTAATGAACCTGCTGAATCAGGATGAATATTATAAATATTTCCCATTCCCTTACATATTTTTTTAATGGACTCCCTAGCCGGTCTTAGTGGATAATCCGGAATAATTGCTAATGGAGTTACTCTTTTTTGAAGTTCTACCCATTCATCTTGCTTAAGGTAAGCCGGATCTTCACAAGCATCAAGCCCTGCATTATAAAGTCTTATTAAATTTTCCTCAATATACTCAAGTGAATTTTCTACTTTCTCCATTCTATAACCACAATTCACATCGCCTATTAAATATGTATGTTCTCTATCACAAATTTCTCTAACTGAACGAATGATATTGCAATCTAAGTCATTTTTCCCAAATAGCTTTACCTTAATATAAGAAGATTTCCCATTTTCTACTGCCCATTTTGTGCTTTCTTTTACTTCTTCTAAATCATCAATTAAAATTACATGAACTCCGAAAGGCACTTTTTGCTCATCAAGCTCTAAAAGTCTTATAGCAGGTACTTTTTTTATTTTCCCAATTAAATCTATCAGAGCTATCTCAATCATTTCAACTAGCTGTTCTTGCCATTTGCCTCGCATATTTCTATTATTTATAAGTGCCTTAGAAACTTCTATATTAACTAAGGAACTTACATATTCTTTCCAAGGTTCTAAAGAGGCATTTGGTGTATTAATTGAAAAAATAGATTCTGCAAAACCTGTATATTGTCCTGCATGTATAGCAATAATTACATGTTGTCTGCTACTCCAAGTTCCAAAACTAAAATGTTTCACACCATATATATTTTTTAAGTACGAATTTATAGAGATAATCTTTTCTTTTACACCACTTAAGTTATTTAAAATTTTCTCTTTTATTAAACTCAACCTTTAATACCTCCTACTAAGCTGCCTATAATCTTTTTAGAAAGAACTATATATATAATAAATGTAGGTAAAAATACTAATATTACAGATGCAAATAGTCCACTCCAATCTCCACTATACTGCATGCCATTAATCATTGAAAAAAGTCCTAATGCTACCGGTCGTAATTTATCAGAATTTACAAAGAGCAAGGATAAGAAATATTCATTCCAGATGTTGATAAAATTAAAAATTGTAACTGTAACAATTCCACCTTGAACCAAAGGAAAAACAATTTTCCAAAATGTTTTAATAGGGTGGCAACCGTCAATAGCTGCCGCCTCTTCATAAGTAGATGAAATATTTTCAAAATACACCATTAAAAAAATAGTTGTATATGGAATCTTTGTACCGACAAATAATGAGATAAGCACTATTCTATTTGATAATTCATGTTTTAAAAGTCCTGCCTTAGCAACTGCCATATAAAGCGGTATTATAATCATAATTACAGGAACACCTGTTGCGGCGGCAAGTAATGTCTTTATTATTTTACTTCCTTTAAAATCAAACCTTTGTAATACATAGGAATAAGGAGCACAAAGAATAATTAAAAGTACACATGAAACCACTGCATACAAAAGTGAGTTCATAAAAAACACTGAAACATTAGATGAAACCCATGCTCTACTATAATTTTCCAGGTGTAATCCCGTTCCAAATTTAAATACTTCTCCTGAAAAAATTTCTGCTGAAGTAGAAAGACTTGCTGCAACCACCCAAAGTAAAATAATAGCTGTAAATCCTATCCAAGTTACAAGTAAGATATAACTTGGAGCTAGTCTAAGTTCTCGTTTCATATTTCCTCCTTAAAATTCCAAATCATTGTCCTTAAGTAAACGATTAGTAACTGTAAAAATTATTACGATGAACACACAAAGCATAACTCCAATAGCAGCACCACTTCCTGCATCTCTTGAGATAAAATCAGTATTTTCTGCACCAAATAATTTCTGATACATATAAATCATAGGTACTACTGTTGTAGTATCAGTCGATATAGGTGAAAATAATTTAGACCAAATAAAAAAGCCTGATACACTGATTGACCACATAATAATATTGGTTCTTAAAATTCCCTTTAATAGTGGAAATGTAATATGAAAAAATTGATTAAATCTATTTGCTCCGTCTATACTTGCCGCCTCATAGTATTCAGGGCTTATTCTTTCAATTCCACTTACCCATATAAGCATAAAATGACCTATCATTCCAAAACAATATGAATATAATAATGCCCAAAATTTATGTTCACTATCTAACCATTGAATATCTGCTAAAAAATCAAGATGTATTGCTCTAAAAAAATGGGTAAGTAATCCATAAGATGAGTTAAATACATACTGAATCCACATTGTTGCCATAGCAACTGCACTTATTACATGAGGAAGATAAATTGCAGCCTGAAAAAATCCTTTTCCTTTAACACCACTTTTAAGAGCAACTGCCATAAGAAGTGATACTCCCAAAGTTACAAAACCACCAATAAAGAAAATTTTAATTAGATTAATCCATGATTGTTGATATAGACTTGTTTTTAGCAAATCTACATAATTCAAAATCCCATTAAACTTCCAACTTGAAAAAGAATCTGTAATCTCTTTAATTGAAAAAAAGCTCATTATTACCGTACGAATAATAGGATAAATAAATATTGCAAAAAAAATCAATGTACTTGGTAGGGCAAAAGCAGCTATCATTCCCTTATTTCTTTTCATAACTTTTCTCCTATTTTATCAAAATAGCCGAGCCTCAAAGCTCGGCTAAACCTTAAACTAAATATTAACTCCAATATTCCCAATTATTAAATATTATATCAGATGAAAATCAGACTATTTTTTCATATTAGCTACAAATTCCTCTGCTGTACAAGTTCCTGCATATAACTTCATTAAGTTTTCTTTAAGTGCCGGAGTTACATCAGGGTTGTTTTCCAATCCACCTGAAACAGCAAAAATTTCTGTACATTTTTCCATATAAGGTCTTGCATCAGCTAGTTGCTTAGGCCAACCTGTATTATGTATATCTGCCGGAATACTTAAAGTTTCCTCTGCCAGTTTTGCGTCCCAAGAACCTCTTGTTAATTTCTTTATAAGTGCAAAAGCAGCTTTAGGATTCTTACATTTTGAAGTAATAGCAAAACTTTGACAGCCTAATACCATAGCCTCTGTACCATTGATACCACCGTCTACTTCAGGATAATTAAAAAATCCCCATTGAAAACTATCGCCTGTAATAGTTTTTGTTTCATTTGGGATATAAGTTCCACTACAATATAGTGCCGCTTTTCCTGTTGCAAGTTCAGTATTTTGTCCGTTAGGCCATACATTAGAACCTACTTGTTTTGAAAAATATCCTTTAGCAGCAAGTTCTTCAAAACATTTTGCTGTTTTAAGAACCTCAGGTCTATCCCATTCTCCATTATTTACTACTTTCTTAACTTCATCACTACCAATAAGTCTTGCAAGATGCATTCCAAATGCCTGAGTTGCATAGGCATCATCAGTTGTAATAGGAGTAATGTCTGCGTCCTTAAGTGCCTGACATGCCTTTAAAAATTCCTCCCAATTTTTAGGAACTTCTTTAACTCCTGCTTTCTCAAATAATGCCTTATTATATAAATAACCATTTGCTTTCATTTGATAAGGAATTTCCTTTAATTTACCCTCATGATAACTTCTACACAATTTTATCAATACAGGGTTTGTATCCTTTTCATAGTCATTTTCTTTTACTAAATCTTCTAAACTTATAATTCTATCGCCATAATTACTTTTATTATTTTGTCCGTCAAATAAATCTACTTGTTGCTCTGCATCTAATGCCGGAATCAGCCCCTCTTTAATTCCCTTACGTCCCTTAAACTGCAAATCAACCTCAGCACCTGTTTCCTTTTTAAATTCCTCTACTGCTGCTGTTATAACCACTCCTTGTGGCTCAGTTGCCTCCCAGTTTGACCAATAGACAAGTTTTACTCCTGAAAACTCTCCTGTACTTTTTGCTGAAGTTTCAGAACTGCTTGTTGAGTTTGCATTACCGGTACAACCTACAAGTAATGTTGTGATAAGTATACCTGCCAAAAATGCTTTCTTTTTTAACATAGTTGCCTCCTTAATAATTTTATATATAAAAACTCATATTACTTTTCAAAACTACATTTGTTGAACAAAAATTTTTTACTCTTGGTTTCATTCTCCTAAGCACTGCATCTGCTAAAATTTTAAGTCCCATATATCCCTTCTCATAAGCACTCTGATCAATTACAGCACTAAGTTTTCCCTCTGCAAGTAATTTTTCTGTTTCAACATTCATATCTGAACCTACTATACATACCTTTTCCAAATATCCACTATCTGCAAAGCCCTCTACAATAGGCAAGTTATCATAAGAAGTAAGAGCATAAATTGCTCTAAGGTCTGTTAATGTACTTAATACTCTAAGCATTTCTTTATACAGAGGATTTTCCTCTCCAACACTACTGGAGTAGCCATTTAGTATTTGTATATCTAACTTTGGCTTATGTTCTTTCAAATATTCTATAAAACTATCTATTTTACTCTTATGTACTTTAGAATTATCTCTGCCTCCGGACACTAAAACAGTCCCACTCTCAGATGTAACAAGTGAAATAAACTCCCCTGCTAATTTTCCTATTGTCTGCTCGTCAGTTGGAATACAAAACACTCCCTCAGGCTCTTTTAAATCATCATCAATTACAACTACCTTTACATCTTGGTCTATCAATCTTTGAAGTTGCATAAGCACCTGTTCTTTTCTTGTAAATGAAAATGTTAAAACACCTGAAAATACCCCTAACTCTAAATCTGCAATTTTTTTTAGTTGATTATATTGTTCTTCCTCGTCTTTTACTATGTACTCCTCAAGTACAATATTTAGTATTTTTAACTCCTTACTATATTTTTTAATTCCCTCCCATATATAGTCAAAATAAAGTTTTCTACCCTTTTTATCTGCCGGAAGAATAACTGCAACTTTCTGTGTCTTACGTTTCATAGAGGCAGCTATATAATTAGGAACATATCCCATTTCTTCTGCTACATTTAAAATCTTTTCCCTTAATATATCACTAACCCCCTCTTTTCCTTGTAATGCCCTATGTACTGTGGTTGTTGATATATTCAAGCTTTCAGAAATATCTTTAATAGTTGTTACACGATTCTTTTTTCCTAGCATATCTAATCTTTCCATTCTCATTTTGTAAACGTTTACGCAATCGTTTACTTAATAAATATAGTATCACTTCATCATAAATTTATCAAGTAGTTTATACTAATTTTCTTATCTTTTTATAGATAAAAATGTACTAAATATCTATCATATATTTTTTATAAAATTAAATCATTTCAATGTTCTCTAAGTTTTGACTGATTTTCAACTTATTTATAGTTATTGTTAAGTATAATAAAAAGCTGCTAATGCTTTCTCTTAAAATTGAAAACATTAACAGCTAATTTATTTTTGAAAATTATAATTTCTCATTCTTTGATATGCTAATCTTGCAAGTTCTTTAAATCTTGGTAATGTTGCCTCAAAAAGTTGTTTATAGGACTTGCAAAAATAATTAATCCCTATATTACCCTTGCTGTCCACAACACACATTCGTCTACAACCTCCACGACATAAAAATCCATAAGGACATTCCATACATTCCCTTGGCTTTTTCATAGATTCTTGCACAAAACCAAGTTCTAAACCTCGTCTTCTAAGTTCATTTATAGAATAATTTTCTATATTTCCCATATTATATTTATCTGTTACATAAAAATCACATGGGTAAACAGAACCGTCTGCCTCTACTACTAATTGTATGCTGCAATGCCCTCTTTGACTGCAAAGTTCAGGTTCATAGCCTAGTAACATTCCTATGTAATTTTCAAATTCCCTAATATAGGGCATTTTCCCTTTTTTTACATCAGCATACCATAATTCAAAAAGTTTAACTAAAAACTCTCCATAAATCTCAGGCTTTAAAGAATAATTTCTAATGCCTTGTTTTTCCATAAGTGGATCTAAGCAGGGAATAAATTGAAAATAATTCCAACCCCTTTCTTTGTAAAAAGAGTAAATGCTTGAAATATTTTTAGCTGTTATAGCATTAACAACAGTAAGAATATTAAAGCTTACTCCCTTTCTTTCAAAAAGACTGATAGTATCTAATATACTTTCAAAGCTCCCTTTTCCATTCATTGCCTTTCTATAAGTATCATGAGTAGCCCTCATTCCGTCTAAAGAAACACCTACTAAAAATTTATTTCTAACAAAAAAGTCTGCCCATTTTTCACTTAGTGCAAAACCATTTGTCTGAATAGAATGAAAAACAGATATTTTACCTACATTGTATTTTTTCTCGAGAGCAATAAACTTCTCAAAAAAATCTAGCCCACAAAGAGTAGGTTCTCCACCTTGAAATGCAAATCCACAAAATTCTTTTTCATTTTCAAAAGCCCTTTTTACTAAATTCTCAAGGGTTTTCTCACTCATAAAACCATAATTTTGTGTCTTTCTATTTTTCATCTCATCACAGTAAAAGCAATATGAGCAACGCAAATTACACATTCCTGATGCCGGCTTAATTAATAATTGTATCATAAACACCTCATGATATTTTCATACGAATAGCCTTTTCCAAGTAATTGATTTAAAATCTTTCCTTTAGCTTTAAAATCTAAATTTTCTACATCAATATTTTTTTTCTCAAGAAATTTCTTTATCTGTTCTTTTTCGTCTATCTCATATTCCTCAAAAATATCTTCTAAATATTCCTTTGAGATACCTTTTTGCCTCAGTTCATGGAGCATACGGTTTTTACTCTTTTTTGAAACATTTGACTCTATATAAAATTCTACATATCTTTCATCATCTATATATCTATGAGATTTTGCCCAGTCTATAACATAATCTATAATTTCCTCAGGATAAAACCCCTCTCTTAGTTTATCTCTAAGCTCTTTTTCAGTCCTATCCCTACTCTTTAATATATGTATGGTTCTTTCTTTTATTCTACTTTTTAAAATAGGAACTATCTTTGCAACATAAAATGCCTCATCTAAAGTTATGCCCTCTTTTATTTCAAGCTTATATATCTCTCCATTATATAAGGCAAAGATAATTCCTGAATCAAACTCTATCTTTGAACGTTTCTTATCAATCTTTGAAATGTTTATTACTTCCACTTAATTCTCCATTACAAGAACTAGCCCTCAGATTCTTCTACATTTAAGTTTTCTATATCTTCCTTAGTTTCCTCTTCAGAACTTTCTTTTAAATCTTCCTTTGTACTCTTTTTAGTAGATTTTTTTTCTTTTTCCGGTTTAACATTCTTATTTTCTTCTTTAACAATGTTAGTTATACCATGTGCCTCTCTAACCTTATTTTCAACTTCATCACAAATCTCAGGGTGTTCTTGTAAATACTGCTTTGCATTTTCCCTGCCTTGACCTATCTTAGTGTCATTATAGGCATACCATGAGCCACTTTTATCAATTATTTCTTTTTTAACTGCAAGGTCTAAAATATCTCCTGTTTTTGAAATTCCTTTTCCAAACATTACATCAAATTCAGCCTCTTTAAGAGGTGGAGCTACCTTGTTCTTAGATACCTTTACTTTAACTCTTATACCTACACTCTCTCCACCTATTTTTATGCTATCAGTCCTTTTAACATCAAGCCTTACAGAGGCATAAAATTTAAGTGCCTTACCACCTGTTGTAGTTTCAGATAGACCATAGCCGCCTATCTTATCTCTAAGTTGGTTTATGAAAATGACGGTACAACTACTTTTACTCATAATACCTGTAAGCTTTCTAAGCCCCTGACTCATAAGTCTTGCCTGTAAGCCCATATGAGAATCTCCCATATCTCCGTCTATTTCAGCCTTTGGAACAAGTGCCGCTACTGAGTCAACTATGATAATGTCTACTGCCCCTGAGCGAACCATAGTTTCAGTAATCTCAAGAGCCTGCTCTCCATTATCCGGTTGTGAAATGTATAGCTCATCTATATTTACACCTATATTCTTTGCATATCCAGGGTCAAGGGCATGCTCTGCATCTATAAAACCTGCTATACCCCCTCTTTTTTGAACTTCTGCAACCATATGAAGTGCTACTGTTGTCTTTCCTGATGACTCATGACCATATATTTCTATAACTCTTCCTTTTGGAATACCACCAAGTCCAAGTGCCAAATCTAAACTTAATGAGCCTGTTGGGATAGTTTCTACCTGCATTTTTTCAGCAGAACCTCCTAGTTTCATCACTGAACCCTTACCAAAAGCTTTCTCTATTTGTGTAATCGCGGCATCAAGTGCCTTTAATTTTTCTTCGCTATTCATGTTTTCTCCTTACTTGAACAAATGTTCTTTTGTAATATAGTATTATCTTTTAATATAATTGTCAATAATCAAATACTAAAATAATTACAACCTATAAACTTACAAAATGAAGTTGGAGAAACATAAATAGAGAATCTTATTAATTTGCTTACTTATTTTTTTCCAAATTACTACATTTTACTTTATTTGGTATATCTCCAAAAGCTGATGATACAAATGGAGTAAATTCATTTACAGCCTTTTTTTGCCCACTTCCTGTAACAAAGTTTACTGATTTAGCTATTTCCTTATTAGAATATTTATTATATATTTGTTCCAATTTATCATACAACATCAGTACAACTTCCTTATATTCAGGATTGTAAAAGAGATTTTCTTCTTCATCTTTATCTTTTAGCATATTAAATAAAGCAAAACCCCCCGGTATGGAAGATATTATAAGTTTCCATTCTTTTGTCCTTAACATCCTTACCGGACCATATTCATCAAAAATAGCTATCACTCCGTCTTCTTCAAAACATGGCTCTGTAAAAGATTTGCTAAAACTCTTGCCTATAAGTTCCTGTTTTACATTTCCTGCTAATGACAGTATATCTATAAATGTAGGCATAATATCATAATGACTATATAAATTCTCACAAATAGTATTTTCTTTTACATGATTTTTCCAAGATACTATAAATGGTACTTTAACAGAAGTATCATACATATTCTGTGGATAAGTGCCATTTCCCTTGCCCCATATACCATGTTGACCTAGGTTCATACCATTATCAGATGTAAACATAATAATTGTATTATCTATAAGTTTTTTCTCCTCTAAATAATCCAAAATTCTACCTATCTGCTTATCCATAGCAGTTATTGCTGTATAATAACCTCTAAGAAGTTCTTTCCTTTTTTCTCCTGTACCATGAGGACAAGTATCAACCTGATCTTTATGTAATGGTAAATCGGGAGTAGCCTCAAACTTGCAATTCTCATATAAATCCCATATTTCGCTAGGATGATCTTCTTTATCCCATGGGCTATGTGGAGCTGTAAAATGTATACTCATATAAAAAGGTTTGTCTTCACTTGTAAATTTATCCATAGTTTCTATGGCGTTATCTGCAATTACATCAGTTATATATTTTTGTGGTAAGTTAATTTTTCCATTTTCTACCACATCCGGATTATTGTATGCACAACCTCCTCGACCAAGTGTAAACCATGAAGAAAAACCATGCTGCGGTACTAAACTATTTCCCAAATGCCACTTACCACTTAATCCTATATTGTAGTCTTCCTCTGCTAATAAATCAGTATAACAGGTAAGACTTTCAAGATATGAAATAGGTTTAGTTTCATTTTTATATCCCCACATATCTTTCATTTCAGGTATTCCTTGTGGTAAGTTTCCTCCGGACAACCAGTCAAGTACTCCATGAAATGACGGAATTGTACCGGAAAGAATAGAAGCTCTAGCAGGGGAACAAACAGGAGAAGCACAGAAAAAATTAGAATACTGTACTCCTGTTTTAGCAAGCCTGTTTAAGCTTGGAGTAATTACATCTTCATTTCCATAGGAATTTAGTGCCCAATATCCCATATCATCAGCAAGTATAAAAACTATATTTGGATTTTTCATATATTATCTCCTTTTAACCTTTCACTGAACCTATCATAATTCCCTTTATAAAATACTTTTGTACAAATGGATATAAACATAATACCGGTAAAGATGATACAATAATAACACCATATTTTATAGTTCTAGCAATCTCCCTCATTAATTCCAAAGATTCCGGATCAAGAGTTGACGGATCAACAGACTGTCCACTTATAAGTATATCCCTTAAAATAAGCTGTAATGGATAAAACTTAGCATCAGTAACATATATAAGCCCATTAAAAAATGCATTCCAATGTCCTACTGCATAATATAGTGCCATAATTGCAATTATCGGCTTTGATAAAGGTATAGCTACACCAAGAAAATACTGTAAAATATTACAACCGTCAATTTCTGCTGCCTCTTGTAGCTCTATTGGAAGAGTATTCATAAAATATGTTCTACAAAGTATTAAATTAAATACAGAAAATGAGCCCATAATTATTAGTACAAATGGTGTATTGACTAAATGAAGTCCTTTTACAACCAAATATGTAGGTATCAAACCCCCTGAAAAATATTTAGTTATTATAAGAATCTTCATTAAAAAACCTCTACCTACCATATCATTACGAGAAAGTGCATAGCCGGCAGGAACTGTAATAAGTAATGCAAGCAATGTTCCAAACAATGTATAAATAAAAGTATTTTTATAACCCTGCCAAATCCTGCCATCTCTAAAAATATACTTATAACCCTCTAAAGTTATCCCTTTTGGAAAAAACAATACCTTACCACTTCCAACCAAATCAGGATTACTAAATGATGCTATTATCACAAACCAGAGTGGATATAAAATAATTATTGATAGGAGAATTACAAAAGAATATATTATAAATTTAAATAATAAATCATCCTTACCTGTATTTTTTATCTGATTAATAAATTTTAGCATATGCACCTCATATTTTATAAATTTACCAAAGGCTAATGTCTGAAATTTTTCTTGAAATTCTATTTACAACTATAAGCAAAATAAGATTTACAACATTATTAAATAACCCTATAGCTGCAGAATAGCTAAACTGTCCACCTAAAATACCTATCTTATAGACATAAGTAGGAATAATCTCAGAATAATCAAGATTTAAATTATTTTGAAGTAGAAAAGCTTTTTCAAAACCGAGATCCATAATCTCGCCAGTCCTCATAATAAGCATAATAACCATAGTCGGCATTAATGTTGGAAGGTCTATATGTATCAATCTTTTGAACATATTTGCACCGTCAACTCTGGCTGCCTCATGTAGTTCTGAACCAACAGAAGTTAGAACTGAAATATACATAATAGACCCCCAACCTATATTCTGTAACACCCCCGACCAAACATATATATGCTTAAAATTAGCCGGATTAGATAAAAAACCAACAGACTGTCCACAAAGGTGCATAAGTATTTGATTTATAACACCATCGCTAGATAAAAAAATGAGTATCATTCCACAGTATACGACTGTTGATATAAAATGAGGTGCATAAGTTATCATCTGGGATATCTTTTTTATTCTTTTATTATGTACATAATTTAAAAATAAAGCTAAGATTATAGGCATTGGAAACCCTGCAATAAGTGAATAAAAACTAAGCCCTAAAGTATTTGATAATAAATCCTTAAATTGGTAAGAATGAAAAAAAGTATTAAAATGCTTAAATCCAACCCAAGGGCTACCCCAAATACCGGAACTTGCACGAAAATCCTTAAATGCAAGTTGTATTCCATACATAGGTACATAATTAAACAAAATAACATATATTAACATTGGAAGAATGAAAATATAGCAAATCCATGTTTTTTTTAGATTTTTCATGCTCAGTGCTTTTTTTAAACTACACTTATTTCTCATAATTCCTCCTCATAAAATTAGCTATTTAACCATATCTACAAACTCTTGGGTTAATGTTAAGTATTCATCAATATTTAGGCTCTTTAAAGCATTTATATGTTCTTCCCACTTCTTATCATCTATACCATTTAACACAGAATCTGCAATAAATTTCTTTAAGTAAGTATCAATATCTGCCTTAAGAATAGCTCTACGCTCTGAATTTTCTAATGTACCGGAACCTGCCGGAAGTCCTTTCACACCAAATGGTATATCTCTTTGAACTGCCTCTAACTTAAAATCATGTGGCCATTTATCATCATACTTTAATTCTTCTAAATAATTATATCTACAAAGTGAAGGAGTAATACCTGCAAAGCTCTCTGCACTACGATATTCCGGTTTAGAACTATATCCCCCATTCTTTGCAAGTACTTCCTTATCCATAGTAAGGAAACGAACATACTCCTTATCACCCTCTTTTACAGTATCCCACCAAACACCCTCCGGGCCTCTTCCCCAAAGCATAGCAAGCTTTTCATCTGAATTTATATAATCATACCACCTAACTAAAGCCTCCGGATTTTTACAATTTTTGCTAATAGCAAATCCACCTGCTTTTGTTATATTATTTAGTCCAACAACACCCATTGTTCCATTGTCAGTAAGCACAGGAAGTGCACGAAAATCATCTTCATTTTTAACTCCTGCCTCACTTGCTGTATATCCGGCAACCAAACCCAATATATCTCCTGTTGCACCTCTTGATGAATATTGATCATTGCTTAAGATAAAGGCATCTTTATCAATAAGACCTTCTTTATATAAATCTGCTAAATAAGACAAAGTCTTTTTGTACCCCTCTTCACGAGCACTAAAAACTACCTTTTTGTCTTTATCAAGCCATACATGATTTTCATTTTCCGGTGTTTTATAAGTACCAAAGAAATTTTCTATTGATACTCCCCAACCCCATGCATCACGAAATGTAAATGGAATCTCATCTGCTATACCATTACCATTAGGATCTTTTTCCTTAAATGCCTTTAATACTTCTTTTAACTCCTCCGGAGTTGTAGGCATGGTAAGATTTAATTTATCTAGCCAATTCTGATTAATCCACAAATGAGAATCTATAATATTATGTATTGACTCATCTCCAATAGGCAAAGTCCTTATTGTACCGTCAGGAGCTTTAATTGCATTCGGATAGTCATCTCTAGTATCAAAAAATGCAGTTACATTAGGAGCATAATCTTTAAGTAAATCATCTAAAACTGCAAGCTGTTCAAAATTTCTTGCAATATCTACATCACCAATAATTGCATCCGGCAAACTATCTGTACTAAACATAATATTTGTTTTTTCATTCCAACCGGAAGCAGGAATCTCAACCCATTCAATATGTATATTGGTTTTTTCTTCTGCCTGCTTAACACATTCTTTTTCTGCGGCTGCTTTTAATGAACTTATCTGCGATACTGCAATAGTAAATGTTTCTTTTTCTTTTACTATCGGTAAGCCTGTTTTATTAAAGTTTGTTTCTGTATTTTTGTCTTTATCAACCTGCTTTGTATCAGTTACATTTTCACTACTTTTTTGACAACCACTAAACATACTAGTAACTAATATTGCTCCCAATGAAAGAGTCAAAAATCTTTTTAACTTTTTCCTCATAATAAAAACCTCCTATACTTGATATATTTTAACTACAATCAATATATAAAAGGTTTGAACAAAAATATATATCTTATATTTGAATTTATATCTATTTTTCCGACTTAAGCTAGTTTCATTGGTAATAAACTCAAATATTTTCAACATAAGGATATTTGAATTCAAGATTTAATTTGTGTTTTTCTATAATTGCCCGGAGATTCTCCTGTATTTTTCTTAAACATCTCAATAAAAACAGTAGCATTACTATAGCCAAGACTCTTAGCAATGTCTTCAATCGTTTTATCTGAGTTTAAAAGAATATACTTTGCTCTTTCAAGTTTTATAGAAGTAATATAATTTGAAATGGTAACTCCGGTATTTTTCTTAAAAAAATGACTCAAATTAGATACAGAAACATCAAACTCTGTTGCCATACTTTTTACACTAAAATTATTATCTAATACATGCTTACTAATATAATTTGTTATTTCAACTATATCTTTCTTTTGATATTGTTCTCTTTTTTCAGCATTTAGTTGCTTTTTTGATGATAATTTCTTTAATTCATCTTCTAGGCATTTTTTCAATAAAAGTTCCGGACTTTCTTCATTTTTTAGTACCTTGGTAGAAAAATCTTCTATATCTAAATTTAAGATTCTTACAATATCCCATAGTAATATCATAAAATACTTCTCGTTGAAAATGCTTAAAACTTGATAGATTTCTTCTAACACCAAGTATTCTCTCATTAAATCCTCATCTGTAACAGCCTCTCTAAGTGAAATCAAAAGTTTTTCCGGATATTCTATATCTCCTTGGTTAGAGCTGGAAAATGACTTTAAAACCATATTATAAAAATATCTTATCTTTGAAATGTCTTCAAAAACATCTCCTATTACAAGAGCTTTTTTACTTATAATTAACTTAGAAAGCTCACTCTTAAATCTATTTTCTTTCATATCTGACATAATCAAATATACAGATTTATCATTAATAACTGTAAATGCATAAATCTCATTTAGATTATTATCAAGTGAAAGCATATCACTTATATTCAGATTTTTATTATTTTCTGAACATATTACAAAGCATTTATTCTTTCTCGATATATTTATATTATTTTCAAGGCACTCCTCCAACAATGCATTACCAATCTCTATATCACTTGTAAGTAGCTTATAAATACATTGTTTTTGCTTTAATTTTCTGTGATCACTACTCAAGTTCTCATTATTTAAATACAACTTTTGAAACATATTAAATCTTTTATGTGAAAAATAAAATGCTAAAACTATACCAACTACCATGCTGGAAAACAACCATAAAAAGAAAAAATTTAAATAAATTGCCATTCCTTTCATTGCATACTTTTTTGATACTATGTATATATTCATAAGATTACTATCAAGAACTTCTTTATATATGCTAGCATTTTTTGTATTCAACCTATTTAATGAAATATCATAAAAACTCATCTCATTACTGTTTTGAGGATACTGATACAATAATTTATCTTTATATATAAGTGCATGTGTTATTCCCTCAGAATTGCTGCCAAACATTAGTTCTAGGTTTTTATCACTAATGGTATAAATTATAATTTTGCCTCCTGTATCAGTTAATCCCCATGTTTTAAATCCTGTAATTATAACCAATTCTTTTTTATTATTTTTGACATTTACAATTTTATCTATACAAATTTTCTCTTCATCATTGTTTAAAAACTCATTGATAAATTTTATAGAATCACTTGATAAAGGGCATATCTTTTTGAAAAAGAAATCTTGATAAATATAACCTGAAGAAGAATATATGTCATTACTTTTTAAATCATAGATATAAATATTATTTAATAATAAAGCTGCATTTTCTTGTGCTTTAATATCATCAAATATCTCAATATTTGTTAAACTAGAGTGCGAGTACCTTTCATGATATTTTTTATCAAATTTACATTTATGGCAAAATGACTTTACTATACTCATTTGTTGATTCCATATATCTTTACTTCTATTCATTACTACTAAAACTTCTTCAGATACTCTCTGTGTTTGCTGTTTTTCTATCATTCTCAAAATATTTATACTCAAAATCAACATAGGTATAATTAACACAATATGATATGCAAAAATAAATTGAAAGAATCCCTTTCTTTTATTCATATTCAAACACTCCAAACTCATCAAAAATTATACAGAATACTTTAGACAAAAAATAGTACAACCTAATACAAATATTTTATTAAGATTTTCTAACTTTTTTAATTATATAACGCTCATATTATATCATAATATTTAAGCATAAGCAACAAAGTATATGTTGAATATTTATCAATCTAGTTGCATTTTGCACATAAAATACATTCTTTCTATCTCAAAAAAGATATCTTGGTTAATGTAATATTAATCTTTATTTCAGCATTTCTTCAATTCTTTTACATTGCTTTGTGATACAATTTGATTGTCATAAGAGATGAGAATACTACCTATCATTTATGAAATCCCAAAATCCTAATTATAAACATTTTTCTTCAGTCCCTGAGCTTTAATTAGTTCAGGGATGTTTCGTTATAAGGAAAATATTATTTTAAAAAGGGGTTGTTGCAATATACAACAGCCCCAATATCAATAACAATATACAATTTTATCAAATACTACATATATTTTTTAAATCTATCACTAAAATCAAAGGTTGCATAATAGTCTTTTGGTTCTTCTGCTCTTCTTATAAGCTTAAAATCTCCATTTTCCTTAAGTAAAATCTCAGCAGATCTAAGTTTGCCATTATAGTTATATCCCATAGAAAAACCATGTGCTCCTGTATCATGGATAAAAAGATAATCTCCTATCTCTATCTTAGGTAATTTTCTGTCTATTGCAAATTTATCATTGTTTTCGCAAAGTGAACCTGTAATATCATAAGTATTTGTATTTTCGGCATTTTCTTTACCAAGCACTGTTATATGATGATATGCTCCATACATTGCAGGTCGCATTAGATTTACACAGCAAGCATCTACTCCTATATATTCCTTATATATATGTTTTTCATGAATTGCCTTAGTTACAAGTCCACCATAAGGTGCAAGCATAAATCTTCCAAGTTCGGTGTATATAGCTATATCTCCCATTCCGGCAGGAACTAAAATCTCTTCAAATACTTTTCTAACTCCCTCGCCTATTAGCATTATGTCATTTTCCTTTGCGTCAGGGGTATAAGGTATTCCAACACCTCCTGAAAGGTTAATAAATTTAATCTTTGCACCTGTTAGATTTTTAAGTTTTACTGCCTCATTAAATAATATTGTGGCAAGTTTTGGATAGTATTCTTCATTTACAGTATTACTTGCTAAAAATGCATGTAATCCAAATTCCTCCACTCCTTTATCAAGCATCATTTTAAATGCCTCTTCTAATTGCTTTAGAGTCATTCCATACTTGGCATCTCCGGGATTATCCATAATTTTATTACTAAGTGTAAATACTCCACCCGGATTAACTCTACAGCTCATAGTTTTTGGTAACTTCCCACATTCAGCCTCTACGAAATCAATGTGAGTAATATCGTCTATATTAATTATACCCTCTAGTTCATTTGCAAACTTAAATTCTCCACTAGGAGTATTATTTGATGAAAACATAATGTCTCTACCCTCAAAACCACAAACTTGTGCCATTTGAAGTTCTGTAAGTGAAGAGCAATCTACACCACAATTACATTCTTTTAAAATATCAAGTATAAATGGGTTGGGAGTAGCCTTTATTGCAAAATACTCTTTAAAACCTTTATTCCAAGAAAACGCTTTATTTAATTTTAAGGCATTTTCTCTTATTCCTTTTTCATCATAAATATGCCAAGGTGTAGGATATATCTTAGCTATCTCCTTAGCTTTTTCTAAATCTATAAATGGTACTTTTTTCATAATATTTATTCACTCCGTTTTTTTATACTAATTACAAACTGTTAGACTAGTTTAGTATATATAGAAAGATTAGTCAAATTTTTTATACACTTATTACTCTTATATTTTCTTTAGAAAGTATGGTTTCTTCCTCTCTTGTAAATTCTTTATCTGTAATAACTGCTGTATAATCGGATAGTCTATGTATAAGATGAAGTCCCTCTTTTTCAAACTTAGAGCTGTCAACTACGAGTATACTTAATTTACATTGCTTTGCTATACATTTTTTTAAAAATGCTTTATCTATCGTTGGAGTCATGACTTGGAATTTTGAGTTTATAGATGCAGCCCCAAAAAATCCTATATCAAAGCTTATGTCTTTCATCATCTCTATTGCAGGATAGCCATATATACTTTTTGTGCTTTTTTGTATAGTTCCTCCACATATCATAAGATTACATTCAGACTTTACAAGAAGTGCGGCAATCTCTAAATCTTCGGAATCCACATAGATCAAATCTTCAAAAGAGGATAGCTCAATCTCATTTTTCATATTCCTTAGAGCTTCGTTCTCTCCCTTGTTTTCATAGTCGAAGCTCTCTGTTTTTACCACCGTATCATCAATATACTGTGTCCATGTTTTAGCTTCTAAATTCAGTTCGTACTGAATCCCATGTCTTTCATCGGGCGTATTGGTATAGGCAATCCCGATATGCTTTAAATCAGGATATAGCGTGTCAAATTCATCATAGCTGTGGTTTTCTTCATACTCTCTGTTACAGAAGTCAATAATCGCTCGTTTTACATCTTCCA
>CALALP010000012.1 GCA_937925515.1 uncultured Lachnoanaerobaculum sp. | reverse complement strand
TTTGTCCCCCTACGGGGGACAAATCCCATATAGATAGATATTTTGCAACAGCTCCTAAACTAATCATTACATAAATCAATATCCCATTCTAAAACTTATTTCTTTGCTTTTTTATAATATGTATTTTGTAGTGGATAATCTGTTCTGAAAACACCGTCTTTCTTAAAATAAGCATTTTGAAGTGCAGGTGCTCCCAAAGTACAAACTATCTCTCCTATTCCTTTTGCTCCAAAAGCTGCATTATCAGAACTATTTTTCTGAACAAATATAGTTTCTATCTCAGGCATTTGAGGTGCTTTTATAAGTCCCAATGTTGCAAGTTTTACATTTGGAACAGAATCCTTTAGAGGGAAATCTTCTGTAAGACCATAGCCTATTCCCATGGCTATACCACCCTCAACTTGTCCCTCACAAGAAAGAGGATTTATTATAGTGCCTGAATCATGCGCAGCTATAACTTTAACAAGTTTTCCCTCTTTATCTATGATATAAAGATGAGTTGCATAACCATATGCAATATGGCTTACCGGAAATTCTTTATCAGAAGTAATCGGATCTGTTTTAAAATCAAACTCCCCTATATAAAGTTTACCCTCAAGATCTTTTAAGGTTTTTCCTGAGTCCAAATCTTTTTTAAGTTCAAGTGCCGCCTGCCTTGCCGCCTGACCTGTAAATACAGTTTGTCTTGAGGCAGTTGTAGTACCTGCATCAGGTGCATAACTTGTATCAGGAGCTTCTACAATTATAGTATCTCTACCAAAACCTAAAACCTCTCCTACCATTTGAAGTATAACCGTATGTACTCCCTGACCTATTGCAGCGGCTGAAGATCTTGCATATATTTTTTCATCTTTTATTAGTAAATTGCATCTTCCGGGGTCTTTAAGACCAACTCCAATACCTGCATTTTTCATAGCAGAGGCAATTCCTACATAGTAATCAGGGTCATTTTCATACTTATAAAATTCATCTTTAACTGCTAAAAGTGTTTCTAGAAATGCTGTTCCCTCATCAGCAATCTGACCATTTGGAAGTGATTTTCCCGGAACTATTGAATTTCTATATCTCATTTCCCAGCCGTCTATACCTACCTGTCTTGCTAAATCATTTACAAGACATTCAACAGCAGCTACTGACTGTGTAACTCCAAAACCTCTAAAAGCACCGGCAGGTGGATTATTGGTATAATAAGCATCTCCTTGTATATTAAAGTTTGTATATGCGTAAGGTCCACCTGCATGTGTACAGGCTCTTTGTAAAACAGGACCTCCAAGAGAGGCATATGCACCTGTATCAGAGGTAATAATAGCCTTTGTTCCTTGAATTATACCATTTTCATCACAACCCATAGTAACATCAAGTTTCATAGCATGGCGTTTTGGGTGATAGTTTATACTTTCTTGTCTTGAAAAACTTACTTTAACCGGTTTCTTAAGTAAAAAAGCACATAGTGCAGCTTGATGTTGTACACTCATATCCTCTTTGCCACCAAAACCACCACCAACTATTGCAGAGTGTATCCTAACCTTTTCCATAGGGATTCCAAGATACTCCGACAATTCATGTTTTTCATCATAAATACCTTGCCCCCCTGTTATGACCATTATTCCGTCATCGCCGTCAGGTACTCCTACTGCTGTTTCAGGTTCCATAAAAGCATGCTCAGTAGGTGGAACATTGAATACTGCATGTGCTACATATTTACTATTTTCTATTGCCTTGTCTGCATTTCCCCTGTTTACAACTTCATGGTCAAATATATTATTTTCAGGCTTTCTAAAATTACCAAACTGCATAAAGCCCTCTCCATGTATAAGGTAAGCATCTTTTGCAGCCGCCTCGTCCATTGTTCTTATAGGCTCTAAAACTTCATACTCAACCTCTATTAAAGTTCTTGCATTAAGTGCATCTTCCTTAGTTTTTGCAACTACCATAGCAAGAGTATCTCCAATACACTTTGTTTCTTCGCCTACATCAATCATGCCCGGCCAATCCTTTGCAAGATGTCCTATATATCTACTTCCCGGAATATCTTTTGCTGTAAATATAGCTACAACTCCCGGTGCCTCTAGTGCCTTACTTATATCCATTGATAATATCTTTGCTCTTGGATATTTTGTAAATAGGTTCTTTGCATGTAGCATATCATCAAAATAATAATCAGCTGAATATTTAGCCTTGCCAAGTGTCTTATCCTTTGCATCTACTCTGAAAATTCTTTCGCCAACTTTAGCTTTCATTTCATATTCAGGAACTTCAATATTTTCTCTTAGCATTTTTGCAGCAAGCAAAATTCCGTCTTCTATTTTAGTGTAGCCTGTACATCTACAAATATTTGTTTTGATAGCATTTTTAACATCTTCTCTTGTCGGATCAGGGTTTTTATCTATAAGACATTTTCCTGCTATTACCATTCCGGGTATGCAAAATCCACACTGCACTGAGCCGGCAGCTGCAAATGCATATCCAAAAACATCTCTTTCTCTATCTGTAAATCCCTCTATTGTTTGTATTTTCTTTCCCTGAAGTCTTGAAAGTTTCTGTACACAAGCTCTTACTGCTTTATTATCTATTATTACAGTACAAGTTCCACAAGCACCCTCATGACATCCGTCTTTGACTGAATGAATATGTAGTTCTTCTCTTAGGAAATCAAGCAAAGCCATATCCTTTTCAGACTCATATTCTTTTCCGTTTATATCCAGCTTATACATAGAAATCTCCTCTTACTTATGTTTATTCAATAGCCGCGATACATTCTATTTCTACAAGCCCACCCTTTGGTAGTGCTGCAACTTCAATACAACTTCTTGCAGGGTTCTTGCCCTCAAAAAACTCAGCATATACTTCATTTACAACTGCAAAATCAGACATACTCTTTAAGAAAATAGTTGTCTTTAAAACTTTTGACTTATCTGTGCCTGCCTCTTTTAAGATTTCAGACATATTGTTAAGTGAGCATTTTGCTTGCTTTTCTACATTTTCTGCAAGCTCATTTGTAGACATATCTATTCCAAGTTGCCCTGATACAAAAACAGTATTTCCATGAATTACACCTTGAACATAAGGTCCTATTGCAGCAGGTGCTTTTTGTGTATTAATAATTTTCATTTTTATTTCCTCCTAAATATCTTTGTATAATTTTACCATTTTAAAAGATAAATTACTATATTTTTTTTATATGATTTATAGTATTTTTTTCTAGGTTTTGCTTATACTTTTTAACTCAAGGTACTTTTTATGTGATTTAAATCACTAGTTATATTCTAAAAATAGCTGTTATCCTAATAAATTTTAAGACTACAATTTGTTCTCCATTTGAAAACAAATTGTTATATTTATTATTATGAGGGTATCGCACAATAGCTATACATATATAATAGAAAGTCTTTAAATTAGCAAATATAGTTACTAATAAAAATTAATTTTGCGACATTTCCTAATATAACTTATCTAAGCATGGGGTTATCCTCGCTGCCGGCAGCGAGGATAACCCCACAAATCATCTACTTATATAAACTCGCTTTGACATTTACCTTTCCAAACTATATCTCTATAATTTTTCTTATCAGTATCCCCCTCAGTGCTAAAGCAAAGAATTTTTGAGTTTTCATCAATTCCAAGTTTCTCTTTAAATTCCTTAAGTTCAGTTCTTGTAAGTATTGCATTTACAAATCCAATAGTACAAGCTCCACTTTCTCCTGAAACAACCTTAGGATCATCTTTAATGCCGTTTCCTAAAACTCTCATTCCCTCTGCCGCTACCCAATCAGGGCAAGATACTGCAAATTCAGCAGTTTCTGTCAATACTTCCCAACCTATTCTATTAGGCTCTCCACAAGCTAAACCTGCCATTATTGTATTCATATCACCTGTTACAAAATGAAGTTTTCCGTCTTTTGCCGCTGCTGTTTTATAGATACAATCTGCTGCATTAGGTTCTACTACTACAATAGTAGGTTTCTTATCCTTATAATAATTTGCAATAAGACCTGCAACACCACCTGCTAAACTTCCTACTCCTGCCTGTAAAAATACATGTGTTGGAACTTCGCCATCAAGTTGCTCTATTGCCTCATAAGCCATAGTAGCATAACCTTGCATAATCCACCTTGGTATTTCCTCATAGCCCTCCCAAGCTGTATCTTGAACCATTATCCAACCTTTTTCTTCTCCCATTTTATTGGCAAGACGAACTGCCTCATCATAATTCATATCTGTTATTGACGCATCTGCACCCTCAGCCTTTATGTTATTAAGACGTTCTATTGCACTTCCCTTAGGCATATATACTACTGATTTTTGACCTAATTCTCTTGCAGTCCAAGCAACACCTCTACCATGGTTTCCATCAGTTGCAGTTACAAAAGTTACATCTCCCAACTTTTCCTTAACTTCCTTTGAAGTAAGCTTGTCATAAGTGAGTTCTTCATCTGATAAACCTAACTTACCTGCAATAACTTTTCCCATACTATAACTTCCACCTAAAACTTTGAAAGCATTAAGTCCAAATCTATATGACTCATCTTTTACATAAATGCTTGAAACTCCAAGTTCTTTTGCTAAATTACTTAGTTTAGCAAGTGGAGTCTTTGTATAAGCAGGAAATGACTTATGATAATTTAAAATCTTCTTTCCTTGCTCAGGATTTAAAAACTCTCTTACATTGCTTTCTTTTGGTGCTTTTTCAATATTTGTAATTAAAAATTGATTTTCCATGATTATTTTTTTCCTTTACTATTATTTAAATATCTATATACACTGGGCTCACTCATCTTTATCTTGTCAGCTACATAGCTTACAGAACCTCTTATATTAAATATCCCCTCTTTATGTAACATATCTATTGCCGCCTGTCTGCCTGCCGCACTGCTTATATCTATTGCATTATTTTTCATTAAAGCCCTTTTAAATAATGTATCCAAGTCAGATTCTTCTTCACCACCAAATGCCTCTCCCTCAAACATTACCTTTGAGAGATCAATTTGTTCTATTGAATTAAAGTCTACATTAAAACTTTTTAAGAAATCAGATAAGCAAAGAAAACTGTCGACATTAAAATTTATACAAAAAACTCCTATCGGTGTGCCGTCATCATCTTTTATTATTATAGAAGATGATTTAAAATGCCTACCGTCTTTAGATACTGCATCTCTTTGTATAAATTCACCTTGCTTTTGAACTTTATCTGTTTGTAATACCTTAATGATTACATCACTCATAAGTGAACCTTTTTTTCTTCCACTGATAAATCCATTTTCTATGGCTATTATCTTATGACCTTTTTTAGTTAAATCATAAAGGAATACTTCATAATTAGTTCCTAATGCTTTTCCAAGAAAATGAACCATAGGCATATATTCCAGCAGCTTTTTAGGTATATTCTTATCCGATTCTTCTCTCATTTTAATCTCCAATTTATTCAACCAAATAAAGATGTGTCTTTCTTATTGAGTCTACAACTTCCTTTGCAAACTTAGGCAATTCATTGTACTGATATTCTTCTATATCTTTTTCAAGTCTTACATAAAAACGATTATCTACAAATGCTACACCTTTATTTTCACTTTTTTGCATCATCTCTTTACTTGAGAATAAAGTAAATCTATCTCTAAATGGATGACATGGTTGAACACAGGAAAATTGGCAGTTACCACATTCATTACAAGCATCATCAATATGTAGTATCCATTTGCCCTCCGGTGTTTCTACAAAAGTATTTGCTCTGTTAGGACATACCTTTATACAATTTTGGCATAAAACTCTACATTTTAGATTATCTCTTTCAGATACCCCTCTGTAATCAATATGTTCATCTGTCTTTTTTCTTTGTGCAGGGGACTTACAATAATTCTTATTTGTTCTAAGCCCCTCAACCAAATTTTCCAATTTATCAAGATGTAACTTTCTTTCCTTAGGATATTCTTCTTTTAAAAGCAAGTCATGTAAAGGTTTTATCTTTTCATAACCTGACGGCTGTAAAAGTGTAGTACATATTGTAATAGGATAAATGCCTGCCGCAAAAATATCTCTTATATTATTTTTATCAGCTCCACCTGAATAAGAAATTTCAAGTTTATCTCCTATCTTCTGTGTCAAAAGTCTTGCAAGTGAAATAGTGAGTGGATAAAGACTCTTACCGGACATATACATAGTATTTCCCGGAAGTTCTTCTTCCTTGATTTCAACAGGCATAGTATTACTTAATTTAACTCCAAATACTACACCAACTCTCCCTGCTTTTTCTATCAAAGTATTAATCATCTTTACAGCTTGATCAAGTTTTAAATCTACCTCAAACTGATGATTATCTATGTAAATGTAGTCATATCCCATGTCATTTAAAATATTTCTTACATAGTCATATCCAAGTAATGTAGGATTGCATTTTACAAATGTATTGAACTTTTTCTCTTCAATAAGATATGTTGCTATTGCCTCTATTTCATCAGCAGGGCAACCATGCATAGTTGAAAGTGATACTGATTTTGCAATATTTGCCGGTATTGACTCTACATATTCCCTGTCTACATTTTCAAAAAGGTCTAAATTATCAAGTAAATACTGCTTACATTCCTTAAAACATTCAATCTCACTTGCATCAGTAAGCCCATTTAAAAAGTCATCTACTGCTTTTGACTTGATACCCTCAAGGTTATAACCAACACTCATGTTATATTCAAAGCCCTCAGGATCACCAAGTGCAAATTCCTTAGCAATAACTTTAGTTGCAACCCAAGCTTTTATATACTCATTCATTGCCTCTTTTGTAGAATACTCTGATGACCATTCTACATTGTAACCCTCATCACTTGCCCTTATACAAGGTCTTGGTATCCCAAGGTCATCTCCATACAATATTTGTACTGTTTTAAGTTCAAGAAACCTTGCTCCTCCTGCATAACAAGCCACTAAGTTTTGAGCTAACTGAGTATGTGGGCCTGCCGCTATTCCGAGTGGACTTTCAAGTTTTCCATTGCAAAACTTAAATGTTTTCTTGCCGTCATTTACAGCGATTGCTTTTACATCAAATATACTCTTTTTTAAACGATACTCGCTGATAGATTGTCGTATCAGTTTTTCAAAAGACATGCCTTTCATTATATCGCTCATATTTCCCTCCTACCGAGATGTTGCAAAATATTTATCTGTATGTATCTTGTCCTCCTACGGGGGACAAGATACATAAAAAATTTTTAAAAAAGTAATAATATTACTAAAAATTAATTTTGCAACAGCCCTAATTTTACTGATTGACTCTTATAGAAAAATCTCTTGCTCTATCTCTTATTTGAGATAAGAGTTTCTCTTTATCTATTCCAAGTACTTCTCTATCTTTCATTCTTACAACACCTGAAGTTACAGTGGTTACAACATCTTTACCATTCATTCCAAATAGAATGTGAGCATCTATATTATTTTCATTTACAGGAGTTATTTCATCATAATCCATTACTATAACATCAGCCATTGCACCTGCTTTTAGTATTCCTGTTTCAATTCCAAAAGTTCTGTAAGTCATCTTAGGATTATTTACAAACAACATTTTACAAGCCTCATTAAAGCCTTTTCTTGCATCGGCTCTACTATGCTTAGTCAGTAAATGAGCAAATTTTAAACTTTCAATCATATCAGCAGTATATCCGTCAGTTCCAAGTCCAACAAGTATGCCGCTTTCTAAAAGACCTACTAAATTGGCGGCACCTATTGCATTTCCCATGTTACTTTCAGGATTATTTACTACCATAGTATCTGTTTCTTTTATTATATCTCTTTCTTCATCATTTATATGTACACAATGACCTGTAATAGACTTCTTTCCAAGTATACCGAATTTATTTAATCTATTTACAACTCGCATGCCATGCTCTTTTAGACAAGCCTCCTCATCTAAAGTTCCCTCTGCCACATGTACATGGTATCCATATTTTGATGTATTCTTTTCACAAACATAATTTAAGGTTTCATCACTTAAAGTAAATGAGGCATGTAGACCTATAAGTCCAACTAAATTCTTGCTATCTTTTAAGGCATAATCTGCAAAATCTATATTTTCCTTAACAGCCTTTTTCATACTCTCTTCGCCATTTCTATCTGAGATTTCATAGCAAAGACATGAACGTACTCCAAATTTTTTGGCTTGTTCTGCTATTGCAAAAAGACTTCCCTCGATTTCTCCATAGCTCGCATGATGATCAAAAAGTGTACTTACACCATTTTCTATGCAACCAAGATAGTTGGCGGCAGCTGAAAGCTCTGAATCTTTCACATCTAAGGTCTTATCCATTTTCCACCACAAACCCTTAAGTATTTCAAGGAAGTTATCAGGGCTATAACCTTTAATATTAAGTCCTCTTGCAAACATGGAATATATATGATTATGGCAGTTTACAAATGCAGGCAAGATAAGTTTTTTCTTAGCATCAAGTATTTGTGCCTTTGGATACTCTTTTTTTAACTCATCAAACTTTCCTACTTTTAATATTTTGTCGTCCTCTATAAGTACGCCACCGTCATTTACCATTGGATTTTCAATATCTCTTGTAAAAACTGTTCCGTTTCCAATTAATAACATAATCCCTCCTTAGTCATTAACCAACCAAGTACCTGTTTTATTAGCTAATCCCTCTCTTAATTTGTCAAGTGAAGTTATAAGTGTCTTATTGTCAGGCTTTGCAGTTGTAAATTTAATAGCTGCCTGAATCTTAGGTAACATTGAACCCTCAGGGAATTCTCCGTCCTTTATGTACTCATTAGCCTCGCTTACACTAAGCTTATCAAGCCATTTTTGGTCAGGTTTATTAAAATGTATTGCTACTTTCTCAACACCTGTAAGTATTACTAAACTATCGCAATTTACATCATTTGCAAGCATTACTGATACCCAGTCCTTATCAATAACTGCATCTATTGCTCTAATCCAGCCATTTTCCTCATATACAGGTATGCCACCGCCACCACCTGCAATGACTACTGCTCCCTTGTTTATAAGGTCTTCTACTGATTTTTTCTCAAGTATTGCCTTAGGTAATGGAGATGCAACTACTTCTCTATAACCTCTACCTGCATCTTCTACCATAACTTTTCCAAGCTTTTCTCTTTCACTAGCCTCTTCTTTTGTAAAGAATGCTCCAACAGGCTTAGTTGGTCTATTAAATCTTTCATCATTTTTATCTACTAAAACTCTACTTATAACTGTTACAACTTCTTTTTTAATACCTTTTTTATTAAGTTGATTTTGTATAGCATTTTGTAAATGATAACCAATATAACTCTGACTCATTGCTACACATTCTGAAAGTGGCATAATATCTGTTTTGCTCTCTTTAGTACCAAAATCCATAGAGGTCTTTAACATACCTACTTGAGGGCCATTTCCATGGCAAATTACTATTTCATATCCGTCTTCTATAAGACCTGCTACAGGTTCTGCAATAATTCCTACTGTTTCAATAAGTTCATCAAAAGTTGTTCCTAGGGCATTTCCCCCAAGAGAAAGTAATATACGCTTTGACATAAAATCTCCTATCAATACTTTTAAATTTGGTAAAAAAGGCAGCATCTTGGCTAAAATTAATCAAGATACTGCCATAATGTTCAAGACTGGCCCTATCAGATATATTATATTATACTAAATTTTCTGATATGGGTATATAAGTAATGTTACAAAATCAAATTTTTATAAATATTTTATAACAAAACTAGTTAATGTCTATTCTATTAATCCTCTGTATAAATACTTGGAAGAACACTATATACAGCTGCACAGGTAACTAAATCCTGTTTCCATGTTCTCTCATTAGGTGCATGTGCTTGATCTTCAGCACCCGGTCCAAAACCAATTACAGGTATATGGTTACGTCCCATTATAGAAACACCATTTGTTGAGAAAGTCCACTTATCTGTAAGATTTCTCTTTGAACGCTTAGGCATTTCAACATCCGGTCCAATTCTCTTATCACCATAAAGTGATTTATAAGCTTTTTCAAGAGATTTTGTAACTTTGTGATCCTCAGGAATAACCCAAGTTGGGAAGTAGCACTCGATTGGATACTGCTCGCCTGTCCAAGATGGTCTGTCATACTGATACATACTTACCTTTGCACCATATTTCTTAACTGACGGAAGATTCTCAATTTCCTTAATACAAGATTGCCAAGTTTCGCCTGCTGTCATTCTTCTATCAAGTGATACTGCACAAGAATCTGCAACTGCACATCTTGAAGGAGATGTAAAGAATATTTCTGAAGTAGTTACTGTTCCTCTACCTAAGAAGTTTGCCTCTTTGTACTCAGGGTTATATTTCTCATCAAGCATTCTTACAAGTCCTGAAATTTCCTTACCCTCAGCAGGGTTTTCATTTAATTGCTCAACTTCATTTAAAATCTTAGCCATTTTATAAATAGCATTATCTCCTCTTTCAGGTGCTGAACCATGGCAAGAAACTCCTGCAACATCAATTCTTATTTCCATACGGCCTCTTTGACCTCTGTAAATTCCACCGTCAGTAGGCTCAGTTGATACTACAAAGTCAGGTCTGCAAAGTCTTTCATATCCTGCAACTTGAGTATCTTTCTTGATAATGTATTCCCAACACATTCCGTCGCAATCTTCTTCTTGAACTGATGCAACTACCATTGCTGTATACTTGTCATTTAAAAGTCCTAAGTCTTTCATCATCTTACAAGCATATATTGATGCTACAACTCCACCTGTTTGGTCTGAAGTTCCTCTACCACCGATTTCAGTGTCATTTTCATATCCCTCATAAGGATCAAATGTCCAGTTTTCAATCTTTCCAATACCTACTGTATCAATATGTCCGTCAAAACAAACGATTTTTTCGCCTGTTCCCATCCAACCTAAAACATTTCCAAGTGGATCAATCCAAGTTTTTGTAAATCCAAGCTTGTCCATTTGCTCCTTAATTCTCTTTGCCTTAGTTCCCTCATTACTACTTTCACTTGGGATTCTAATAACTTCTCTTAGAAAAGCATTCATTTCTTCGCCATACTTTTCGGCTGTCTTTTTAATAAGTTCAAAATCTAAATTGCTCATATCTTATTTCCTCCATTTATATTGTCCCTTATCTAAAATAAGAGGACTAAGTGTATAGAAACCATTGCATTAATGTTAATGCAACAGTTTCAAGTAAACTCTAATTAGTTATTGATTCTCTTTGTATCCTTATCCCATAATTCTTGAAGTTTCTTTACAGGATCTTTTTCTTTCATCAAGAACATCATAGCTGCAATTACATAAGGCTTAAAGCTTGCTTGCTTGTAAAGTGGCACTCTGTATCTATCAAATACGCTTGCATCAACTTCGCCCTCTTTACAGCTTACGCCTGTAATATCAGCAGGTAAGCAATGTAAGTAAAGTGCTTTTCCGTCTTTTGTAAGTTTCATCATTTCTTCTGTACAAGCCCAATCTTTATGATTTGCGTTCTGTGCTAGAAGTTCCTTTTCAAGCTTATCTATACCTGCAAAGTCGCCCTCTCCATATAAGTTGGTTCTCTTTTCCATAGCTGCAAAAGGTGCCCAGCTCTTAGGATATACTATATCAGCATCTTTAAATGCCTCTTTCATATCATTGGTCTTTGTAAATGAACCACCATATTTCTTAACATTTTCCTTTGCAACTTCCTCAACCTCAGGCATAATCTCATATCCTTCAGGATGAGCTAAAACTACGTCCATTCCAAGTCTTGTAAGAAGTCCTACTGCACCCTGTGGAACTGATAAAGGCTTACCATAAGAAGGTGAATATGCCCAAGTCATTGCTACCTTTTTACCCTTTAAGTTCTCAATTCCACCAAGTTCATGGATTATATGAAGTGTATCTGACATAAGCTGAGTTGGGTGATCAATATCACACTGTAAGTTTACTACTGTCGGTCTTTGCTCAAGAACTCCGTCCTCATATCCCTCTTTTACATACTCAGATACATTTTTCTGATATGTATGACCCTTTCCAATATACATATCATCACGAATACCTATAACATCAGCCATAAATGAAATCATATTTGCTGTTTCTTTAACTGTTTCTCCATGAGCTACTTGAGATTTACCCTCATCTAAATCTTGAACTTCAAGTCCTAAAAGGTTACAAGCTGAGGCAAAAGAAAAACGTGTACGAGTTGAGTTATCTCTAAATAATGATATACCAAGTCCTGAATCAAAAATCTTAGCACTCTTATTGTTTTCTCTTAATTCTCTTAAAGCATCGGCAACAGCCCATATAGCCTTAAGTTCATCTTCTGTCTTATCCCATGTAAGGAAGAAATCATTATTGTAGAGATTTTTGTAATCTAATCCCTCTAAATCCTTTAAGTAATCTTTAAATTCCATATCTTATTCTCCTCGTTGTACTTTTGTTATTTTGATAAATTGTTATTATATAATAATAATTTATTATTATAGAGATAGTGTACTACTTATTTGAGATAATTGCAATAGCCTTAACTACTTTTTATACTTTATTTTTTATGTATTTTGTTGAAAATTCTTTTAAAAATCCCTTGCCGGACGTTTTTTGTTACAAAGATTACTTGAATGCAAGCCCATATTATGTAATAGTTAAGTCAACCTAACTAAAATTAATTATCATGCCGAGGGAATTAGACGTGATTTTTTTATTGAATTTTGAGAAATTAAGGTATTCTTATGGAGCTGTTACAAAATAGCTATCCATATATATCTTGTCCCCCTACGGGGGACAAGATATATAATAAAAGATATTTAAATTAGCAAATATGGTTTTCTCTGTTTCTCTAAGGAAAACAAAAAGAATAACATTGCTAATGAAAATTAATTTTGCAACAGCCCCTATAATTAAATAGTGATATATTATTATTTATTCTTTTGCTCTGTCAGCATCTGTTTCTTTAAGTACAAGATTTAATATTACTGCACATATGGTTGCAAGTACAACAGGAGATGTTCCTATAACTGTGTACACATCTTTATTTATAAATAAATGTTCAACTTTTCCACTTAATACAGAATTATATGCCTCTAGGGCAACATTTGCAAATCCTACGCCTATTGCTACAGAAATTCCAACTATATTGGTATTTCTGTAAGTAAGAGGTTGTTTTGCTATAAGCCTTAAACCGTTCATACTGATAATCGCAAATACTGAAAGTGTTGCACCACCTATAACAGGATAAGGTATTGTAGTTAAAAGTGCTGAAAGTTTAGGGATAAAGCCTGCAATTATAATTATTATAGCTGCAATAGAAAATACCTTTCTTGCAATAACTTTATTTGTTCCTACAATTCCTACATTTTGTGAAAATGTAGCAGTAGCAAGACAACCTGTAAATGCTCCTAAAATATTTGTAAATCCATAACCTATAATACCACCTTGTAATTCATCTACTGTTGCCTCTCTATCCATACCACCAATAGTTGTGCTTGATAAATCTCCTATTGCTTGGATTGAGTTTACAACAAATAAAATTACAAATGATACTATAACAGCAGGTTCAAAAGCTATTCCAAAATGAAGTGGAGTAGCAACCTTGAACCAAGTAGCTGCACCTACTTTTGAAACATCTACCATACCAAACGGAATTGATATTATATAACCTACTATCATAGCAAATAAAACACTGGCAAGTTTTGTAAGTCCTTTTGTAAAATTATTAAGTACAAATCCTATAACTAATGTTATTATACCTACTATCCAAAATTTAGGCTCGCCCCAGCCCTTTGCCGTTACGCTGCCTGCACCACCCATATATCTTAGTGCTATTGGATAGAGTGAAAAACCGATAACAAGTATTACAGTACCTGTTACCACAGGTGGGAATAAAATCTTGATATACTTAACTGTAAGACCAAATATTATTGCAACTATACCACCTATTAATTGTGCTCCCAAAATAACTGCAATAGTATGTTTGGGTTCTCCTCCCATTGCCGCATAAGCCCCTGCAACAGCTGTCATAGTTGGGACATATGAGAAACTTACACCAATAATAACAGGCAGTTTTGCACCAATTTTTCCAAATATAGGAAATAGCATAATAAGTGTTGCAATTCCTGACATAACAAGGGACATCTGTACAAGTAAAACGCTATCACTCGGTTCAAGCCCTGCTACACCTGAAACAATAAGTGCAGGAGTTATACAACCTGCGACCATTGCCACTACATGTTGTAATGATAAAGGCATTGCCTCCCCTATACCGGGATTACCGTCCCATTTAAAAATTTCTTCCTTTTCTGTTACCTTCATAAAAAATCTCCTTCCTACTTCATTAGTATTTTGTAGAATATATGGTTATAGGGTCTACTAGATTAATAAGCTTTAAAATTTTACAACTATAATATAAGGACAAGGTAGTTGTAGTATTACTTACTAATGCAATAGCCCATTTCCAACTGATTGGTATATAAGATATGAATAGCCTCCACTCTTTGAGCTATATAAGTGGTCAATGACAATCTTATATAAGTGAGAATCTAACCTTTCATCACTGTACATAATCACAAAATAAAAGAATTTCTCATTATATATAAACTTAAAATCTTCTAATTTTAATTTATTAATCTTACTCTTTTTGTGCTTAAATTACAAATTACAAAGTTTTAGTCAATAATACCACCTATAATTGATTTTGTTAAGTAGTTATTTTTAATTATAGATTTATCGTAACAAATAGATACTATTCTTTATATTTATAGCTTTATTTAGACATATTTACTTTTATATTTTTCATCTAAAAGATAGATATTTTATATTTTTAAAAATTAATTTTACTTCTTTATTTTAAACAAATGTTACATTTTATTGTGAAGTTATTACAATAGAAAATACTGTGAGGGTATTGAAAAATTAACTTTATCAGCATTATTTATTCTTTTTGTTTTCCGTGGAGAAACAGAGAAAACCGTATTTGCTAATTTAAATACTTTCTATCATATATCTCTATTTAATTAGGGGGTTTTTCTCGCCGACGGCGAGGAAAACCCCCTATAAACAAAGATAACTATATAATTTTCAAATATCTTTACACCACTATATTTCCGTCTGAATCAGCTTTTTTCAAAATTCCTATTATCCCCTCTATAAAGCCTAATATAGCAGGTATACCTGTAAAAGAAAATACTGCGTACAAAACTCCTGCAAGTATCTTCTTTGAGTAAAACTTATGAACTCCAAAACTACCAAGAAATATTGCAAAAAGAACATAAGCAGTTTTATTCACTATCTTGCCATGTACATATAAAACATCAACATTATTATTTGATAAATTTTCTTGATTATATACAGGAGCATATTGTTGGCTATCAGGATAACTGTTTACTTCCTTATATCCATTAGCCCCTGTAACAGGATACCTAAAATCCCCCTCATAATTTGGACTATATTCTCTATGTCTTTCTCTTTCCTTGGTAAGTGAAACTTTATGCATCGGTTCTTCCCAAGTACCGGATTGGTAGGTTATATTTACATTATTATTTGCTCTATTTTCAAGTTTAGAAACAATAACTTTTTGATCAGTTTCAAAAATTTCAACTTCATCTCCTACATGAGGTACAAAATGTAAACTTGATGTAGGAACTTCTATAACTCTATGGTCATCTGTACCAATATAAATTGAACTTGGATTTAATTCTAATATTTTCGCCATAACAACCTCTCAATTCTTCATGCTAGACTTAGTTTAACATAGTTATACTAAGAAATGTAAAAAGAATTCTAAATTCTATCTAAAGTTTCATACTAAAATCAAGTGCTGATTCTATAACCATATCCATATCATAATACTTATATTCGCCAAGTCTACCACCAAAAAATACTTTTTCCTCTTTTTTGGCAAGTTCCTTATATTCTTCTAAAAGTTTCTGATTCTTAGCATCATTTACAGGATAATAAGGCTCATCTCCTCTTTTCCATTCACTGCTATACTCCTTACTTATCACAGTCTTTTCTTGATTTTTAAATTCAAACCATTTATGTTCTATAATCCTAGTATAAGGAGTTTCCATATCAGTATAGTTTACTGCTGCATTTCCTTGAAAATTATCAGTGTCTAAAATTTCCTCCTCAAATCTTACACTTCTATATTCTAAAGTGCCTAGTTTATAATCATAATAAGCATCTATTGCTCCTGTGTAGATTATTTTATCAGCTAAATTACCTAAGTTTTCTCTATCCTTTAAGAAATCTACTCCAAGCCTTACCTCAATCCCCTTAAGCATATTTTCTACTAACTTTGTATATCCCCCAATAGGTATTCCTTGATATAGTGCATTAAAATAATTATTATCATAGCTAAATCTTACAGGAAGTCTTTTTATTATAAATGCAGGCAATTCCTTACAATCTCTACCCCATTGTTTTTTTGTATAGCCTTTTATAAGCTTTTCGTAAATGTCTGTACCGACTAGGCTTATAGCTTGCTCCTCAAGGTTTTTAGGTTCTTTGATACCTGCTTTTAGTACTTGTTCCTTAATCTTTTCTTTTGCCTGACTTGGAGTTACAACTCCCCACATTTTATTAAATGTATACATGTTAAATGGAAGTGAATAAATTTCTCCCTTATAATTAGCTATTGGCGAATTTGTAAATCTGTTAAACTCTGCAAAAAGGTTTACAAAGTCCCAAACTCGCCTTGAATTGGTATGAAAAATATGTGCCCCATATCTATGAACATTTATGTCTTCTATATTTTCTGTATAAATGTTTCCTGCTATATGATTTCTTTTATCAATTACAAGCACCTTTTTAGCTGCTTTATTAGCATTATATGCAAATGTAGCCCCAAAAAGCCCTGCTCCCACTACTAAGTAATCGTACATCTTCCCTCCAATTTAAATTTAAACTATTTTCTAATTATCTTATATATCAAGTTTCTAAAACTATTCGGCACTAATGTAATACCTGCACAAAGTATAATTCCTTTAAGCATTTCTATATTATTTAAAAAACCAATTTCTTTTTGTAACTTTCTAAGTTTTAAATATCTTTTAAAATATTTTAGTCCACCACGCCTACCTGAAAAGTTACGATCAATTCTGGCATTTACAAGAACTTGTGGTAGATTAGCCGCCTTTTTTCCACTTGCAAGTAATCTGCTCCATAAATAATAATCTTCAAGGCCTAAAAAATGCTTATAATTTCCTACTTCTAAAATATCCTTTTTCCTAAACATCACGGTCATATGATTAAGGGGATTTCTATATTTTCCATAAGTATAAATGTCATCATATGATATAGGCATTTTCTTTATGCGAAGTATATTCCACTCTTCTATAAATTCAGCTATTTCTCCACCACAAACTGAAAATTCACTATTTTCAAGCATAAATTTAACTTGACTTTCAAATCTATCTTTTATAGATATATCATCACTATCCATTCTTGCAATAAGTTCATTTGAACAGTTTTCAACACCTATACTAAGTGCTACTCCAAGTCCCTTATTAATTTCAAGCTTTATTCTTTTAATACTTATCTTATCACTATATTTTTTCTCACAACTATCTAAAACCTGATTTAATTCATCTGTTAATATTCCGTCCTCAACTATAACTATTTCATTTGGAATTAAGGTTTGATTTACTATACTTTCAAATGCTAACTTTAAAAACTTTGAATCATCTTTAAAGTATACCGGCATTAAAACTGAAAAAAAACTCATAGCTTGCTCCTGTTATCAGCTCTTGCCAATTCAATATCATTTTCAAAAGTATTTCTTTTTCCATATACCTCTTCTTTTAAATTCTCACTCTTTTTAAGTGCATTTAAACTATCATCGTCAATTCCCTCAGTGGATTCCTTTATAAATAGTATTTTAGGAGTCATAAGCATAAGTTTTAAATCAAGCCATGCACTATAATTTCTAATGTATGATAAATCAAGCTTTAACTTATCATAAGGGGTTGTATTATATTTTCCATAAACTTGTGCATAACCTGTAAGCCCTGCTTTCATTTTCAATCTATATCTAAATTCAGGAATTTCCTTTTCATATTCCTTAGCTATCTCGGGTCTTTCAGGTCTTGGACCTACGATACTCATTTCTCCCCTTAGTATATTTATAAGTTGAGGAAGTTCATCAAGTCTTGTAGCTCTAAGTATTTTGCCAATGCGAGTGATTCGGTTATCCCTTTCGCCTGCAAGCCTTGGAACGCCGTCTTTTTCAGCATTTACAATCATAGTTCTAAACTTTAATATATCAAATTCCTTGCCGTCAATAGTAAGTCTTTTTTGTCTATAAAAAATTGGCCCATTATCATTTAACTTTATAGCCACTCCAAAAAATAAAAATAATGGAGAGGTGGCAATTAGCATTATACTTCCCAAAATCAAGTCCATTGCTCTTTTTATAATCTGTTGATCTATTTGAATATTATCATTTCTCGATAACAAAAGTTGAGTATCAAAAAGATTTAGTTCACTTGCACTTCTTATCATTATATCGCTTATCTTAGGTACTAAGTAAGCCCTGACCCCTACTTCATAACTTCTCTTTAAAAGTATATTTCTATCATGTGAAGTTATATCTCCAATGATTATTCCACCATACTTAACCGATTCTTCCATAATTCTATCCATGCCCTTATTTATATTTATAGCACCTGTAATTATGTACTTGTCTTCTCTTGAATTGATTTTTTCCATTATTGAGAATACAGGTTTTTCGCCATAAACTACTAAAAGAGTTCTAGGTGGAAATATTTTTGAATAAATTGATTGAAATAAAAACACCCAAATAACTATAAAAATAAAATCTATTGCAGTCAAAAGTACAAAACCAAAAGGGCTATGAAATTTTTTATCAGCAACAGCAAACTCAAAATAACCTAATATATTGGCTATTATTAAAGACATTGTATGTGAATATATTACATGACCACGCCTTAAATAACCTATCTTAAGCCCTCCATAAGTCTTATTAAAAAATAAGAGCAATACTCCATATATAACTGCAATAAGCCACAGACCCTTTCTATAAAAAGGGAATTTCATAAGTTTATTATAGTATTCTATCCAAAACACATAGTATAATATTATCTCAATACCTAAAATCACACATGCAAAACTTGACTTAATAAGTCTTTTATAGCGTTCATTGTTCCTAGCCATATTCACTCCTCATAACCTATTACTTCTATTAATAATAATGTAACAATTATACTACACTATACACAACATAGCAATTCTATTAGGCTTTTGACTCATTAACTTTTTCAGTATTTTCTCTCCATATTCCTACTAAGATTGACATAAACATCCACATAATAGGTGTACTTATAGGTAAGTTAATATTTACTATTGCTTGAACTGCATAACATAATATTAGACAAGCACTAGCCTGCATATAAACCACATATCCCTTTTTATTTTGTAAACAATGCTTTACATAAGTAACACCTTTCATAATAACTGTAACAAGCACTCCAAGATATGATATAAGCCCAATAGGTCCTATTGTTGTTAAATACTGTAAATATTCATTATGTGCACTGTCAAAACTCTGACCTGTAATCTTAAGCATTTCATTTCCACGATGTGGAATTACATGTAATCCAAAAGTATCAGGTCCTGTTCCAAATATTTTTTGATACCATGGATACCTTCCAATATATTCCTCTAATCCTGCCCTCCATATGTAACCTCTGTTTGTACCCCAATGGTCATTAAACACCAGATACTCCTTAATTCCACCTAAAAATTCAAGTTTTGACTCATCAACAGTATTTGCATAGTAAAACATTCCCACTACACCTACAAAACCAAGAGCTACCAAAAACGCCCAAGCTTTTACAACTAATGGATTACATTTTTCCATTTCATCTATTTTGACTGATTCATCTTTGACTTTTTGATAACCAAGTATTTTTATAGCATATAGTGAAAGTGTCAAAGTCCATAAAAGCACTATAACCCAGTTTAGATATTTAAAATTTGCAATAACATTATAAAGTCCGTCAATTCCTATGGCATTATTAGGAAAAGTAACATTTAAAATACCTATAATCTTTATAACACTAAAATAAAGAGCAAGTGTAAGTATGTATCTTCTAATACCATATTTCTTTTTAAATGCTATAAAAGGCACAAAGCTAAAAAATGCTATAAGTGTAAGGTATCCGTTATCTGATTTACCCATTGCCAAGGCAAAAAGCCCTATTACAAAGCTTACAAAGTAAAATATCCATAATCCTAGGCTTATATCTTTTTCTTCTTTATTTTTTTTTCCCACGAACTCACTAACTATAAGATCCTCTACATCTGAAACTATAAACATAGTTCCTGCAAATGCCACAACATAAGCAACATATGTAGTATAAGTATTGATATTTCCAATGGTTGAGGTATATAGATTTATTTGATGAGGCTGCATGTTATCCTTAAAGTGTGCTAAATTTAAACTAAAATAATCTGTAATACCAAATAAACAAACTATATCTGCCGCCGCCATGAATACAATAAAATGCCAATTCTTAAACTTATAGTCTCTACTTACATAAAAATATGAAATCACATAAAGTAAAAGTAATAATAAACCTGTATATCTACCTGTTCCTGAATTACTGTCTTTTCCCCTGTAACCTATAAATGCCTCTTGTATATAGGGATATGCACAAAGAGTTGCAATTATCGCAATAACTATAAATACAAGCATAAATCTATCTGTTAAATCATATTCCTTTAAAAACCATTCTTTAAAGCCAAGTTTTTTTATTTCACTTAAGGTCTTATCAATTCTCCCTCCAAAAGCATGCCAACAGAACATAAGAACAATCATAATCCCTGTAATAATACAATATGTATAAAACTTTGTAGGAAGTATGTTAAAATACGCATTATCCACTATGAGTGGAAAAATTACTGAAATTCCTATTATCCATAGTGAGATAATCATTTCCCCCATAGTTTGATTACTTGAATTTGAAATACCACCTCTTGTTTTTTGCTTAGAATATATCATAAATATCTCCATTCCATAACTTATTATTTATCTAATCATCAGTACAGTAAAGTTTATACTGATACTCTTTTGATATGTCCATAATCTTTTGATATATTTCTAAAATAGAATACTTTTCAAAGTCTGAATTTCCCATAAGACTTAAAGTATCTAATTTAGATTTTTCTCTTTGTATATCAAGTATATCTTTATTTTCTCTTAGTTTATACTCTCCGATTTGTCTACTTAAATCTAATCTTTTAAGCAGTAATTTTACTACATCTTTATCTATTTCATCAATCTTAAGTCTTAGCTTCCTTAAATCTGACATAAAGCTCCTTAGACATTTTTTTCTAACATATTAAGGATAATGTTTCTTGTATACACACCTAATCTTTTTCTATCATTTTCCGGTAAGTCATTTGGATAAAAAGCTTTTCCATATTCTATTATCAACTTACTTTTTTTTATTCTTGGGAATTGTTTTTCAAACATCTCAGCAGTTCCTGTAAGTGCTACCGGAACAATAGGACAACCACTTTTTTCTGCCATTTTAAATGAACCCTCATGAAACTCCTTTAAGTCAAGTACACTTTCTCCCTTGCTCCTAGTTCCCTCCGGACATATCCAAAGTGAAGTTCCGTCCTTAAGCATATCAATTCCTTGAATTATCGTCTTTATTCCATTTTTCACATTTTTTCTATCTAGGAACAGACAATTTGCCAAAAGCATCCAATTACTTAAAAGAGGATACCTTTTCATCTCCTGCTTTGCTATAAAACCAAATAATTTAGGAGTGTAGCTAAAACCTGCATGTATATCAAATGCACCTCTATGATTACTTACAAAAAGTACTCCTCCCTCCTTAGGTATATTTTCAAGGCCTCTAACCTCTACTTTAGTACCTGTTACAATAATCATACTCTTTAAAACTTTACTAACCATTTTTTGTGCTTTTAATGCAGCAAGTTTCGGTTTAGTTTTCTTTAGCTTTTCTAAATAAAGCATATAAGGTATTGAAAACAACAAAAACAATCCAAGCATTAAAGCAATAACAATAAGTTTAAACATAATTTCTCCTAACTACTATTTGAGGCATTACCCCCTCATTAATTTAATATACAGTATAGCATAATTAGAACAAAAAAAAAGCCCTTTTAAGCAAGTGGTTAATACATGCTTAAAAGGGACTTCATTACTTTTTAATTTCAGCTACTAAATTATCATCTTTTACATCAATGTATATTGTATCTCCCATTCCAAGTTCATTCTCACCTAAAATAATCTTAGCTGCCAGAGTTTCTACATTTTTTTGTAAATATCTTCTCAAAGGTCTTGCACCGTATACAGGTTCATAACCTTTTTCAATTACAAGTTCCTTAGCCTTAGGAGAAAGTTCTATCTTGATTCCTCTATCTGAAAGTCTCTTATTTACATCTTCAAGAAGTAAATCTGTAATGCCTCCTATATTTTCCTTTGTCAAAGGTTTAAACATAATTATTTCATCTAAACGATTTAAAAATTCAGGTCTAAAGTGTAACTTAAGTTCTTCCATTACTGACTTTTGTGCATTTTCATTAATCTGACCGTCATTTCCTATGCCGTCAAGCAAATATGTAGAACCTATATTTGAAGTAAGTATAATGATAGTATTTTTAAAATCAACTGTTTTTCCTAAGGAATCTGTGATTCTACCGTCATCAAGCACTTGCAACAAAATATTGAATACATCAGGGTGTGCCTTTTCAATTTCATCAAATAAAACAACTGAATAAGGTTTTCTCCTCACTGCCTCAGTTAGTTGCCCTCCCTCATCATAACCTACATATCCCGGAGGAGCTCCGATAAGTCTACTTACGGAAAATTTCTCCATATACTCACTCATATCAATACGAACCATATTGGATTCATCATCAAATAGTGCCTCTGCAAGAGATTTTGCAAGTTCTGTTTTTCCTACACCGGTAGGACCTAAGAAAAGAAATGAACCGATAGGTTTTTGAGGGTCTTTAATTCCTGCTTTTGATCTTTGAATTGCCTCACAAACTTTTGTAACCCCCTCATCTTGACCTATAACTCTCTTATGTAAAACTTCATCTAAGTGCAATGTCTTTTGTTTTTCAGACTCACTAAGTTTAGATACAGGAATATTAGTCCACCTTGAGATAATTCTGGCAATTTCTTCTTCTGTAACTGCCTCTCTTACTAGACTTAGTTTTTCTCCCTTAACTTTTAACTCTTGTTCTTTTAGTTTTTCTTGTAACTTTGGTAACTCGCCATATTGAAGTTCAGCAGCCTTATTTAGGTCATAATTTCTCTTTGCCTCTGCAATCTGCATATTTACTTTTTCAATTTCTTCTCTTGTATCTGCAAGTTCTCCAACACTTCTTTTTTCTGCCTCCCACTTTGATTTTTGTTCATTGTATTTATCTCTAAGTTCAGCAAGTTCTTTTTGAAGTGCCTCTAAACGCTCCTTTGACAAATTATCAGTTTCTTTCTTTAATGCCGCCTCCTCAATTTCAAGTTGCATACATTTTCTCTTTAATTCATCAAGTTCAGTAGGCATAGAGTCAAGCTCTGTTTTTATTAATGCACAAGCCTCATCTACTAAGTCTATTGCCTTATCAGGTAAAAATCTATCTGTTATATATCTGTCTGATAAAACTGCCGCACTGACTAATGCAGAATCATTTATCTTGATTTTATGATAGTTTTCATACCTTTCTTTTAGACCTCTAAGTATAGAAATTGTATCTTCTACATCAGGTTCTTCTACTAATACAGGTTGAAATCTTCTCTCAAGTGCTGCATCTTTTTCAATATATTTTCTATATTCATCAAGTGTAGTTGCACCAATACAATGTAGTTCGCCTCTTGCAAGCATAGGCTTTAACATATTGCCTGCGTCCATGCTGCCCTCACTCTTACCTGCACCTACAATAGTATGAAGTTCATCTACAAAAAGTATTATTTCGCCCTCTGAATTTTTAACTTCATCAAGCACTGCCTTTAGTCTTTCCTCAAACTCTCCTCTGTACTTAGCACCGGCAAGTAATGCACCCATATCAAGTGCAAAAAGTCTTTTATCCTTAAGCCCCTCCGGAACATCTCCTCTTACTATACGATGTGCTAATCCCTCTACTACTGCTGTCTTACCAACTCCAGGTTCTCCTATAAGTACAGGGTTATTTTTAGTTTTTCTGCTTAATATCCTTATTACATTTCTTATTTCACTATCTCTACCTATAACAGGGTCAAGTTTTTGTTCTCTTGCCCTTTCTACTAAATCATAACCATATTTATTAAGAGTGTCATAAGTAGCCTCAGGGTTATCTGAAACAACCTTTTGATTTCCTCTAACGCTTGAAAGGACTTTTAAAAAACTTTCTCTATTGATTCCATAATTCTTAAATAGATTGCTAATAGAGGAATCAGCATTTCTTATCATAGAAAGTAATAAATGCTCAACTGATACATATTCATCTCCCATAGCTTTTGATTCATCTTCCGCACTTATAAGAACTTTGTTTAAGCTATTGCTTATATAGCTTGAAGATGAACCTCCTACCTTAGGTAGTTTATTTATTATGTTTAATACTTCATCAGTAAACATTTCTTTACTAATTCCCATTTTTCCTATTAAATTGAGAATAAGTGAATCTTCCAGTGAAAGTAATGCATACAATAAATGTATTTGCTCTATTTGTTGATTTCCATATTCATAAGCTAACTTTTCAGCAGCCTTTACTGCCTCAAGTGATTTCTGTGTAAATTTACTTATATTCATACTCAAACCTCTCTTTTATATTTGTTATAGATGTAATATAACAGACTAAATAAACTTTGTCAACACTTAAAATAAATATTATTGTGAAAATTATGTGAAATCAAATCTATCTTTAGTATATTCTATTTGTGAAAAAAATAGTATATACCAAAGAATTTTCAATATATCTCTAAGTGTTATACACTGTACTATTTAAAAATAATTTTGACTTTTTCTATTCTTTATAAATTATATATGAAAAAATATTAAAGTTGATTTTTCCTATTGCATGATTTGGTTTTATATGCTATTATTACAAACGTAGTTGAGAGTTTCTTGCGTTGATCTTTCACTACATACGTGCATTATGCACTCCTATATCACTCTAACAGGGAAAAGGTAGCCATAGCGGCTACCTTTTCTCGTTATATTAATCTTTATAAATAATACTACCTCCATGTATGGTCATCTTGACTTTTCCCTTTAGTTTTTTTCCAAACCAAGGAGAATTAACAGACTTACTATAACTTTCATCATAAAGCCATTCTTCATTAGGGTCAAAAATAACTATATCAGCAGGAGCATCATCTTTTAAAGTGCCTGCCTCGAGAGCATAAATTTTTGCAGGGTCATAACTCATCTTTCCAAGTAATCTCATCATAGTTAAATGCCCATTATCTACTAAATTCATAATTCCAAGTGAAAGTAAAGTTTCAAGACCTATCATTCCACTTTGTGCATTTACAAAATCTAAATTCTTTTCCCCTAAGGATTGTGGACTATGGTCGCTTGCAATAATTTCAATAGTATTATCCTTTAATCCCTCTATAATAGCCTCTTTATCTATATTAGTTCTAAGGGGTGGCTCTACCTTTGCCAAAGTATTATATTCCACTACTGCCTCTTGAGTTAGTGAAAAATACTGTGGAGAAACCTGTGCTAAAACTCTTGCCCCTAATTTTTTTGCTTTTTTTATACTCTCAACACTTTCCTTTGTGCTTATATTTTGTATAATAACAGTTGCTCCTGTATCTTTTGCAAACTTACAATCTCTTTCAACCATAGTATATTCTTCTAAAAGGGCTAGTGGAAGTTTTAAAATTCTAGCTTTTCTCATTGCCTCTTTTATAATTTCCTCTTCAATGCACTCTACCTCATTAATATAGCCTATTGCACCTGCATCTTTTAAACTTTTCATATCAACTAATTCTTTTCCTGCCATAGCCTTAGTTAAATTTGAATAAGTGAAAATGTTTATATTTGTTCTTTTTCCCTCATGTATTACATTTAAAACTTCTTTTTCATTATCTAATGGTGGGTTGGTATCTGCTGTAGCTATAATTGTAGTAATTCCACCTCTTGCAGCTGCCCTTGCTCCTGACTGTATATCCTCTTTATAGGTAAATCCCGGTTCTCTAAGATGAACTCTAGTATCTACAAGCCCCGGAGCTGCAATAAGTCCTGTACAATCTATAATTTGCAGTCTTTCCCCCTTTGCTCTTGCTATAAGAGGGGCATCTAGGCTTAAATCCTCTCCTGAGGTTACAATAGTTCTTCCGGATATAAGTATATCTCTTATCTCGTCAATCTTTGTAGACGGATCTATCATTCTTGCTTGCTTAAGCATTAACATATTTCATTCTCCATTTATCTTGTATTTTTCTACTATTATACGTTACACTAATCAAGTTTGCAATTCACAAGTTTGGTAACTCAAATTACAATTTTTAGCTGTTTAAACATTATTTACAGTAGTTCATACCTAATTTACAGTTGTTTATACTTATATTGATTTTTTTTCTAACTATATGATATACTACTTGTGTGTTAGAAAAGAACCTAAGTTGTTTTTCGTGATATAGGAAGGCGGCAGTAAGAATCTTGGGTTAGAGCAATATTCTTATAGGGTGATATGGGTTCGAGTGATGTAGGTTTTGATTGAGTGATATAGAAGTTTAGGGGATATAGTGAGTTAGCTTGCACTCATAATAAATGGTTTAAAATTTGATAAGGAGTAATGCCTAGATTAGAGGGGTGTTTCTTCTTCAAATTTTAAGACTAATCGTTCTTAAAAGTCTAAGAACGGCATTAAGTCGACTTGCTACTTCATTATTTGAAGTAATTCAAAGGTGATATAGGAATAGTTAAAAGTCAGATTGAAAGTTTTTTTAGGCAAGAGGCAAGTATTACATTAATTGGTTGAGGAGCTGCTCCATTGGGCATTGGTGGAGCAGTTTCTCCTTTTTATTAAGTTTACAATTCAATGCCATAAAAGGGGGATTTGCTCGCCAAAGCGAGAAATCCCCCCTTTTATTTATTCTACTTCTCTTATCCAGCCCTTTGGTGCCTCTATCTCTCCCATTTGTATTCCTACAAGTGTGTCATAAAGTTTCTTTGTAACCTTACCGATACTTTCCATACCACTAGGTAAAAGAATTTCCTTGCCCTTATAAGTTATCTTTCCAACCGGAGATATTACAGCAGCAGTTCCACAAAGACCTGCCTCTGCAAAGTCTGCAAGTTCATCTACATGAATTTCTCTTTCAGTTACTTTCATTCCATGATAATGCTCTGCAACATAAAGTATTGAACGTCTTGTGATTGAAGGAAGTATTGAATCTGATTTAGGAGTTACAAGCTCTCCGTCCTTAGTTATAAAGATAAAGTTTGCTCCTCCTGTTTCCTCTACATAAGTTCTTGTAGCGGCGTCCAAATACATAGTATCATCAAATCCCTCTTTACGAGCCTTTACTATCGGATATAAACTCATTGCATAGTTAAGACCTGCTTTGATATTTCCTGTTCCATTAGGTGCTGCTCTGTCATAATCACTTACGCTTATATTAAGTGGCTTTATACCACCCTTAAAGTAAGGTCCAACAGGTGTAGTAAAGATTCTAAACTGATATTCATCAGCAGGCTTAACTGCTATAACAGGAGATGATGCAAACATATAAGGTCTTATATAAAGACTTGCTCCACTACCATAAGGAGGAACCCAAACTTCATTTGCCTTAACAACATCATTGATTGCCTTTAAAAACTTCTCTTGTGGAAATACAGGCATCACAAGTCTTTTTGCTGAATCTTCCATACGAGCTGCATTTAATTCAGGACGAAATGTTACAGTTTTTCCGTCTTTTGTAGTATATGCTTTCATACCCTCAAAACATTCCTGACAGTATTGTAAAATACCTGCACACTCATTGATGACAACACTAGCATCATCTGTAAGCTTACCCTCGTCCCATGCTCCGTCTTTGTAATTGCTTACATATCTCTTGTCAGTTTGTACATAACCAAAGCCTAAATTGCCCCAGTCAAGATTTTTCTTTTCCATAAATATTCTCCTTTATAATAAGTATTCACTAATGGCACTAATTACTATACATTAGATTAGTAATTCATTATACAGTTAATTATTTATATTTGCAAGTGTAGCATATTTATTGATATTTCTTATTTTTTAAAGTAAGTTGTTAAAATAGATAAAAAATTATTACCACTACTACTAAAGAATATTTACAATGTACAAATTTAAATACAATATTTAATAATTGGCTTAATTCACTACAAATATATTTTTACAAATGTCTAAATTAAGAATTTAATTTTGCTAACTTAGCTGATTGGTCAGCTGCTATACAGCCGTCTATTATTTCCTGTATATCTCCATTTATAATTTTATCAAGCTTATATAAAGTAAGATTAATTCTATGGTCGGTAACTCTGCCTTGTGGGAAATTATAAGTTCTAATCTTTTCAGAACGATCCCCTGTTCCAATCTGACTTCTTCTTTCTGCTGACTCGGCATTTTGCTTTTTCTCAAGCTCTATTTCATAAAGTTTTGTTCTTAAAAGTGCAAATGCCTTATCCTTATTTTTTAACTGACTCTTTTCTGTTTGTGAATAGATTACAATGCCTGTTGGAGCATGGGTTAGTCTAACAGCTGAGTCGGTAGTATTTACACTCTGACCACCATTTCCCGAGGCTCTCATAACATCAATTCTAACATCTTTCATATCTATTTGAACGTCAACCTCCTCTGCCTCAGGCATTACTGCCACTGATGCAGTAGAAGTATGTATTCTTCCACCTGTTTCAGTTTCAGGAACTCTTTGAACACGATGTACTCCTGATTCATATTTTAATTTTGAATATGCTCCCTTTCCTGTTACCATGGCTACAACTTCCTTAAAACCACCTATGCCGTTTTCATTTACACTTATCATTTCTACTTTCCAGTGCATTGTTTCAGCATAATGAACATACATTCTATAAAGTTCAGCCGCAAATAATGCCGCCTCATCTCCACCTGCACCTGCTCTTATCTCAAGCATTATATTCTTATCATCATTAGGGTCTTTTGGCAAAAGTAGAACTTTTAATTTATTTTCAAGTTCCTCCTCTTTTTTCTTTCCCTCATAAAGAATTTCCTTTGCCATTTCTCGCATTTCCTCATCATTTTCAGTATCAAGCATATAAAGAGCCTCTTTTTGGTCTTCCTTTGCATTTGTATACTCCTTGTAAGTTTCTACTAATGGAAGTAAGTCTGCCTGCTCTTTCATCAACTTTCTAAATCTATTCTGATCATTTGCTACATCTGGACTTCCAAGCTCCATCATTACTTCTTCATAGTGAATCACTATATCTGCTAAATTATCAAACATCTTCTTTCCTTTCTAAGTTCTACTTACAATAACTCTATCAAGCTTTGCTAAATCTTTTATAACCTCTATTTCTTTAAAATCTTGTTCATTTAAAATTTTAGTTACTTCTTTTGCTTGGTTACAACCTATCTCAAGATACATTCTGCCATTTTCTTTTAAAAATCTTTTTCCTGTTTCTGCTATTATTTTATAAAATTCAAGTCCATTGTCCCCTGCCAAAAGTGCAAGTTTTGGCTCAAAATCCTTTACCTGCCTTTCAAGTGATTCTAATTCCTTTTTAGAAATATAAGGTGGATTGCTAACTATTACATCAAACTTTTTACATTTATCTAAACTACTAAACATATTTGATTTTAAAAACTCAATGTTTACTTCATTTTCTACTGCATTTTTTTTTGCAATTTCAAGGGCTTTTGGGGAAATGTCAACTGCCAAGACTTCTTTAAAATCGCCAAACTTTTTTAAAGAAATCGCTATACAACCTGAACCTGTACACATGTCAAGTATTGAGATGTCCTTATTAATTTCCCTATTAATTATATTTTCAACTAAAACTTCTGTATCAAGCCTTGGAATTAAGACATTTTCATCTACATAAAAATCTAAACCATAAAAGCACTGTTTGCCTGTTATATACTGTATCGGCGTATTCTCTGCTCTTTTTTTAAGTAATGTTTTATACATTTCAAATATTTTCTCATTAACTTCTTTATCTAATGAAAGTATAAAATCACTATAACTTAAATTGCACAAATACATAAGTAATTCTCTTGAGTTTGCCTCTGACTCTTTTATATTTTTTTCAAGTAGAAATGAAGTCCCAAAGTCAAGCATCTGTCTAAAAGTTTTCATCTAAATACTTCTTCCAATCAAAAACTTCTTCAACTGCCACAATAGCCACCTCTACCATATCCTCTGTCGGTTCGGCAGTAGTAAGCCCCTGCATCCAAAATCCCGGTTTACTAAAAAAATCAACTATTTTAGAATCACTTCTACCTGCCAAATTTAAAAATTCAAAACTTACCCCTGCAATTACAGGTATAAGCAAAATTCTTATTACAAATCTTAGCCAAACATTATCAACTCTAATTAGCATAAAAAACAGTATGCTTATTATCATAACTATTATAATAAAACTTGTTCCACATCTTTTATGTAGCCTTGAACTTTTCATAACATTTTCCACTGTAAGAGGATTTCCTGTTTCAATACAATTTATACATTTATGTTCTGCCCCATGATACATAAATGTCCTACCAATATCTTTCATATTTGAAATTAACTTTATATATATTACAAAAATGCTTATTCTTATAATTCCCTCAACTAATGATATTATAAAATGATTGTCTACTACTCTCTTAATAAGGCTGCTTAAAAACAATGGAAGTAAAATAAAAATTCCTATTGCTACAAAGAATGAAAATATTATTGACAATGTCATAATAACCTTTTCAAGCTTTTCTCCAAATACTTTATCTAAAAACTTCTCAAATTTTGAGGGTTCTCCCTCATCATCTTCAAAAAAACTTGCTGAAAACTTAAGACTTCTCATTCCAAGTATCATAGAATCAGAAAAAGCAAATATTCCCCTTACAAAGGGCAATTTTAAAATAGGATACTTTTGTACTATACTTATATATGTTTCTTTTTTTACTTCTATCTTTCCACTAGGTGTTCTTACAGCAGTTGCATATTCATCTTTATTTTTCATCATTATTCCCTCAATGACTGCCTGTCCACCTATCCCTGAATACTTCATTTTATTCCTTTCAGTAACTACTATATTTTTTTACAAGACAAAAAGGCTGAGCAATTTCGCTCAACCTTTCTAAAGTTACATTTATTGCTATTCTGATTTAACTCCATACTTACGATTGAACTTCTCAATACGTCCACGAGCTGATGCAGTCTTTTGCTGACCTGTATAAAATGAATGACATTTTGAACAAACTTCTACATGGATACTCTTCTTTGTTGAACCTGTTGTAAATGTATTACCACAGTTACAGGTAACTGTCGCCTCATAATAATTTGGATGTATACCTTCTTTCATTTATCTCACCTCATTTACCTTAAACTATTAAACTGATTATTCTTACATCTAAAAGAATTTCTCATAAACATTATAGGAGTATAGCACAAGTACGGATTCTTTGCAAGTGCAAATAAATAGCTAATTAATCTCAAAATATCCCTTATCTATACTATTAAGTCCATAAGCACTAAAATATACAATACCTAAGTCAATATCATCAGTACTCCAACCATAACTTACATTATCTCCTCCAACATCATATAAATAATCTGCCGCCTCTCTTGTAGGATAATTAAGTCCACCTTTATACATATTGTATACACGAATCCAACTTGGATAATATCCCTTTACACCATAATTTTTCAAAAGATTTGCTACATTATTTATATCAGCAGCCCTGCCTATATAGGTTAAATAATCATAACTGCCACTATTATAAGCGAAGTTTATACTATTATAAACTTCCGGTCTTAGACATACTTCTTTATGACCATGTGTAGTTTGATATACTTTCTTAGGTATCATAAGAAATTGATTTTTTTCAGTGCTGTCATTCCAAGTAGGATCTACCATGTAATAGCCGTCTTGAGTTAAAACTATATCCCAAGCATGTCCACCACCTGAGGAAACTTGACCTGAATCTACATAACAAGTCTTACCTGTTGTATCAATAAGTAATTGGAATGCCCTTGCATATGAAGTACAAACACCTCTACCCTCAATAAGTACTCCATAAGCTGTTCTTGAAGTTGTATTTGTAATCTTATTTTCAAATACATATTCATCATAATCAGCATTATCACAAAGGTAATTATTAAAGGCATACAATTTTTCCATATCATTTGAATAGTTTGCATTTACATTTCCTATAATCTCTTGTACCTTAGACTTCATCTGTCTTTGCATCTGTTTTCTTTGATTAATGTCTGAAATCATATAACTGAAGTTTACGGTATGTATTGTACCGTTGCCGTCGTAAATGTATTCATATGTAGGATAATCCACTTCCAAAATATATTGGTTTTGCCAGCATGCCTCGTAAACTGACTCCTGTAAAATATTGGCATTAATATTGTAATTTACATGGAAAGACCTCTGACCTGTCATCATTGCCCAAGCAATCTCTCGCACAAAATCAGTACTTCCATTTGCATGGTCAGGCAAACAAGCAGCTCTTTCTTCCTCGCTATATGCCTGTAAACCTCCGTCTTGAACATTTCCACTTATATTAAAGTTTGTTGCATCAGTTCTACTCTTACTAACTTTACGAGGTTCATTAAATGAACTGCTGTTTGTATCTATTGTAAATGTTACTGTTTTAGACTCTTTATTTATATTAATCATTGGGGCTTTTGAATTAAAGCTCTTAAGGTCAGCTCTATATTCAAATGCTCTCTCAAGTCTATCTTTTAAAGTATTTACATCATTTTCCGGATTTCTCTCATTATAATTTTTTACCTTGAAATAAAGGCTAAATGGAGTCTTAGCCACTTTCATTTTTATTGCAAGTGTATTTTCAAGAAATTCTTTTCCGTCTGTTTTATCCCAATCTTCTTTTATAATCTTATACTCGTCTGCATATATCAAATTTCTTTTCATCTTAGTTCCGTCTGCCATTTCTATATATGCAAACTCGGCTATATCATCAATGCTATTTACATTAGACTTTTCTGTGGAAATATAACTTGATTCATGCTTTATAACTCTTTGAGGTATTACATTTGCCATATCATTAAAATCATAAAGAGGACTTTCTTCAATCGCCAGATAATTAGGTGCAGGCTCAGAAGCAAATTCAAAATCTTTCATGCTTGGTAATCTTTCTATTAGTTCCTCACGCCTTTTCTTTTCAAGTTCTTCTTCTTCCTGTATTGCCTCTTGGCTATTCTTTTTAAGTGCTATTATAGACAGATACCTTGCTGATTCAGGTATGTGTGAAGTTATCAAATTACTAGGCATAACAATATTTTGCCCCTGTTCAACAACTTTGGCATTATGTTCACTGTAAAACTCAGCATCTTTAAGTGAAAATTCTGTCTTATCTACTATGTCTACTACATAACTTTCTGTTTTTGAAGAATAATTTATTTTTGAAGTTATTTTCTTATCCTTAGGCGTGTCCTTATTTATAATTTCAATATGATCTACAACCACAGGGTCTTCTGCATTTGAGGCTGAGGCTCTCTCATTGATTTCTGCTACAAGCCCCTCAAGTCTTTCTTTTGGCGGCATTCTGTAATAGGACATAATTGCATAAGCATCAGCTCCCTCAACAGGTTGCCAAGCTATCTTAAGATTTCCCTCATCATCTACATTGTACTCAGGAGAAAGACTGCTTTTTTTCTCTCTATCCATAACTATCATAGTAACTATCGGCTTTTCCAAATCCTCTCCGGTATTTAGGTCCTTACTTTGTACCATATAGATAATGTCGCCTGAAGTCCAACCTATATCATTACCGTAAAATCTAAGAGTATCTTTTATAACAGATGTACCATTCCACATTTTCCCATATTTAAATGATGCCTCATCTGTCCAAACTGTTAATTTCTTTGTAACCAGGTCTTTTGGAAATAATGTATACTTATGTAATCTTGGTGCATTCAAATCAGTTTGTTCTACATTTTCATATTTATAATCAGTATCTACTTCAATCTTAAATTTATCATCCAAGTAAAATCTTACAGCCTCTTTGTTATAATCCATTAAATCAGAACTACTTACTTTAGAAGTAAACTCAAACTTATCAGTAGGTTTCCAAAATAAGATTTCTTTTGCATACTCATATTTAGAACTTTCTTCCTTTGATGTTTTCCTGTCATTTGACTCTATTGTAAGGTTTTGTAAAGTCCCCTGACTTTCAACATCTGCATAAACATTTAGATTACTTGATACAATAAATACAACACAAAGTAACGACAAAATTCTTAATGAAATTTTCCTTTTCATAGTTTTCCCCCTTGTTATTTTTTCATTAGATATAAATAAATCTAAACTAAAATATTATTCTACCTTTGTAAAATTTAAATAATATTTATTTTTATTATATCCAATCTTCTTATATAATACAAGTATTTTGGGGAAAAATCTATGTATCAAAAGTTTATTTTTTAATAACTTTTACTCCGTCAGAAAGTTTCTCATTATCTGCGATAGCAGCTATCTCATCCCCCTCCAAAAGCCCCTCTGAAATAACTGAAAAAGTGCTTGAAGTATAGTCTATTTTCACTTCTGTTTTAACTGCTTTTGAGTCTACTATCTTAAAAACATAGTTTTTATTATCTTCTTCAAATAATGCTGACACAGGAACAGTAATTGCAGAGTCGGAGCTAAAAAGTTTATATTCTACTTCAGTGCTGTAACCATTTTTTATATCCTTAAGTCCTATCTCTTTATTATCTGAATTATCTACATTATCAATATCTATAACTACATCAACCCTGTATTCATTTAGACCAAGTGCAGACTTTCCCTCATTTGCAAAATCATATATCTTACTTATCTTGCCTGTGGTTTCAAACTCCTTTCCTCTAAATTCAAACTTTAAAACCACTTCATCGCCAACATTTAAATACGGAACTATATCTGAAAGTACCTTACTTTTAACTTGAAGTTTTGAGGAATTTTCATTTATTCTAACTACTTCAATTCCGGCAGTTACTCCTGTCATACCTTTTACAGGGATACTACTTACAATGCCGTCTGCCAAAGCTGTTATGGTACAATCTGCAATTTTTAAGTCAAGTTGTTTTATCTGTTCATCATTTGAGGCAATATTTGCATCAATTTGTTTGTCAATACTTTCATAAAATTTAGTATTGATTTCTTTTTCGCTTAAACCACTTTTCTTTAACTCATTTAGATAGCTTTCTGCTCCTTGATAACGATTTTTACTACTTTCAAATGTATTTTTAGCATTTTCCAAATTTGTTCTTGATAAATCAAATTCAGCCTTTGATATAGCTCCTGAGTTAAAAAGTTCCTGTTTTGCACTTAAATCAGTTTGTGCTGTTTCATAGGCAATTTGTGCTGTTTCAAGCCCTTGTCTAACATTTTTTAGATATTCTGTCGGAGAGGCTGACATAAGTCTTTGTATATCACTTTCTTCTTTTTTAGCAGTAAGTCCTGATTTATTTGCTATAAGCATCTCTTTTTGAGATACAAGTTCCCTACTGTCTATTGTAATTAATACATCTCCTTTTTTTACTTCTTGATTTTCCTCTACTTCAATGCTAAGTATACTTCCACTTACTTTTGAAAGTATACTTTGTGTATCTCCAAAGCTTACTACGCCGTCCTCTTTGTATACGTCCTTTACAGCCTCTTTTTTTATAGTGTAAGTTTCTATCTTAAGCCCCTTCGGCTTAGCAAGAAAAATACCTGCTGCTGCTAATATAAGTATTGGAATAACAATTAATACTCCTTTTTTCACTTTTATACCTCTCTTTTAACTTCTTTCTTTTAAGCTGTCTACTGCTCTTATTTTCCTTATAAATCTCATTATAGAAATAGTTGAAAATAATATTATTATTAATACCATTGCAAATGATGTCAAATAAGACTCTCTTATTAAGTTTACTATAATAGTATAAAGTTTAGGGTCGAACATATTTTCTATGATAAATTTTATAAGATATGCAATAGGTACGCCTATAAAAATCCCAATTACCATATATACAATTTCTTCTGCAATCAGCATTTTTCTTATTTCTCCGGTTCTAACCCCTAAAATTTTTAATGTCGCAAACTCATTACTTCTTTCTCTGATACTAATAAGCATAATGTTATAAATAAGTATAACTCCGGTAAGTACAGACATATATAAAAACACATTTATAAGTATTTTGGAAATATCAAAATTATCTTTGTATAATTTTACAATGCCTTTAGTATCAGTTATAACTATTACTCTCGAGGTCTTATATGCCTGTTCTTTTATCTGTTTATCCATTCCACGTTTTACATTTAATAAAATCGAATTAACAGGTTCTTTTATACCGAATACTTTTTCAATGTTTTTAATATTAATATAAACTCCCCCACCTGAGCTTTCATCAATTATCCTTGAGATAATCATTTTTCTTTCAAAAATATTTGTACCTAAAATCTTTATATTAAGTTCATCTCCCTCTTTTAAATGCAGTTTTCTTGCAATCCTTGAATTAATAATTACTGAATTTAAAGGGGGTTTATAAACTTTTTCATCTTGAGCAAATATTATATATTTATCCGAATTTTCCTGTAAACCATACATCATTGTATTTTCTTCGATATTATCTTTTTTTAATTGAACAGGAATTTCTGCAATAGCTTCTGCACTCTCAACTCCTTTCAGAGCAATTACTGATGCTAATGCCTTTTTTTCAGTTGTATATCCCTTAAGCTTAAGTTTTAAGTCATAAGTTTGAGATTTAAGATAAGTGTCAATAAATTTATTAATAGTAGGTTCAAATGAAATCATTGCCACTGTCATTCCAAATGGAAAAGCTATTGCAAGCGAAATTACAATAGAACGGAGTGGACTTCTTAGTACAGATTTAATACCCATTTTGGTAAATGTATCTAATTTGACATTTTTTAAAAAATCTCCTCCATTTTTTATTTCAGGTTCAGCCGCTCTCATAGCCTGTGCCGCCTCTATATGAATAATGTTACTTACCCCTACTAAAACGGCAAAAAGGCAAACTATCATTGATATAAAAAATACAAAGAGTCTTAAATTCCAAAACTTTAAATAAGTTGTATTTGGCAATGTAAAAACTTCTATAAATCTATCAAAGAAACTTTTTCCTGCTCCTCCTGCAAGTGCCATGCCTAAGACATTTCCCATAAAACCGATTATAATAGCTTGAATTATATATACAGTTATAAGTTCAATATTTTTCATTCCCATAGCTTTCATTGTTCCTATGAGAACTCTATCATTATCTATATTTTTTTTAAGTACAATGTATAGCATAAATACAGACATTGCCATAAATATAACAGGTATTACCGTTCCTGCATACACAAGTGAATCTATCTTTAGTTTAACCGTATTATAACTTATTTGGTCATCTCTTTTTACAATAGAAATAATTCCATAATCTGATAATTCAGCCTTAAGTATTTCCTTTATATATTCATAGTCATTTAGATTATTTAGTTTAAATGATAACTCATTTACAATTCCTTTTTTACCTAAAAGATTCTCAAGCCTTGAATTATCAATAAATGCCAAATCATAATCTTTTCCGTCGCTTGATAATGCTCCTGAGGGTGGCATGGAATAGATATAATTAGGCATATAGATACTTCCTGAATAGTTAAAATCATAAACCTCGTCATTGATTATAAGACTTAGTTTCTGTCCCTCTTTAAAATCTCTTACAGTAGACATTTTCTTTCCTATATATATTGTTTGAGAATTAAAAGAATTATTCTTACTAAATCCTGCTTTATTAAGTGGTGTATCTTCATAGCCTATCAAATGCACACTTACTATACTGTCAGTTTCATCAGTTAAAAGTCTTACTTCCTCTGAAAGTACCCCTGAAACCTCGCTTATTCCCTCTATTTTCTTTAATTTTTCAAGTTTTGACTTAGGCATTGCAGATACAGTTACAAATACATCTCCTAATTTTTTATCCTTATAATACTGATTTATTTGAACAGAGAGATTTAAGACTGTTTCAAGCATTGATACACATATAAATATACCTAATGCTATTATAAGCACTGCTCCGATATATGTTGCTAAATTTTTCTTACTACCTCTAAATACATTAAGAGTAAAATATTTCATACTATCTCCAAACCTACCATTTAACTTCTTCAGGGCTTATAGGGTGTTCATTTTCAACTATCCTATCAAGTTTGCCGTCCTTAATATAGAAAACTCTATCAGCCATATTTGCAACATTTTCATTATGTGTTATTATCACAACTGTTTTTTTATATCTTTTATTAAAATCTGAAAGTAGTTTTAAAATCTGAACTCCGGTAGATATATCCAAAGCTCCGGTTGGTTCATCACATAAAAGTAAATCAGGATTTTTACACAATGCCCTTGCTATTGCTACTCTTTGTTGCTGACCACCACTCATTTTTCCGGGGTAATTATCTTTTCTATCAAATAAATCAACTTGCTTTATAAGCTCAAGTGCATCTAGTGGCGACTTTGAGAGTTCTCCTGCAAGCTCTATGTTTTCAAGTGCAGTCAAATGTGGCATTAGATTATAAAATTGAAAAATAAAGCCTACATGCTCTCTCCTAAACTCACTTAATGACTTTTCATTCATACTATTAAGTTCAATACCACTATAATTTATACTGCCACTTGTAACAGTATCTATTCCCCCTATAATATTTAATAATGTTGATTTTCCTGAACCTGACGGTCCTAGTATTACCACCATTTCCCCATTAAATATTTCAAAACTAAGTCCCCTTAAAGCATGTACACTGACCTCTCCCAAAGTAAAGGTTTTGTGTATGTCCTGTGCTTTAATGAGTATTTCTTTTTCTGCCATTTTAAGCTCCTCTATAACAACGTTATAATAATATATACCACTATTGAAGAACCGTCGCAATAGGATTTTATTATTTAATGACTAATGAGAAATGGGGGGATTTCCTCGCCGTCGGCGAGGAAATCCCCCCTATCATTTTATATAGCTTAGTTAATATTATAGTCTTACCTTATTTCCAATGTAATCTGCAAGTTCATTTATAGGAATTCTTACCTGCTCCATACTATCTCTATCTCGCACAGTAACTTGATTATCATTTTCAGAGTCAAAATCATAAGTAATACAAAATGGAGTTCCTATCTCATCTTGTCGTCTATATCTCTTACCTATTGAACCTGTTTCATCAAAGTCTACCATAAAGTATTTACTAAGTTCATCGCAAACCTCAAGTGCTTTTTCTGATAATTTCTTAGATAAAGGTAGTATAGCAGCTTTTATAGGGGCTATGGCAGGGTTTAAATGTAGAACCACTCTTGTATCATTCCTCTGTGCATCTACAACTTCCTCATCATACGCCTCACATAAAAGAGCTAAAACTGTTCTATCAAGTCCATAAGTTGATTCTATAATATATGGTATGTATCTTTCATTATTATATGGGTCTATATATTCAAGTTTCTGACCTGAATATTCCTCATGTCTTGAAAGGTCAAAATCTGTTCTGTTATGTGTTCCGTTTATCTCTCCCCAACCAAATGGGAATAAAAATTCTATATCACAGGCTGCTTTTGCATAATGTGCCAATTTTTCATGGTCATGGAATCTTAAATGTTCTTCGCTAATTCCAAGATACATAAAGAACTTCTTTCCATAGTCCTTGAAATAGTCATATAAATCAGTGTCCTCTCCCTTTTTGCAAAAAGTTTGATACTCCATTTGCTCAAACTCTATTGTTCTAAATACAAAATTTCCGGGAGTAATTTCATTTCTAAATGCCTTTCCTATCTGGCCTATTGAGAATGGAAGTTTTGAACGCATAGTTCTAAGTACATTAGGATAATTTACATATTCTCCTTGTGCATTTTCAGGACGAAGATAAATTATATTTTTACTATCATTTGTAACCCCTCTAAATGTCTGAAACATTAGGTTAAACTCACGAATATCTGTAAAGTTATGTTTTCCACAATTAGGGCAAGGAATTGATTTTTCCTTGATATAATCAAACATCTGTTCTTTTGTCATTCCATCTGCATGTGAATTAGAATCAAAATCTTCTATTAGATTATCTGCTCTAAATCTTTTCTTACACTCCTTACAGTCAAGCATTGGATCTGAAAAACTTGCTACATGTCCACTTGCCTCCCATACTCTAGGGTTCATAAGTATATCAGCATCTATCTCATAGCTGTTTCTTCTTTCTTGAATAAATTTCTTTCTCCATGCGTCTTTTACATTATTTTTAAGTCTTGTTCCAAGTGGCCCATAATCCCAAGTATTGGCAAGCCCTCCATATATCTCACTTCCTGCGAAAATAAAACCTCTGTTTTGGCATAGTGCCACTATCTTATCAATAGTAAATTCAATATTATTCATACTTTTTTAGAGCTGTTGTAAATTAATTTTGTAACAGCCTCATTTCTCCTTTCAAATTTAGCACACAAATATAGGTAAAATAATAATTCAATTATACTTTCTAGCTAGTTCAAAGTCAACAAATGAACATTTAACAATCCTCAAATAAAAATACTACAATAGCCTCTTTACTGTTTCAATAGTAGATAGCATTTGATATTTTATGAGAAAGATTGCCTCTGAGTATATATCATAATACTTCTCCTCAACTATATCAAAAAGAGGCAAAAGATATTTTTCTGTTGCTACTATATAGTCTGCCATTTTTTCTTTGCTAAACCCTGCCGCCATAGTGGAAATGTTATTACATCTATCAAGTATCTTTACCATAGTTGCAAGTCTGTTTGAAGAAATGCCTTTATAATAATCCTCTACCCAGCCCTTATATGTTGGCTCAGGCTTTGTTACAAGTCTTACAGTCTCTCTAGTTTCATTTCCCACAGGAAGTGCCTCAAGTTTTATTTTCTCTCCATTTTCATCAGTACAATCCTCGCACACATCATGTAAAAGTATTGCTGCAATTAAACTATCCTCAAAAAGCCCAAGTGCTATTGCCTGTCTTGCAATGGTAAGTGGGTGTATAATATAGGGAACTAAGTCCTTACCTTTTCTAAACTGCCCCTCATGTTTTTCTACTGCAAATGGTAGTGCATTTAATGTTTCTTTAAGACCTTTTTCATCTGCAATCTTTTCTATCTCTTTTTTCATATCCTCTATTGAAAATACTACATCTTTTACTTCCCACCTATATTGAGCCATATCTTTAAGTGCTATGTCGGGCTCTAGTTTAATTTCAACCTTTCTCTTCATAATCTCCTCCATGAATCTATTTTTTATTCATGTAAAAGAATACTTCACAAGCTTTGACTTTTCAAGTGGGATTATTAAGTTTATATAGCTTTAAGTAAAGAGGTGGGAAGTCCTCGCCGACGGCGAGGACTTCCCACTTAAGT
>CALALP010000011.1 GCA_937925515.1 uncultured Lachnoanaerobaculum sp. | reverse complement strand
TGTTTGCATTCAAATAAAAATATTTTATAAATATTTAATAATTTATTATAAAAAAGCTAATTTTATACTATGATTAAGTAAAATGAAGGATTATTTTGCGAAAAATGCAATAAATTTATTTGACCTTTAGTGGTTTAAGGTTTAAAATATCATTAGTATAAAATAACAATAAATACTTAATATTAGAGCTGATACTAATATAAATAACCATATACATGTAAGATTATTATTTAACTATATACTTTTAATGTAAAAAAGAGGATTTTAAAATTTTTATTTAGCAATTATTACTTAGTGTAAGCTAAGTGTAATAATAGATAAAAGAAAAGAGGAAAAAGCATGTAAGTTGGAAAGAGAATACAACGTGTAGATGCTTTTGACAAAGTAACAGGTCGTACAAAATATACTGACGACCTATGTGATGCAGAGGCTTATATTGCAAAAGTCCTGCACTCCAAAATTGCACATGGTAGAGTGTTATCGATTAACAAGGAGAAAGCAGAAAAAATTGAGGGGGTAGTAAAGATAGTTACTTGCTTTGATGTAGCTAAAGATAAACATTATTATCCTACTGCCGGACATCCTTGGTCTACTGACCCCTCTCATCAAGATGTTGCCGACAGATTGGTACTTACAGATGAGGTAAAGTTTGTAGGAGATGATATAGCGGCAGTGGTTGCTGAGGACGAAGTAAGTGCAGCTAGGGCGATAAGAGCATTAGAAGTAGAGTATGAAGAATATCCGGTAGTTACAGATATTATGGAGGCTATGAAAGATGACGCTCCTCAACTTCATAAGAGATTTCCAAATAATATATTGGCACATACCAAGGTGCTTATGCCTCACATGGACATGCGATATGTGCTAAAGGTTGTGGTTGTTTTCCACAGCTTTACCCTTGCGAAAATATAGAGGCAGACGGTTATACAGTTTTTACAAATAGACCTGTAGCAGGAGCTATGAGAGGTTATGGCATACCACAAGCTATGTTTGCAGTAGAAAGTCATACTGATGATGTAGCAAGGGCACTTGGCATTTCTCCACTTGAAATTAGAAGAAAATGTCTTATGCCTGTCGGCTTTCAAGATGCTTTTTCTAAGAATGTAAACTATTTTGACAGTTTTAATCAATGTATAGAAAAGGCAAAAAAATATATGGACTATGACAATAAAATAAAAGAACTTGCAAATCAAACAGGAAATATTCGTACAGGTCTAGGAATGGCTGTATTTTGGTATAATACAGGAGTTTGGCCAATAGCACTTGAGTCTTCCTCAAGTAGAATGGTTATTAATCAAGACGGCTCTATACAATTACAGCTTGGAGAAACAGAAATCGGTCAAGGGGCTGATACTGCATTTGCACAAATGGCAGCTGATTCAATAGGTATACCATTTGAAAAAGTACATGTCATGTCTGTACAAGATACTGATATCACACCATTTGGAACAGGTGCTTATGCCTCAAGACAAACATTTATGGCAAGCTTTTCTATTGAAAAAACAGCTAAGGCTTTAAGAGAGAAAATACTAAGTCATGCTTATGAACTTAAGGGAATTTTTTCACATGAAAGTTCCCTTTATCTTCATAAATTGAGTGATGAAAACCCTAGCTTTTTCACGCTCACAATTCCGTCTGGTTGGAATAGTCAACTTCTAAAAGATAAAGATAAATACAAATTCTTTTATTTAAAAAATGAATTATGGGAGTTGGGACAGGAAAAAATAAAAACACCTTATGGAAATGAGGTATTGGTCTATTCAAAAGAAAGAACTCTAGCATAAATGGTTAGTAAAATTGATAAAATGGATAGGGATTTAGTTTTAAAAGCTTTACGATATGGGCTAAGAAATAATTTATTGGATTGTGTAAAATTATTAGAGTATGCAGATAAATTTAAGAGTAGAACAATAATGAGAACTTATTTGGAGGTTATAAATGATATTTATAAAGTATAAGATACCACACTATGCAAACCTTATTTACTCTGTTATAATTAAGGAGTTAAATTTTAAATATATGTTTAGGAGGGCTTTATGTCAGAAACATTAACAAATAACCAAGAAGTTCAAACAGAAAATACAACAATAGGAGATATAAGAATTGCAGATGAGGTGGTTGCGATAATTGCAGGGCTTGCAGCTACTGAAGTTGACGGAGTATGCTCTATGGCAGGAGGAATAACCAATTCCCTAGTAAGTAGACTTGGAATGAAAAATTTATCAAAGGGAGTAAAGGTTGAAATAAATGATAAGGAAGTAGAGGTAAAGCTTGCGCTCAATGTAAACTATAATACTCATATTCCTGAGATAAGCAAAAAAGTTCAAGATAAGGTTAAATCTGCAATAGAGGGAATGACAGGACTTAGTGTTGTAAAAGTAGATGTAAGTATTGCAGGAGTTAATGTTTAATGAATTCAAATAGACTGAAAGTAAAAAGAGTTGTTACTTTTGGAATATTTACTGCACTTGCTATGATTTTTAGCTATATAGAAAATTTAATTCCTATTCCTCTTATGATACCTGGGATAAAACTTGGGCTTGCTAACTTAGTGAATATTATATGCCTATATACTTTGGGGGTTTTGGCTACATTTGCAGTGTCAATAGTAAGAGTAATTTTAGTAGGATTTACATTTGGCAACTTAACAATGATGATATATTCACTTGCCGGTGCGATATTAAGCCTTTTATGCATGATTATAGCAAAGAAAACAAAACTACTTAGCATGACAGGTGTAAGCATTGTTGGTGGAATAGCTCATAATGTAGGGCAGATTATAGTTGCTGTAAGGGTAGTAGAAAATGTAGGAGTTTATTCATATCTTCCGGTACTTATGATTTCAGGTATTGTAACAGGAACAATAATCGGTATTTTAGCTGCTCTTGTTATTAAAAGAATATCAAGGGCAGGTTTTGGTGCGGATAAAAATATTTAAAATTAGATAAGGGATTGTTATGATTGATAGAGTAATTGATGAATTAGTAGATTATGGTATAGAGAGAAAATTATTGGAGGAAAGCGATGCTATTTATTCGAGAAATCAAATTCTTGAAATTTTAAAAAAAGAAGATTATACAGAAACAGATTCTAAAGTTTCAAGTAAACGAGAGCTTGAATTTATTTTAAAAGATTTACTTGATTATGCAGTAAATGAAAAAATAATTGAGGATAATGTTGTAGATAGGGATTTACTTGATACTAAGATTATGAATACACTTATTTCAAGACCGTCTGAGATAATAGCAAAGTTTAATGAAGAATATAAGAAATCTCCGGTAGTTGCAACAGACTATTATTATAAATTTTCAAAAGACTCTGACTATATAAGAACTTATAGGATTTCAAAAGATATAAAGTGGAAAGTTGATACTAAATATGGAGAGCTTGACATTACTATAAATCTTTCAAAACCGGAAAAAGATCCTAAAGCGATTGCCGCTGCTAAAAATGCAAAGCAAAGTGGCTATCCTAAATGCTTATTATGTAAGGAAAATGTAGGCTATTCAGGTAGAAAAAATCATCCTGCAAGGCAGAATCTTAGAATAATTCCTGTTAAAATACAAGGCTTAGATTGGTTTATGCAGTATTCTCCGTATGTGTATTATAATGAACATTGCATAGTGTTTAATGGAGAGCATACTCCTATGAAGATAGAGAAAGCAACATTTCAAAAGTTATTTGACTTTGTGAAACATTTTTCACATTATATATTAGGTTCAAATGCAGATTTGCCAATAGTGGGTGGCTCTATTCTAAGTCATGACCATTTTCAAGGTGGGCATTATGAATTTGCTATGGCAAAAGCTCCTATTGAAAGCTATATTCCTATAAAGGGCTATGAGGATATAAAAGCAGGTATTGTAAAATGGCCTATGAGCGTTATAAGACTTACAGGAAAGGATAGTGAAAGAGTTATAGAACTTGCAGATAAGATTTTAAATGTATGGAGAGGTTATACAGATTCGGAAAATAACATTTTCGCATATACTGATAATGAACCTCATAATACCATAACCCCTATTGCAAGGAAAAAAGATGAGAATTTTGAACTTGACTTAGTGCTTAGAAATAACATTACTACAAAAGAAAGACCTGACGGATTGTATCACCCAAGGAAAGAACTTCATCATATTAAAAAAGAAAATATAGGTTTAATAGAAGTTATGGGACTTGCAATTTTGCCAAGTAGGTTAAAGACTGAACTTGCAGTTTTGTCGGAGTTTATTTTGGAAGATAAAGACATTTTAAGTAATGAAGATATAAGTAAACATGCTAGTTGGGCAGAGGAAATTAAAAATAAATATAAGGATTTGAATAAAGAAAATATTGATAGTATACTTAAAAATGAGGTCGGACTTATTTTTAAAGAAGTACTTGAGGATTGTGGCGTTTATAAGTGCAATGAAAACGGCAGAAAAGGGTTCTTAAAATTTTTTACGGAACTAAATAGATAAACACAAAATCTTCATACTAATTATTTATTCTTATTTAGTAAAAAATATAAAAGGTGGTAATTTTAATAATGACAAAAGTAGATATAATATCAGGTTTTTTAGGTGCAGGCAAGACTACATTTATAAAAAAACTTTTAGAGGAAGTAGTAGTTAAAGAAAAGACTGTTTTAATTGAAAATGAATATGGCGAGATAGGAATTGACGGAGGCTTTCTTAAAGACTCAGGAATTGAAATCAAAGAATTAAGCTCAGGCTGTATTTGTTGCTCACTTGTGGGAGATTTTACAAAATCTTTAAAGGAAATACTTACAAAGTTTTCCCCTGATAGAATAATTATAGAACCTAGTGGAGTAGGTAAACTTTCAGATGTGCTTAAGGCAGTAGAGGAAGTGGAAAATGAACTTGAAGTTTCAAATAATTATGCAATAACAGTTGTAGATGCTAAAAAATGTAAGACCTATCTTAAAAATTTTGGAGAGTTTTTCATTAATCAGATTCAATATGCAAGTACAATAGTTTTAAGTAGAACAGATATAGCTGACGAAAATAAAATAAATGAGGCAGTGGAACTTATTCGTTCAATTAATAAAGAGGCTGCAATTATAACAACCCCTATTTCAGAATTAAGTGCAAAGCGTTTAAGTGAAATTCTTGAAAATCACGAAAACATTGAAACTATTAAGGAAATGTTGTTAAAAGAAACAGTTGAAGAGCATGAACATCATCATGAACATGAGCATCATCACGAGCATGAGCATCATGACCACGAACATGAGCATCATGACCACGAACATGAACATCATCACGACCATGACCATGAGCATCATCATGAACATAGCCACGAACATCATCACGAACATCCGGCAGACTGTACTTGTGGTTGCCATGACCATGAACATCATCATGCAGATGAAGTTTTTGAAAGTTGGGGTATGGAGCAGGTTTCTCCTATTAAGAAAGAGGAACTTGAGAAATTTTTAGATAAGCTTTCAAATACAGAGGAATTTGGAGTTGTATTAAGAGCAAAGGGAATAGTTAAGGAATTAGATTCTGATAAGTGGCTACATTTTGACTTTGTTCCGGAAGAAGTTCAAATTAGATATGGCGAGGCAGATTATACAGGAAAAATATGTGTTATAGGAACAAAGCTAAATAAAGAACTTCTTGAGAAAAAATTCAAGGGAGAGATTTAATGGAAGAAAAACTGACACCTCTATTTTTAGTAAATGGTTTTTTAGATTCAGGAAAAACTCAATTTTTAAAGTTTACTATGGAGCAGGAATATTTTCAGACAGAGGGTAAAACCTTACTTATAGTTTGCGAATATGGCGAAGAAGAATATGAAAAATCTTTTCTTGAAAAATATAACACTGTACTTTTTGAGGCTCAAAAAATTGAGGACATATCAAGTGAAAATTTAGCCAAGCTAAATGAAGAATATAAGCCTGAAAGAATACTTTTAGAATGGAATGGAGTTTGGAATCAAGATGATTTCAAACTTCCTAAAGAGTTATACTTAAATCAGATGATTACAATTTTTGATACCTCTACAATGGATTTATATTTAAAAAATATGAAACCACTTATGGGTTCAATGCTTAGAAAAAGTGAGCTTGTAATCTGTAATAGGGCAGATGATATTGATATGGATATACTTGCAAAGTATCATCTTGCAATAAGAGCAATGGCGTCTGATGCAGAGATAGTATTTGAGGGCAAAGAGGGAGAAATTAGAGGAGATTTTAGTATTGAACTTCCTTATGATATAAATGCAGATAGCATTACTGTTGAAAATCAGTATTTTGGAATTTTCTATATTGACAGTATGGATAGAACTGAAAAATACGACAATAAAGAGGTTGAGTATGTAGGACAAGTCTTAAAGCCTAAGGCAATTCCTAAAAATTCAATGGTAATTGGTAGAACAGTTATGACTTGTTGTGAGGCAGATATGAGATTTTTAGGTCTTATATGCAAATCAGAACAAGTAGATGCATTTAAAAATAAGGACTGGGTTAAGGTAAGAGGTACTTTAAAAAATGAATTTGTAGATGTATATGGTGGCGAAGGTGCTGTAATTTATGTAAAAGATATTGTAAGAACAAGCCCTGTAAATGAGATTATAAGTTTCTAATGAGAGAATAAGTTATATGATTAAGGTTTTAACAATAGTTATGAGGGTGTCGCAAAATGGCTATCCATATATCTTGTCCCCCGTAGGGGGACAAGATATATAACAGAA
>CALALP010000010.1 GCA_937925515.1 uncultured Lachnoanaerobaculum sp. | reverse complement strand
GATATATAACAGAAAGTCTTTAAATTAGCAAATATAGTTTTCTCTGTATTTGTACGAAAAAACATAGTTACTAATGAAAATTAATTTTGCAATAGTCCCAATCAACTTTAACTAATGCTGACTATAAAAGTATAATATAACAAAAATTTTTTTTCTACTACTTTCATTAAATCTTTAATCTAAATATAATATCTGCTATCTCCACTTCATCATTATTAAATATCTCTTTTTCCTCATTACCTATAATATTTTCTTTATTTACTCTAGTACCATTTAAAGAATTTAAGTCTTTAACAAATATCTTACTGTCTTTTTTATCAAATTTCGCATGCATTCTGCTTACATTTTCGGACATTAGCACATAATCACAAACTCTATCTTGTGTACCTACTATAAACGGAAAATAAGATAGTTCTATATCTTTTTCAACTTTATTTAAGGCTTTTAGTATCGGTTTATTGGTATCTTCGGTTTCTTCTCTAGTAAGTAACTGAGTATGCTTATATTCTTCAGTATCTTCTTTTGTGTCATAATTTTCAAAATACTCGAGCCATTCTTGAGTTACTTCATTTTCATCTTCAGTAGACTCTTCTTCCTCAATTTTAGTTTTTTCTTTTCTCCCCTTAAATAATTCAACTATACTGAAGTTTTTAATTTTAGATTTTTTATTTTGCTTTGACTCCTTATTTTCAGTGGGTTCTAAAGTTGAATTAGCTTTAACATCAAAGTCCTTAATCTCATTGTCTTTGTTTTCGCTATCCTTATTTTCATTATCTTTATTTTTGTCTTTTTTTACTATAACTTTATTTGCTCCTATATCACTCATACTTATTATATTAAGTAAATCTCCTAAAACATAACCCTCTTTTTGGCTCTCTTGAAATAAGCTATATCCAAGTACTACTGCCTCATGGTCATTATGGTCAATATATGATAGTAAACCTGACAATATATGTGAAATACCTACTCCTAAATCATTTGAAAATCTAGGTATATAACAAAATTCAAGTGATAGGTCTTTAGGATTAGCGTATATACAATCCATATCTATAAGCAAACTACTTTCCTCAAGTAAATACTGAGATAAGCTTGAAATAACTTTATTAAGCTCAAAAATAAGAGTCTTAATATCTTTTTGATTTACTTTTTTATATTCAAGTATTAAAGAAAGAGGTTGTTTTGAAGTAATATCAAATAGTAAACTTTCATCATCTATCTTAAGTTTTAAAAGCCCCTCTATATTGTTATTTTCAAGTATTTTATATTCAAAATCATTAAAATCAAATTTTTGCTCAGACTTAATCACAAGATAATTGCTTTGTATTTCTCTTTTATGGAACTTTTTTAAATTTATATTCTTTTTTTCCTGCATCTTTCTTTTCCTCTTTTTCTTTAATCTTATCTTGTAGCCCCTCAAGTATAGTTGCCATTCTCATAAGCCCCTCCGGATTATAAATACTTGTCTTTAAATTATAATTTTCAGAGTAGATATTAATTGAACCATTTGTACTAAAAAAGTTGTTTTCAACATTTAGTCTACTATTGCCTATAATCTTTATATTTTCAACATAGTTATTTGCCTCACTATTGATTTTTTCTATATTTTCTTCCTCATAAATTTTTTCAAGATGAGCTGCTTTTGAAACTGAATAATGAGTAATGTATTCTGCAATGACTCTGCCATGAAATTTATATACATAAATTATTAGAGATGCTATTGCAATCATAATTATACCTATAACATAAGTAGCCTCTATTGTAAAACTTGCCTTTAATTTCATTTTACACTCCTTATTCAAAACTATTTAAAAAGCATGTATACACCTATCGGAATTACAAATGGAATCATAGCAATGCTATTTTTTCTTATGTCAATGTTGTTAAAGCTTGCTCTTACAATTAAAATTAATGAAAGTAATGCAAGTATCATAAATGTTACAAACATAATTATTATTGTATTTGTAATTCCCATAAGTAATCCTATGCCTATGAAGAAAAAACCGTCCCCACTGCCTATTGCTGAACGAGTTACTATAGATAATACTATCATTATAGCCCCAGGTAATATCCCTAAAAGTATAGAACTTATATCTACTTTTTTCCCTGTACAAGCCATATATACATACCATATTATGCTAAAGAGATATAAGCCTATACATATTCTTATATCAATGCTTTTACATCTAAAATCTTCGTATGCACACCAAAATATAAATAATACTATTATTAATTTCCCAATTATAAATTCACTAATCATCAATGTACTCCTCCACAATACGAACAAACACCTAAACTTTCCACTTCTGACTTTTTTACTTTACGAACATAAGCAGTTATTGCACTGCAACTTTTAGAGGTATGAAATGAAGTCCCTGAGGGCATTATATAAACTGTTCCACTACTTACTCCCTTGGCACATCTGGCACATGGCTTAAAATGAGAGCCATATTTATTGGTCATAGAAGATATAGCAGAATAGTTTACAGATTTAATATCATTATAAAGATAATGACAAGTAGCTTTTAGATGATACCTTGTACTTGTACGTCCTACATAAACCATTTCTTCATCATCTTCTTTTGAACTTTCACTCCCTTTAACTTCATCTTTTCCTACCCAAGCACGTCTACTACTTTGTACCCTTTGTTCCACACTTGAAAGACCAAATATACTAAAAGGTAAATTATATTTATAATTTATTCTTACATTAATCATTTCATCATCAAGCATACATGTAGTTCCTAAGGCACTTACTCCGGAAACAAATTTATCGTCAATCTTGCTATTTACAAGTTCATTTGTATATATAGTTAAAGCTCCACTTTCAATAAGTGAAATAAAAGTTTCAGTTAAATTAATCTGCTCATTTTCTTCCTCTGAAACATTTAAAACTTCTTCATCTGTCCCATTTATAGTTGGCAAAAAAGTCGCTTTAATATAAGCATACTGACAGGCATTTTTTGCTACACTTTCTGCAATAGCCTGCATTTTTCTTTGTGTAGACATCATATTTAAAGGCATTGTCATAAGGTATACTGCAAATAAAAATATAGGAAATGATAAAGTAGCCTCAAAAGTTATAGAGGCATTAAGTAAATTTCCTCTATATAAGTTTCTTTGGTAAGCCCTTTTATTAGATTGACTTTTTAAAACACTTGCTTGGAGAGCCGGCGTATCTTTTGAAATTCTTAGATTAAATGAATGGTTTTTTAGATTAAAATATTTTGATAACACTTTAGATAGTGTATTTAAAAAAATCTCATAAAAGGGCATACTAAAACCTCCTATTCTTAATACACCTTAACAGAATTAACTTTAAGATTATAATTATCAGATAAGCCTAAAAACTCGCCCTTTACTAAGCCTAATCTACTGAACAACCTATCTGATTGACAAAGAGTACTTAACTTAGTTCCATACAAAAGATTTCTTGCTTTAAAATCACTTTCTACTTTTTTCATATTATTTTCAATCATATCAAGCATTCTATAATTTCTATCTTCCGGATTTACTAAAAATAATATAAGTTTAAGATACATATCATAGACCATAATTTTTCCACCACCCTCTGTTTCCTTTGGTGTTTCAGTTTTACTAGTCTTGCTAAAATCACTATTTTTAATAGTATTCTTATCTTGTCCTATTGCAAGCACACCATCAAAATCAAGTCGCCAAGTTTCCTCTGTCTTAAATAATGGAACTTCCTCTCCTGCAAGAAGTGCTTTAATATCTAAAACAGATTCTGCTAAAACCCATGCACTTATAATTAAAAAGCTTACAACTCCTGTAAGAAATGGCATTGCAGCAGCTGAAGATATAGCAAGTGCTAGTTCATTGACTAATTCCATTTTTGCACTATCTCTGAAAATATATAGATAGTTTAACCCCTGTCTTATTAAAAGAATTTTAAGTAGAGCTTGCTCTAAATTTGCTTTATCGGTATTTTTTCCTGATAATATATACTCAAATTCGTATGAAAAGTCATCTTCAACATTATCCACAAAATCTGGAAAATATTCTCCTACATAATAGTCTACTAAAAGATTTTTTATTAAATCGGCACTAGGTTCATTTCTCACTGTTCTATCAGCATTTGAGGGCATATATGTCAAATCAATGCTTTTATTACTAACATCTCTATCTGCAGGTATTACAAGTTCCAATACCCCATTTGACAACCCCTCCATAAGCCTTTCCAGAATATCAGCTTTTTTCTCATCTCCGACCCCATGTGCAAAACCTACTGTAGGAATACTTATCTCAGACCATGTAGTTGAAAGGTCATTATAAAGATCTGGAAGTGTGTCATCATCATCTTCCTCGTCATCATCTTCACTTTCCTCAATATATTCTATTTCTTCTGCTATTGATATTGACTGAGTAAGACTACTTGAAATACTATGTGCCTCATTCTTTAAATTCTCAACCTCAATTCTTCTTTCTCCGTCCTTATCAACATAAGGTCTAAAATTTTCTATTTGTTTTTCCAAAAGCTGCCTATTTTCATCATTAAGTTTATCCCAATCAGCTACATGCTCTCTTTCGTTTTCATCAAGTTCTCTTAAAAGTTTATCTGCACATCTGCTATAGTTGTCTACAAGTGAATCTATCTTATTATTAAGTCTTTCAATTTCTCTTGCATCATACAGAAAGCCTGATACATTTCTTCCATTGATATTTCCCATTGCATAATTATAAGCATTTCTTTGCTTATTTAAGTTTTCAGATATCCTCATAAGAGCCTTTTCTACTTTTATTGCCTCTCTCGAATTTTGAGCATAGCCATTTGTAATATTTTTCATTGAATCAGCATTTTTAACTTCTTCCCACACCTTATTCGGATCTGTTTCAAATATTAAATCACTTGCTATCTTATATTTGACATACTCTGCTATTTCATCTTCAAGCCATGCCCCACCCTCATCTGTAATCACTTGTTTATCAAGCACTTCAACCTGAGGATTTGATATTTTATATATGCCGGAACTTTCAATGTATGGATTTATATAGTTTGAAAAACTTGATTTTAACTCATCTTCACTTTTATAATTCCTTAGTATTAGTCTGTACTTCTCCCATAACTTATTATCAAATTCACTAAATACTGAGTCTAATGCAGAATCTGCAGCTGTCTGTAAGTAGTAATTTACTCCTGCAGTCCTTGCAGATTCCACAAGACCAAATATGAGAGCAGCTACACAAACGAATATTAAACTAAGAAATATCGTTATTGCTCCGTCTTTTCTCATATTATTTATAAACCTCTTCTGACTGTTTCTTGATTTCTTTTAGAATGTTATTGATAACACTTGTTATTTGATTTTTAAATATAAGAACTAAGCCAATCAAAACTACTAGTATAAGAACTATCTCTATAACTCCTACTCCGTCTTCCTCAAGAATCAAACTTTCAGTTTCATTTCTTAAATCAATCATAGTATACCTCCTTTCTAAATTTTTTTATCTTAACTAGCCAAGATAAAATGACATCATGGCAGGTGCCATTACCATAAGCATTACTATACCTAACATGATAAAAAGTGGTCCTAAAAGTTTTGTACTTGCCTCCTCTCCCATTCTTTTTGCCATGGATAGTCTTTCCTCCCAAGCACTCAGTGATTCTATAGTAAGTGCATTTTTTAAACCTGCATTACCTGCTTTTTTATTTTGCTCAAAAAGACTTGCAAGTTTCATATATTGCTTTTGACCTGTATTTCTACCAAAGTCTTTAAATACTTTTGACTCATTTACTCCTGTCTTTAACATACCTAAAGCTTTCTCAAGCTCAATATATGCAAATCTCTGTTCCTTTTTATTATCTGAATATCTATTGTAGTCATTTACAATATTTTCCCAAGCACTTCTTATAGACATACCTGCCCCTGTTAAAATCATAAACTTTGAAACTATCTCAGGATAATCTTCCATAAGTTGTCTACTTCTTTTTTCAATCACTGTTCTTGAATTTACTATTTTTCTAAGATGTAAAAGAATAGCCACTATTATTCCTAGTATCCAAATAATGGAGTAATTATTATTATTATCAGATCTATATTTAAGCTTCTTTCCTTTCCAAGTAGTAGGTAAACTCAAATTTTCTTTTTCGACTTGTTCTTTATCAAGTGTTGCTATATAGTCGGAAAACTCCTTTATATTTCTTTCCTTTTCTGTATATATCTTTGGTATAACTCTTAAGTTTATCTCGTATTTCTGAGTATGCTTTTTATATCTAAGTTCTGCCTCCAAAGTTGTATCAACAGGCTCTTTTAGATTTTCATTGTAGACTTTCCCCAAAATATCTATCAGCTCTTGGTCTGCCGACTCCCATTTTACCTTTATTCCATATTTTTCAAGCTTTGTTACAAGCTTTAAGTCTTTTTCAACCTCTTGTAATGAGCTATTTCCATTTAAGATAATACTTTGAAGTTCATAAATACATTTTTCAAAAACTTCTCCTAGTTGTTCGTCCGAGTATTCCCTTTTTGAAACTGATATATCAATACCCACTTCATCATTATCTAATCCATTAATATAAATTTTTTGTTCATTATCAAATTCTCCATATTCTCCACGTCTTATATTATTATTTAAAAGCACTTCCTGTTTTTTTCCCTGACTTTGTGCAATAAAGAATAATACAAAGCCCATAGTTATACAGACAAACTGAAGTTTCCATTTATTTAAAAAAGCTATTACCTTGCTTTTTTTCATATTTTCCTCCAATCCTATACTTCTATTGAAAGTATCTTTGAAGTCATATATATAGCAAATACATATCCTATAAGACATACACTCATCATCACAACTCCAGGAATTGTACTATACATAACTCTAAAAAATCCCGGTGAACTGGTATCTATATATAAAACTATTGCAAATGGAAAAAGATTCATTATTTTTTGCTCAAATCTTTTTGCTGCTGTTAATGTCAATATCTCCTCTTTTATTCTTATCTTGTCATTTATAACTCCAGAAGTATGATTTATTATACTGATTAGTTCTCCTCCACTTCTTTTAGCAATCTTTAAAACTCTTGCAAAGTTTCTTATATCATCAATCTTACTTCTTTCTCCAAAGTCCTCAAATGCTTTTTCTATTGGTATATTCATATAAACAAGATGAGATAAATAAGAAAATTCCTTAGAAATAAGACTATTTTCTCCAAATATTAAAACAAGTTCTTCTACACATTCTTTAAGTGCATTTTCTGCTGAATAACCTGCACTTAAAAGTGAGGCAAGAATTAAAATTCCCTCTTTAAACTCTACTTCCAATCTCTTCTTTCTTGTTTTTATAATTTGATTTTTCTTTAGTATTGGATAACAAAATACTGCCGGCAACAAAATTAAAAATGCTATTATGTTTCTGTAAAAAATATATGAGATTATTGCATCTATCAATACGCCTTCTGCTAGATACCTTAAAATCTCTATTGGACTAAGATTATAAACATCATAGTCTATCGCCTGATGCGAGGATCTTTTGAATATTTTTAAGAGTTCCAATTTTTTCAAGCTTTCCCAAAACAACTTCTTTTTTCTCTCCATACTCTTTAAATTCAAAGAGTGGGAACAATTCAACTTCTCCATTTTTATACTCACCCACTTCCATGATTGATAATACTCGCCTTGATCTATCCCTTAACCTACCTAAATGTACAATTATATCTAAAGCACCTGCTATTTGGGCTCTAATTGCAGGTAATGGTAAATCTGCACCTGACAAAGCCATAGTTTCTATTCTCGATAACATATCCTTCGGGCTATTTCCATGTCCTGTACTTAATGAACCGTCATGACCTGTATTCATTGCTTGCAACATATCAAGTGCCTCTGAAGAACGAACCTCTCCTATTACAATTCTATCAGGATTCATTCTAAGAGCAGCCTTTATAAGATCTGCGATACTTACTCTACCCTCTCCCTCTGAATTAGGATTTCTTGATTCAAGTCTTACTAAATTCTTTATCTGCATAAGCTGTAACTCTGCTGAATCTTCTATTGTGATTACTCTCTCATCTTCGGGAATATATGCAGAAAGTGCATTTAGAAATGTAGTTTTTCCTGAATTTGTACCACCACTTATAAAAATATTATATCCTGCTTTTACAAGTTTCTTTAGAAATATTGCCGCCTCTTTGGATAAAGAATTATAGCCAAGTAACTTATCCATACTAATTGCCTCCGGAAACTTTCTAATTGTAACTATTGGCCCTGTAAGAGAAATCGGAGGTAAAACCACATGTACTCTTGAACCGTCCTCAAGCCTTGCATCAGCAATGGGAGTTGCAACATTTACTATCCTATTTACGCTACTTACAATCTTTTGAATCATATCCTCAAGTTGTTCATCAGACTTAAAACTTTTATCCCATTTTTGTATTTTTCCAAGTTTTTCTACAAATATACTATCCTTACCATTAATCATAATCTCAGTTATATCCTCATTGTCAATTAGCTCTTGTAGTATATCAAGTCTTCTAAAAGAATCAAAAAGTGAAGTTCTAAGTTCTATTTTCTTTCTTAGAGGCATATAGCCAAGTTTTTCATATTCCTCGATTTTCTTATCAATAATCTCTATTAAATCATCATCTGAAATATTTCGGTAATCAGAAAGTGCATTTGCAAGTTCCTCTCTCATTTTTTCAAATTCTGTCATTATATTTATATTTTCAATAACCATATATCACATAACCTCCAAATGCAAAAACCTAATAAAATCCAAGGAGCTAAAGCAATGCTTACTCCAATATCATCTCTTTTCTTATCATAATATTTAAAAATAGTTTTTGAATTTATACTCAACATCACATAGTCTGAAAAATATTTTAGACGTGAAAATAGAATCTTTTTAGAATACATAAGATAAAGAGAATAAATTGCAGAAAGTAAAAGCCCTGTAAATACAAATTTTATACCATTTCCCACTCCCATATAACCTATTATAATTGCAATTAATTTAATATCACCTGCCCCAATCATTCTAAGTATATGAAAAATTAGTAATACTAAAACTGAAGAACAAACTAATACTATAAAATTTATTCTGTTTAAATAAACACCTATTAAAAGCCAAAATAATAACCAAATATTAAAAATCTTTCTATACCTAATATCTGTATAGGTCGCTCCAATAAGCATAATAAGTACACATATACTACTAATCATACCCTTCCTCCAAAATTTCCTTAGCATACCTACCAAGTGTAGAGTTTTCTATCCCATGAAGTTTTTGCTCAGATTTAACCTTTGGAAAAGGAAGTGATACATTTTTTATCTTTTGTTTTAGATTATCTCTACCTGTAGCAACTAAATAATCATAAAATTCACTTATTCTCATTTCTGAAATTGTATCTGTAAGTATAGGCATATATACCTTTTTACATAATTTAAATAACTCACATGCTCTCTTTCCTAAACTGCCGAAATCTAAAATAATATTCTCATATTTACTCCCTGTTGAGATACTATCAATAAGATTTCCTATATCATTGATACTTAGCTCTAAAATATCCTCTGAATATCTTGCAGGTGGTATATAATCCAGTCCATAATCACTATAAACCACTGTTCCAAGTCTATCCCATGAATACTTGCCTTGCTTATAGTAATACATAATATCTGACAAATCAGTTGTATGATTTTCGCTCTTTTTAAGTATTCCACAATATTCATCAAATGATATTAAAAGAGTCGGCTTTTTCTTTGAACTATGTATTGCAAGTGCTATTGAAAGACTTGTCTTACCACATCTATTTATAGGCGAATACACACCAATTACAGAAGTTTCAATCTTTCCTGTATTTACTAATATATTTTCTCCTGTTGGAGAATAATTCTCCATAATTATTTTTAATAGCTTTTCAGCAGATATATATTTATTTACTGTCTTTATATTTTCAGGAGTTTCCATATCACAAATATTATCTTCCAATAATACTATTGTGGTGTCAGGTTTTTTATAATGTCCCAAATTCTTGAACTCTTTTTCATTAATCAAAAGAATCTCACTTGTAAAAGTTTCTGACTGTTTTATATATTCTGTTAAATTTTTGAATGTTACAGCCTTTAATTCAATCCACTTTTTCAAATTCATATATGAACAAAGTTTTTCAGAATACCTTTCATCTTCATCAACAATGGCAATAATATGTTTCATGGCAACTCCCTCATTTTTAAAGCTTATTTACTACATGGAAAATTTATCTAAAGCGATAAGAAAAAACTAGAATTTTCTGATGAGATTATAATATCTCTTTTTTAGCTATAAATCAATTCAAAATACCGACCGAACAAATGTTTTATTATATAGTATGTCATTCTGGCTACATTTCCCCCTAAATAAAATATGGACTCCTTACATAACATAAAGAAGTCCACATTAATATTTTATTTCTCAAAAACTGCAATCCCAAATGGAGGAAGTGGATATTCAATTCTATATTTTTGATTATCACATTCCTTTCTTTTAGCCTTAAATATAGGAAAATCCTTACCTGCCAACTTATAATTTCCATTTTTTTCATCTAAAATAAGTTTATAATTTCCACCTTTAGGCACTCCAAGCACAAAGTCCTTTCTTTCCACAGGAGTAAAGTTTATTACAAATACCAAACTCTTATTCTTTTTTTCATTATACCTTATAAATGAATATATAGACCTGTCTGCATCATCTGCATTAATCCAACTAAAACCCTCCCATACATCATCAAGAGCATAAAGACAAGAATAATTTCTATATAAATGAAAAAGTCCTTTACAAAAGTCTTTTAAATCCTTGTGAATAGGTTCATTTAACAAATGCCAATCTAAAGCCACTTTTTCGTCCCACTCATGAAACTGAGCAAAATCCTGTCCCATAAATAAAAGTTTCTTTCCGGGATGCCCTATCATAAAGGTATATGCACATTTAAGATTTGAAAATTTATCCTCATACAAGCCTGACATTTTATTTATCATAGAACATTTAAGATGAACCACCTCGTCATGAGAAATTACTAAAATAAATTTTTCGCTTGTTGCATAAGTCATTCCAAAAGTTAATTTATTATGATTAAACTTTCTATAAATGGGATCAAGTTTCATGTACTCTAAAAAGTCATGCATCCACCCCATATTCCATTTAAAATTAAAACCAAGTCCCCCCTCCTCAACACTATGTGTTACTTTAGGCCAAGCAGTGGACTCCTCTGCTATAATAATACTTCCGTCCTCTCTCTTACTTATAATTGAATTTAAATGCTTAAAAAATTCTATTGCCTCTAAATTTTTATTATCTCCATATTTATTTGCAATCCAATTTCCATTACTTCTACCATAGTCAAGATACAGCATTGAGGCAACTGCATCAACTCTAAGTCCGTCTATGTGAAATTCCTCAATCCAATATAAAGCATTTGCAATTAAAAAATTGGTAACCTCAGTTTTGGTATAGTTAAACACCTTTGTTCCCCAGTCAGGATGCTCTCCTTTTCTTGGATCAGGATATTCATACAAAGGTTGACCGTCAAAATCAGCAAGCCCAAAATCATCTTTTGGAAAATGTGCCGGAACCCAATCTAATATAACCCCTATTCCCTTACTATGCAGGTAGTTAACAAAATATTGAAAATCCTCTAATTTACCATATCTTGAAGTAGGTGCATAATATCCTGTAACCTGATACCCCCAACTACCGTCAAAAGGATGTTCTGCAACTCCTATAAGTTCAACATGAGTATAACCCATATCTTTGATATACTCAGCCAACATTACTGCAAATTCTCTATAATTATAAAAGCCGTCTTCATTTTTCGTAAAATCTTTTTTCCAAGAACCCAAATGACATTCATAAATACTTAGTGGAGAATGTAAAAGGTCGGTAGTTTTCCTTTTTTCAAGCCACTTTTTATCTGACCACTTAAAACAATTTGTTGCAGGTGCAGTTATGGAGGCATTATTTGGTCTTAATTCAGCCTGTCTGGCATAAGGATCTGATTTTAATATTGTATTCCCTGTTTGTGTTGTAATAGCAAATTTATATAATTCTCCAACACCTACATTAGGTATAAATATCTCCCAAATACCTGAATCTGAAATTTTATTCATCACAGAAACATTGCCATCCCATAAATTAAAATCTCCCACTACACTTACCTTAGTCGCATTTGGAGCCCATACTGAAAAATATGTTCCTATCTCATCTTTAAACTTACAGCTATGTGCACCTAACTTTTCATAGATTTTGTAATGAGTTCCTTTCCCAAATAAATAGCAATCCTCTTTACTTATAAAACCTAAACTTTTAAAATCCTCCATGTTAACCTCCACTGCAATAATTACTAAATGATAAAAAAAAAGCCCTCCCCCTCAGCTCTGCGTCTGAAAAAAAAGACTTTAGTACACCTTCAGGGACTCGAACCCTGGACAAATAGATTAAGAGTCTACTGCTCTACCAACTGAGCTAAAG
>CALALP010000009.1 GCA_937925515.1 uncultured Lachnoanaerobaculum sp. | reverse complement strand
AAACAAAGTAAGAAAGAGGGCTACTTAAAAATTGGAAAAAACCATGAACTAGCAAGGTATATAGAGAGAAAAATTATAGAAGAAAAATATTTGCCATATGCAACTTTAATAGAGGCAAGGAAAGAGTATGGCAAAAAAGTAAACTTTTGCTTAAAGACACTATATAACTATATACATGGAAATATATTTCTTCATTTGAGTAGAAAACATCTTATATATAATAAAAAGCAAAAAGCAAGGTATAAAAAGGCAAAAAGAATAATAAGACTAGGAGGAGATAGCATAGAGAAAAGGAGTGAGATAATAAATCAAAGAAAAGAATTAGGACATTGGGAAATGGATACAGTGGTAGGAAAGAGAGGAAAAAAGAGCTGTTTATTAGTATTAACGGAAAGGGTAAGTAGAAAAGAAAAAATAATAAAAATAAAAGAAAAGAAAGCGGAGTATATAATAAAGGGATTAGAGAAATTAAAGAAAGAGAGTGGAAAAGAATTTATAAAAATATATAAAAGTATAACAAGTGATAATGGAAGTGAATTTAGTAGAGGAATAGAAATAGAGAAAATGGGTATAGAGTATTTTTATGCCCATAGCTATTGTGCATATGAAAGAGGAAGTAATGAGAACAATAATAGGTTTATAAGAAGATTTATAGATAAAGGAGTAGATATAAAAAGATATAGCAATAGAGATATAAAGAATATAGAGGAGTATATGAATAATTATCCTAGAAAGCTGTTTGGTGGATTAAGTTCCAATGAGGTTTATGAGTTATTATATAATGCTCATTAGATACTGACATTTAGGGTTGCAATTTATATTTGTAAGATAAATTAAGAATAGTTGCAATTTATCTTACAATCTGATAAACTCTAAATGTTGTATTTTTGTACAATGAAAACTAAATAAGGAGGTGCTCCTGTGTTGCAATTTATACCATATTTGATTGTAGTGCTTATAACTGCTGCTATTGTGGGGCCTCTGAGTTGGATACAAGCGATAAAATATCGTAAACGAACTTATGAAGAGAAGATTGGCTCAGCAGAAGTTAAATCCAGAGAAATTATAGAGGAGGCACTAAAAACAGCAGAAAGCAAAAAAAGAGAGTTCCTTTTAGAGGCAAAAGAAGAGTCTTTAAAGACTAGAAATGAACTTGAAAAGGAAGTCAAAGAAAGAAGAAGTGAACTGCAAAGATATGAAAAACAAGTATTATCAAAAGAAGAAAAGATTGAAAAAAAACAGGAACTAATTGATAAGAAAGAACTTGCTATTTCAGAAAAAGAAGAAAAAATTGCTGAAAGAAGTAGGGAAGTAGAATCACTTTATGAGCAGGGAATTGAGGAGTTACAGAAAATATCAGGCTTGACAACAGAACAAGCTAAGGTTTTCCTACTTCAAACAATCGAGGAAGATGTAAAGCATGATAAGGCAAAGCTTATAAAAGAGCTTGACAACAAAGCAAAAGAAGAGGCAGAGAAAAAAGCAAGAGAATACATTGTTACTGCTATTCAACGTTGTGCAGCCGACCATGTAACAGAAACCACGGTATCAGTAGTTCAACTACCTAATGATGAAATGAAAGGTAGAATTATAGGTAGAGAGGGACGAAACATCAGGACATTGGAACAGCTTACAGGTGTTGAACTAATTATAGATGATACACCGGAGGCAGTAGTTCTATCAGGTTTTGACCCTGTAAGGCGTGAGGTGGCAAGAGTTGCGTTGGAGAGATTAATCGTAGACGGAAGAATCCACCCTGCAAGAATTGAAGAAATGGTCGTGAAAGCACAAAAGGAAGTAGATTCAATTATGAGGTCTGCCGGAGAGGCAGCAGTGCTTGAGGCAGGTGTACATGGAATACATCCTGACCTTGTAAAGATAATTGGAAGAATGAAGTTCAGAACTAGTTTCGGACAAAACGCACTTAAACATTCGGTAGAGGTTGCATTACTTAGTGGTCTTTTAGCATCAGAAGTAGGACTTGATCCGAGGCTTGCAAGAAGAGCAGGATTACTACATGATGTAGGTAAGGCCATTGACCATGAAGTGGAGGGTTCACATGTACAACTTGGTGCTGAGATTTGTAGGAAATTTAAAGAATCACCTGTTGTAATAAATGCAGTAGAATCACATCATGGAGATGTTGAACCTGACAATTTGATTTCTTGTATTGTTCAGGCAGCTGATGCAATATCAGCAGCAAGGCCGGGTGCAAGAAGAGAAACATTGGAAACATATACGACTAGATTACAACAACTTGAAGAAATAACAAACTCTTTTAGTGGTGTAGAAAAGTCGTTTGCTATACAGGCAGGTAGAGAAGTTAGAATTATGGTGTTACCTGAAAAGGTATCCGATGATGATATGATTATTTTAGCTCATGATGTAGCAAAGAGAATTGAGGAAGAAATGCAGTATCCGGGACAGATAAAGGTAAATGTTATAAGAGAATCACGAGTACAGGATATTGCAAAGTAAACAGAAAATAAAAAAAGAATAAAAAGAAAATAAAAAGCCTTATAAATAAAATTTGTAAGGCTTTTTTTAATAAGTTTTAATTGCTCTACCTTATATGGGGTGTTATAGTGTAAATAGCTGTTGCACCTTGCAAGAAGTGTGTGATTAGAAATTTTTCATAAGGAGAGTGAAATGAATAAAAATATTAGATTAGGAGTGTTATTTTTAATTTGTGTATTAGCATTAAGTTTTAATGTACAAGCAGCAACCAAGAAAAAGAAGATTAAAAATGTTTCATTTAAAATTACAGCAGATATAGAGCCTGATTCAAGACCCGGAAGTGAGAAAGTTGAAGTTACTGTATCTTCAGATAACTATTATTATGACAGCTATGAGCCAATAGATACAGAAATTTCTTGGACAGAAGACTCTATTCCTAAATTAAAGCTTTTGTTTATAGTAGCTGATGATGATTATACATTTGATATAGTTAAAGAAAGTCAGATTAAAATAGACGGTGCAAAGTATTTATCAGGTGTAGGAGTAGGCTCACAACTTTCTGTAACAGTTGAGTTACCTGCATTAAAAAATAAAATAGAACCATTAACAGGGCTTAATCTAAATGCTAATGGTCTTGCAAGTTGGAATGAGTCAGCAGGTGCAGGAAGTTACGAAGTAAGGCTTACAAGAGGAACAGGAAGTGTAATAGGAGGTTCTCAGATAGTAGGTTCAACAAGTATAGACTTATTACCATTAATGACAAAAGCAGGAAATTACTTTGTAAAGGTAAGACCTATAAGTAAAGGAGATTCAAATTCTGTAGGAGCATGGGAAACTTCAACTACAGTCTATATAACAGATGCTAAAGCTAAAGAGGCAAGAGATAAGGCAAATGTTAAACAAGCTACAGGAACATGGGTAGGTGCAACTCCACTTTGGTCTTATGTTTTAGCTGACGGAACAAGAATTAAAAGTGATTGGAGATTTGTCAATGGAGAATGGTACTATTTCAGCAGTAATGGATATGCAGTTTCAGGTTGGACTTTGGTAAATGACAAGTGGTATTACTTTGACACAAATGATAATCATATGTGGAAAAATGCTACAACACCGGACGGATATGAAGTTGATATAACAGGTGCTTGGATAAAAAAATAATTATTTAGTAGTGGGTGTTGTATTAGTAAATACTTAAGTATAATTATGAAGTTACAAAGCAACAAAGTTGATTATATTTGGTTGCTGTACTAAGTTAGTTTGAAATGGGGTTTTCTACGCCTACGGCGTGGAAAACCCCATATTAGTTAGTAGCATATATAATTAAGCCTCGTTTAAAATAAATATTTAATAAAAAGTTCACTTAAATATTTAAAATTCTTGATACAATAAGCCATTAGCTATTTTAAAGAAAATATTAAAGGAGAGATGAATGACCAAAACAGAGTTTTTAGAGGGACTTAGCAAATCATTATCCTCAACAGGTTCACTTGGGCTTGTGAGAGAAAATTTGAAATTTTATGATGAATATATTGACTCAGAGATTGAAAAGGGAAGAAGTGAAGAAGAAGTATTGGGAGAACTTGGAGATCCAAGACTTATAGCAAACTCTATTAAAGAATCAGTAGGAATAGATGATGAATTTGCAGGAAGTGAAATTATAAATAATGCAGAATATGAAGACTTTTCAAACGATGATGAAGTTGAAAGTGAAAATGTGTATGAGGAAGAACCTTATGAAGAAAACATTTATAAAGAAGATTTTTATGAGCAAAATGTAGATGAGGAAAATTATAAAATAAAATATATAAATCCAAATCTTATTATATATGGGGCAGTTGGAGTGGTATTTTTAGTAGTTGTTGTAGCTCTAACCCTAACAGGTCTTATTTTGAAGTTTTTAGGACCTGTACTAATACCTTTTATTGTAATTCTTTTGGTAATAAGGCTTTTTAGGAGGTAAAAAGAGAATATATTGTTTTAAACACAGGGTATCTTCGTTGATGCGAGGATTATCCTGTGTTTTTTATTAGGTAAAAATATAGTATTGATTTTTAGAAAACGCAAAAAAGTAGAGTGAAAGTATAAAAATGATATAAAAAAGTTAGTATTTACTATGTTAAAATATAAGTATTAGACACAAGCTAATCTTATAAACTGAATAAATGGAGTATTTTATGTCAATAAAGAAAAAAATTTTTTTAGTAATTTCGACTGTATTAATACTAAGTGGCATTGTAATAATATCTATATGGTATAGGGTAAGTAGTAAATTAACAGATACTTACTTAAAAAGTATATCGGAAAGCACAATGCTTGATGCTTGTCATGCATTTGAGTATTTACTAAAAGATACTTCATACATGGCATTTATAATATCATCAAATAATACTAATATTATAAAACCTATGGAAGATTTAAATAATAATAAAATAGAGAATAACGGTCAATGGAACAAAGAGTATTTAAGAAGTAGAAGAATAATAGAAAGGTTTATAAAGGAACTTAATGGATATAAATATTATATTGTAGGTATTACAGTGGTAGCTAAAAAGGACTGCATATTTTCAACTTCACATTTAATGCAGGACAATAAAAAGATATATGAGAAAATATTGGAACTTGATCAGGATAAATTAAAAAAGAATATGATTATGATGAACCCAATTCATGTTGAAGGGGGAAAATCGACATATTCAAGTGATTATGTAGTACCTGCAATTAAAGGTATAACTGATTGGAATCAAAATTTACTTGGATATGTAATTCTATATTTTGATTATGGTGTTATTGAAAATATATTTTCATCTAATCTTCCCGAGGGAAGTAAGTTCCAAGTTATAAATGCAAATAAATCAATAATATTTTCAAATTGTAATGGTGAAATATTAAATAAGAATAATACTCAGAAAGGTTTTGTTTATTCTGAATTTGAAGTAAAAGATATAGAGTGGAAATTTACCTTAGCAGTACCCTCTAATTATTATGTTAAAGGCATCAATAAAACAGTATTATTAACTATGGGATTGATGATTTTTATATTAATTTTATCAGGAGTGGCAGAAATTATTATCATATCTAAAATGACAAAGAGAATTACTTTATTGCGAGATAGAATGAAACAAGTATCTAAAGGAAATTTAAATGCTTTATATCCGGTTAAAAGTAAAGATGAGATTGGGCAAATAGGTACAACATTTAATAACATGGTAACTAGGATTAATGAATTGATGAATGAAGTTGCAGAAGAAGAAAAACAAAAACATAAGGTAGAAATGGATTTTTTACAAGCACAGATAAACCCTCATTTTATTTCTAATGTCTTAAATACTGTTATTTGGATGGCAAAAGTACAACATGCAGGTAACATTGTCCCACTTATTACTTCACTAAATTCATTACTTCAAAGTGCAATGCATAGAGAACGAGATATGATTTTATTAAAAGATGAATTAGCTTATGTGGATAATTATCTTACTATGATAGAGTATAGTGGAAGTTATGATTTTTTAGTAGAAAAATATATAAAAGAAAAAGATATAGAAGGTATTTATGTTCCTAAATTTATATTACAACCAATAGTAGAAAATTCTGTTTATCATGGTATCCCTAAAGATTTATCAAGGCAGGGAGTTATAAGAATATTTGTAGAGATAAGAAATGAAAAATTGTATATAGCTATTGAAGATAATGGTAGTGGAATGTCAGAAATACAGATAAAAGAGTTGTTTAGTAAAAAAGTTAGAAAAGAAAATACATTTAATGGACTTGGAGTACAAAATGTAAATGAGAGGTTGAAGTTATTTTTTGGCAAAAATTATGAACTTAAATATGAAAGTAAAGAGAATAGATACACTAGAGCAGTTTTTGTACTTCCTATTATTAAAGAGGAGAAATTTTATGATAAAAGTTAAGGTTATAATAGTAGATGATGAAATAACAGGTAGAAATACTATTAAGAGATTGCTAGAAAATAATTTAGAATATGAAATTGTTGCAGATTTTTCTGAAGGAAAAGTAGCTATTGAATGGCTTAGAAAAAATGAGATAGATATAATGATATGTGATATGCAAATGCAAGGAATGAGTGGTGTTGAATTAATAAGAATGGCTCATGTTATAAACCAATTTCTACCTGTGGTAGTGATAAGTGCATTTGATAACTTTGAGTTTGTTAGAGGAAGTTTAATTAATGGTGCAGACAATTATCTTTTAAAGCATGAGCTAACAAAAGACAATTTACTTAGAGTGCTTAATCAGGTTAGAGAAAAATATAGAATAGTTCCGGAAGAAAGGAAATTATATCATCGCATTGGATATTGTATGAAAGATAAGAATGAGTTTTGTGAAGAAAATATAAAAAAAATGTCTGAACAAAAGCAGATTGATTTTATCTGTCATAATATTATACCTCTAGTGATTAGCCCTGATTATTTATTTATAGAAAATATTAATCCACTAGAATATAAGCAAGAACTTGGTAAGGCAGTTATAGATATTTTAGGGCAAATACTGGGTAGCGAGTATAAATATCTAGTTTATTTTACTAAACAAGCACATATAATGATTTTATTATCCTTTGCAGATGTAACGAGTACATTATTTATATTAAATACTGTGAAAAATCTTACAGGAAGATTACAGAGGCAGATTATTAGAATGTTAGATATAACAACTACAATAGTAGTTGGAGAATTGAAATTAAATTTAAATACAGCAATACAAGAAGTCTATTACTTGGATAGTCTAGCTAGGGATAAACTCTATTTTGGTGGGAATAGAGTTATATCTTCTATGTTTACAGAAAAAATTGATTACTATAATAATGATATACCTATTGGTTTTTGGAAACAGCTAAAATTTGAGATGTCTAATCAAGAACAAGATTGTAAAGAAGTATTAAATGAAATATTTTCGTACATGGAAGATGTTAGAATGGATATAAAATACATACAATTATTTTGTGATAAGTTAATTGAACTTATGATTAAGCAAGATATGCTTACTGTTTTGGAGGCTGAACAAGTTAATAGACGTATTAAGGAAAACGAAATTTTTGAATATATACGGATAGAAATAATGGAACTGTATAATAACAAGAAAGAATATAAAAAAAACAATATACAAAAATACTCTTTAATTGTACGAAAAGCAATAAATTATGTCATTAAAAATTATGACAAGGATATATCACTTGAAAAATGTGCAGAAGAAGTTGGAAGTAGTTATACACATTTAAGTAGAATATTTAAACAGGAAACAGGAATGAGATTTGTAGAATTTTTAAATATGCAAAGAGTTAATAAGGCTAAAAGTTTATTGCTGCGAAATAAAATTAGCATGAAAGAAATAGTAGAGAAAGCAGGTTTTCGCAATTATAATTATTTTTTTAAGGTTTTCAAGGAAAATGAGGGAATAACTCCAACAGAATTTATTGCAAAAAATTAGAGTATTTCAAAAAAAGTTGTTATCTTTTTTAGTTATAGTATGGATTATGATAATGTTAGATATTTAAAGAAATATACTTGAAAGGGGAGTGTATGAATAGATTAAGAAAAAAAAATGATTGGCAGGCATATTTATTTATTCTACCTCTAATGTTGTTATCATTTATACTTATATATTATTGTATCATTTATACGATAGGGATAAGTTTTACAGATTGGAATGGTATTTCACTTGAAATGAATTTTGTAGGAATGAAAAATTACTCTAATATGTTAAGTGATAAAACATTTTGGATAGCTACATTTAATAATATTATATTTTTCTTTTTTACAGTATTCTTGCAAGCAATAATTGGTTTCTTTTTAGCATTATTATTAAAACAAAAACTTTTAGGAAGTAATTTATTTAAAACAATTTATTTTATGCCTATTGCAATGGCAACATCAATTATTACTGCAATTTTTAAGATTATTATGGATCCAACTCATGGTAGTCTTAATACATTTTTTAGAGCAATAGGGCTTAAATTTATAGCAGTAAGTTGGCTAGGAGATAAGAGATATGTATTAATTTCTATCATAATCGTAAATATATTTCAGTGGATGGGCTTTTCAATGATTACTTATTATGCAGGGTTAATGGGATTACCGGAAGATATTTATGAGGCGGCTAAAATTGATGGTGCAGGTTTTTGGAAGACTACTTTTTCTATAACAATTCCTATGTTAAGAGGAACAAGTAATGTGCTTATTATACTAGGTATAGTAGGTTCTCTTAAAACTTTTGATATTGTTAAGCTATTGACAGGTGGAGGGCCAGGACATTCTTCAACTGTACTTAATACTTATTTATATGAAAAAGCATTTAAAGAGTTTGATGCAGGTAGTGCAGCATCTATTGGAGTAGCAATATTAATAATATCTGTTACTATGTCATTTTTGCAAATAAGATTGGCAAAGGAGGAAACAAATGGGAAATAATAAATTAAAGATAAAAGTAATTAGCTATATTATATTTATTTTCTGTGCTTTTATATGGATATTTCCAATAGGTATTGCAATTATAAAGTCCTTACAAATTAGTGGTTTTAAAAATTACCAATATATTTTAAATTACAAAAAGATTAGCTACTTTAAGGTAGTATTTAATAGTTTGTTTATAGCTATATTTACAGCAATAGCAGTTACTTTTATTACAACTTTATCAGCCTATGCTTTCTCAAAAATGAAATTTAAGGGGAGTAAACTGATTTATGGAATGATGCTTGCTTGCCTTACAGTACCTGTTGCATCAGTAACTAGTCCATTATTTGCAACAATAAAAAGACTTAATTTATTGGATAATTATTTTGGAGTAATTATTCCATTAGTTGCATTTAATGCACCTATGATGTTACTTATGGTTAAAAATTATTTTGATACTATACCTGATGAATTATTAGAGAGTGCAAAATTGGATGGAGCATCTACTTTTCGTATTTGGTATGAATTTATGATTCCATTAGGAAGTCCTATTATTGCAAATGTTATGGTTCTTACTTTTATATATTCTTGGAATGATTACTTAATTCCACTGTTGGTTATGAGAAATGAACAAAATTATACAGTTACTTTGGCAGCTCAGTATTTTGTATCAAGCACATATCAAAGTCCTGAAGATGTTGCACGAATATATGCTGTAATGTTACTTTTAACACTTCCGTCAATTTTAGTATATTTGTTTAGTCAAAAGTTTTTAGTAGTTGGGATTGCCTCAGGTTCAGTAAAAGGATAACAAAAAAATAAATATAAAGGCAAAAAGTTATAGTGAAAACAAATAAGTATAAGTAGTATGATGTAATCAAATAAAGACCGATTAATAAATGTAAATAAATCATACATTTATATTTGAACAACAAAGGGGGTATTAAAATGAAAAAGATAATTTCAATTCTAATTATTTCAGCGATGATTACGACACTATTTGCTTGTGGAAATCAAGCAGATAAGAAAAAATTATCAGAAACTAATCAAGCAGATAAAAATATTTCAAATTCAGATATCGTAACACTTAGTTTTTGGTCATGGTTACCGACAACAGAACAATCTGACACTATTATTAAGGAATTTGAAAAAGAAAATCCAAATATTAAAATTGAATATACTCGTACAGAACAAGATGATTATATTGAAAAATTACAGGTTGCTATGGCATCCGGTACAGGTCCTGATTTATTTGGTCTTACAACCGGAGCAATGAAAAATCAATATGCACCTTTTACAGAAAATATGAAAGAACTTGCTGATAAATATTGGCAGGGGTGGAATAAAAAGATAAGTGAAACAGCAGTAAGTCAATGTCTATCTAAAGATGAAACCATGATAGGAATGCCATTATTAGTAGCCGGAATGACAGATCTTTTATATAATAAAACACTTATGGAAGAATGTGGAATTGAAAAAGTTCCTACCACATATACTGAACTTAAAGATGCTACACAAAAAGCAAAAGCTAAGGGATATGTATGTGTAGCAGCAGGTGCATCAGATGATTGGATTAATTCAGATTGGTTTGTTCAAATTTCAAATGAATTTGAACAAGGTGCAGTTTATGCAGCAGAAAAGGGGGAACGTAAGTGGACTGATCAATGTTTTGTAGATACAATGCTTGCTTGGCAGAGATTATTTACTGATGGAGTTTTTGAGGATGGTGCATTAGGGGTTTCAACTTATCCGGATGCTAGAGATCAATATTTCTTTGCAAGAAAATCTGTATTTTTTATGACAGGTTCATGGCATTTAGGACCTACTTCTCCAACAAATACAGAAATACAAGGAACAGAGATTGCTAACAAGGGAGATATTATAGGAATGTCCGTATTTCCATCAATGGCAGATAGTGGAGTTATAACAGGTACTTCAGGAGTTGATATTATGCTTGCTGTAAATAAAGATTGTAAAAATAAAGAGGCTGCAATGAAGTTTGTAGAATATATGGCTAATGGTGCAGGTCAACAGTATTGGGTTGATAAACTTCAAGGAGCACCTGTTTCTAATGAGATAACTTATAAGGGAATAGTTGACGGAAAATTGCAGCAACAATCTATTGATGAAGTAAACAAGTATGTAAGTAATGCAGTTGGAAATAGACAACTAACTAATAGCAAAATAGTAACAGCTATACAAGTGGCAATGCAAAATGTTGCAGCAGGTGGTGATCCATTAGAGGAACTTAAGGAAGTACAAAATGTAGCAGATTCGCAATAAGATTGAATCGAAAGGTATAAAAATGAAATTATATCAAGTAAAAAATAGTAATGTTATAAACCAAGCAGATCCTTACATAATTAGAGCAAGAGATAAAAGATATTATATGTATGCTACTGGTGGTCAATTATATAGTAGCGATATGCTTTTAAGTGGCTGGAAGTATGAGGGAATTTGTCTTGATATGCCAGGACAAAAAATGTGCTGGGCTCCTAGTGTAATTGAAATTGACAGTAAATATTATATGTATTATTCAAGTGTTGACAAAGATTACGATAAAGAACATGGGCATAGTATGCGAGTTGCAGTATCTGATACACCCAATGGAATATTTAGATATGTAAAGACATTATTGCCACCATTTTCTATTGATGCACATGTGGTAAAAACACCACTAGGATTATATATGTTTTATTGTAATAATAATTATACAGCAGAACGTGCAGGTACTTATATTTTGTGTGATAAAATGAAAACACCATTTGAATTAGAGGGAAAGCCTATATCAGCTGTAATACCTACAATAGATGAAGAAATCTATATGCGAAATAGATTTAAAAAAGGTCAACATTGGCATACAATAGAGGGAGCTTTTTACTTTTTTTATAAAGGAATACATTTTTTAATGTATTCAGGTGCTTGTTATCAGAATACAACCTATTTTATAGGGTATTGTGTTGCACATGCTCCTGAAGATATTGACTTAAGGCAATTAAAGTGGAAGAAGTATCCAAATTCTTATACATATACACCACTTGTGAGAAGTAATGATTTTGTTGAGGGAATGGGGCATAATAGTGTTATATTTGATGATGGTAAATGTTATATTGTTTATCATGGGCGTGATTGTAGTGATATTAAGTCTGAGCAAGATACACGAATGGCAAGGATAGATGAAATGTTTATAGATGGAGAAAAGTTAATTGTGAATGTAACCAAATAACATATTAATAAAAAGAGTTAAATTAGACAGGAAATGAATTTATATATATCATTATTTAGGAGCTGTTGTAAAAGGAGGTAAAATTATTATTACAAACAGCTCTTTTTCATTTGACTAGAAATATTTCTAATCTGTTTTTATTAGCTTTATGCTTTGTTTAGAATTGTACATAAACATTTTTTAAATTAAATGTAATTCTTTATTGACATATTGTAATAAAATCGTTATAATCTATTCTGTAATATTTACTTAACATTTGAGCTAAAAAAGTAATATTTGAAATTTTTAAGAAATATTTATCTAGGTATACCTGAATACTTAGAACAGGGAGTAATATAAATGATTAGAAAAAAGAGCATATTAGCAACAGTTTTAACAGTAGTATCTTTAACAACATCATTAAATATAACAAGTTTTGCAGATACAAGTATTATAGATACAAATAGTGAAATATCTAGCGTGAAAAAGTATGTGTCAAATAGTAAAGACACTAATATTATTATAGAAGAAACAGAAACAGAGGCAGAAAAAACAGATATAGCAGCAGAAACAGTTGAGGAAGTAGAAACAACTGAGGGAACAAATGATGTTTTGGCTGAACAAGCTGAGGTTGAAGTTGAAGTTCCTGCTGTTGATGTAAGAAGTAGAGTGGCTGAGCTTGCAAAGTCTTATGCAGGTGTAGGCACATATAGATATGGTGGAAATAATCCTTTGACAGGTGTTGACTGTTCAGGTTTTTCAAAATTTGTTTTACAAAACGCAGCAGGTATAAGTTTAAATAGAAGTTCAGGAAGTCAGATTGCACAAGGTAGCAATGTACCAAGTATTAATGAGGCAAGACCGGGAGATTTGATATTTTATGCAAAGGGTGGTAGAGTAAATCATGTTGCAGTTTATATTGGCGACGGCAGGGTTGTATCTGCATCTTCAAAGGCTACCGGAATTAGAGTTACAGCTTGGAATTATAGACCACCTGTAGCAATCAAGAATGTAATAGGATAAGTTAGTTAGTGAAATAATTTTAAACCATTATTTAACACTTTGGGTTCTCCTCGCCGACGGCGAGGAGAACCCAAAAAAACAATCTAACTCAAAATATCATCTAAAATAATTTCCCAATCCATTCTGTTATCTCGTTCCTTGATTGCCTCAATAACCTTATCTAAATGGTCTGTAATCAGTCCGTCAATATCTTCAAGTATGAATTTACTTATTGAACTGTCTGAATTTACTGTCCAGACATAGCTTTCTTTTCCTGCCTCTTTTATTATATTTAGTTTATCACTACTTGCCTCAGCCTCCTCCATAATAAGAACATCTGCAATCATTTTTTGAGTTTTTCCAATAGAAAAGAAATATATATAGCCTATTTTTATTTCAGGATAGTTTGACTTAATATATTTTATTAGCTTATAATTAAGAGAAAGTAAAACCACTTCATTTTCCATATTTCTATTTTTTACCATAGTTATTACATCATCTGCCATTTTGGTATTTGCTGTTCTTCCCTTTAATTCAATAAATAAACCTATTTTACCCTTAGCAGTATCTAAAAATTCTTCAAGTGTAGCTACTTTTTGTGAGGGTCTTGTACTATTAAAGGTATCTTTTATTCTTAATTTTGAAATTTCTTCCATAGTCATTTTATAAGAGGGTTTATTAACACCTGTTAATCTTTTGAATGTATTATCATGGTTAATGATGTATTTATTATCTTTAGTTCTTTGTACATCTATTTCGCTCCAGTCGGCTTTTTTCTCTATTGCAGCCTTTAGACCTGCAAGCGAGTTTTCTGCTGCCAAATCTCCACCTGCACGATGTGCTACAATAGCTAATTTAGGGGGTACTTTATATATTTCATCAAAGTTTGTACCTATTAAATAAGCTGTTAGAGTATCAATTACTAATGATATTATAATAAGTATTAAGACAACAATCTGACCTGCTCTACTTTTAGCTTTAGCTTTTTTATTTATTTCTTCAGTGTTTATATTAAGTTTTAGCTTTATCTCGATATTATCTTTTCTATTGTATTTATAAAATAAGTTAGTTAAGGTATTACATAATAATGGTACAGTCATTAATGTTAGAAATGCTGTTAATTCATAGGCAAAAAGCATTACAAATACTGAAAATATTCTGCTTTGGGTTAAAGTAAAAATTTTAAGTTCATAAGGCAGTATTAATAATACCATAATTATAATTGATACTAAAACAAATGTTCCTGCTATTGCTAAAAAACGTAGTATAAAATCTATTAAAAAGTCTTTTAAATGTCGTTTTATTAAATTACATGAATTTTTACTTCCCTCTTTTATGCTATCTCCCAATATAAGGACATAATGAAAAAGAAAGATATTTCTAATGCTTAATATAAAAAGAGCAATTACAAGAGTATAGTAAATGGCTGAATATAGTCTATTTGCAAATATTACACTTGTTATAAAATTTGGAATTTGAAATCTTTCCATTGGGGATATTGTAATTCCAATACCTATTACAGGTATTACTATTGCGATATATAACATTATAAATATACCTGAGGGTCTTAAAAAAGATTTTAAGGACTTGATAGCTACTAAAACCATACTCCTTGCAGTCATTTGGACTTTTCCCTCATTTATCAAAGCACTCATTATAATAAAGGCATTTATATCAATACCTGTAAGAAGTATAAGTAGTAAGAGCCACATTATTAAAGCACCCACTCCTTGAAAGCTGAATATAAACTTAAGGTAATCTCCACTTGAGATATTTGTTCTTCCACTACTTGTAATTAGACAGTTTAAAATGAATTTTGAAAAGGGAAATATAATTATTGAAAGTAGTCCCTTAGTTATTATTTGATACTTGCTATATAGCCAAATTACTTTTTTAAGTTTTGAAAGACCTTTATATTTTGGTTGCATTTTCACTCCTAATCTTCATTTAAAAAATGATATCACAGCCTGAACTTTTTATAGTATCCATAATTGTTTCAGAAAAACTTGCATTTGTAACTACTGTATTAATTTCTATATAATCGGCAAGTTTAAAATAGCCACTTGCTTTTTCTTTTGTATTATCACACAAGAATACTCTTTTCACAGAATTTTTTATCATATTTTTTTTACATAGTGCTTGTGAATCATCTCCCTCAAAGATACCATTTTCCCTTATAGATTTACTTGAAAAGAATACTATATCAGCTCTGAAATTATCAATAAATGTATAGGTATATTCCCCAACAATAGATAAGCTTTTATTTTTTAAACTTCCGGGGCAGATATAGCAACGTGTATTTTGAGCTGTATTTAATTGGCTTGCTACATTTAAACCATTTGTTATTACAGTAATATTATTAAATGCCCTTAAATAAGGTACAAGATAGCTGACAGTTGAAGATGAATCTAAAAATATTACCATGTTATCTTTGATAAGCCCTTTTGCAAGTTTTGCAATTATAAGCTTTTTATCTGTATTTTCCATTCTACGTTTTGTGATAGAGTTTTCAGAGGAACTATTTGAAACAATGGAAACTCCTCCATGATACCTTGTTATTATGCCCTCTTCTTCTAAGTTAATTAAATCTCGTCTTAAAGTTGACTTTGATACATACAATTTCTTGCAAATATTATCAATACTTCCAACTCCATTTGAGGAGTTTAAAAATTCTATTATCTTTTTCTTTCTTTCAAAATACTTCATTATTGACCTCTTTTTCTAAAATTGAACTGTTTTGAACCGATATGAACTATTTTAGCATATAAAATAATTTTATTTCAATAGATGAACCAAGTGTAGAAAAAAAGTTCATAATATGATAAGATATTGACAAGTTAGTTACCCAAATATTTTATATAATATACTTTGTACTTACAGATATTATAGTTAATTCTAACAAGTATATAATAGTGTATTGTATACAAAAATATTAAATTTATATAAAGTGATAGAATATTTCAAATATAAGCATGTCTTTTAATTTTGACAGTGGTTTGTAGTGAGGAGATATATGAAAAAAGTTTTAGCAATAGATATGGGTGCTACCTCTATAAGAGGGATACTTGGTTTTATAAAAGACGGTAAACTAGAGCTTAAAGAGGTTATGAGAGCCAAACATACAATGTCTGAAAAAGGAGAAAGACTTAGGTGGGATATGCCTTTGTTTATCTCAAATATAGAAAAAGCAATACTTGAAAATAAAGACGAGATTGTATCAGTCGGTATAGATACTTGGGGAGTGGATTTTGGTCTGCTTGACAAGGATTTAAATTTTATAGATGAGCCTATATGCTATAGAGATTCAAAGCATAAGGAGGGATTTGACGAGGCAACCGGAAAGATGAGCGAGAAAGAAATTTTCAAAGAAACAGGAACTCAGCTTATGGTTTTAAACACTCTATTTCAACTTCTAGCATATAGAAAACTCGACTCTAAAAAGTATAGTGAAATAAATAAGATAGTTATGATGCCTGATTTAATACAGTTTTTGCTTACCGGAAATGTTGTAGGAGAGGAAACTATTTGGTCTACATCACAACTTTTTGATATTTCAAAATATGATTATAGTGATGAAATCATAAATAGATTTGGTCTTGATAGACAAATATTTCCTAAGTTAGTAACTGCCGGAACTTTGACAGGAACACTTAAGGGTTCACATATTGAAAGTTTAAAAAATCTTGATATTAATGTAGTTTCAGTATGTGGGCATGATACTGCAAGTGCTGTATTTATGACAAAAGCTATGACAGATGAAGATTACATGTTCCTAAGTTGTGGAACTTGGTCATTATTTGGAGTAAGAAAAGATAAATGTGATATGTCTGAGATAGCTTATGAATATAATATGACTAATGAACTTGGCTATGGTCATGCAAATCTATTTTTCAAAAATATGACAGGACTTTACCTTTTGGAAAAGTTTAAAGAGCAGTATGAAAATGAACTTGGAAGAAAGCTTGATTTTGAGGAAATAAATAAACATGTACTTTCAGTTTTTGAGGAAAGAGAAAAAGATGAGCTTTGGAAAAAGATTGTGGAGTCAAAAGGCAGAGCCATAGTAGATATGGATTATGAAGAATTTGGAAAAGAAGATGTAAATGCAAAGAAAGCAATACTTGATTATCTTATTCAAAAAGATTTACCTTATCCTACTGAAGATATGACATATTTTGCAGTTATATATGAAAGTATGGTTTATAAATATCTTGAAATTAAAAAGCAGATTGAAAAGATTACAGGTAAGGTTTACAAAAAAATTCATATTATAGGAGGAGGTGCAAAGTCGCCTCTACTTTGCCAACTTGTTGCTGATATTTTAAATGTAGAAGTGCTTGCAGGGCCTTTTGAGGCATCTGCACTTGGAAACATTTTAATACAGCTTGAAAAAGCAGGCGAAGTTAAAGACTTTAATGAGGGAATAGAACTTGTGTATAAATCACAGGAAGTTAAAACTTATAAGCCTAATTTATAGAGTTTAAATTTCTTGTTTTATACATATGATGATAGTTTTTTATAAGGAGGAAATTATGATTTATCCAAGAATTGGAATAAGACCTACAATAGACGGTCGTTGGGGGGGAGTAAGAGAGTCCCTTGAAGAGCAAACTATGGGAATGGCTTTAAGAGCAAAGGAACTTATAGAAAAGGAACTTAAATATCCTGACGGAAAGCCGGTAGAATGTGTAGTTTCTCCATGTACAATAGGAGGAGGTGCAGAGGCTGCAAGATGTGAGGAATTTTTCTCAACTCAAAATGTAGTAGCTACTCTTACTGTAACTCCTTGTTGGTGTTATGGAACTGAAACTATGGACTTAAACCCAAATACAATTAAGGCAGTTTGGGGATTTAATGGAACTGAAAGACCGGGAGCAGTATATTTAGCGGCGGTTATGGCAGCTTATGCTCAGAGAGGACTTCCTGCATTTTCAATTTATGGACACAATGTTCAAGATAGAGATGACACTTCAATTCCTGAAGATGTTAAAAAGAAGATACTTGATTTTGCAAGAGCATCTGTTGCAGTTGGACTTATGAAAAATAAGTCTTATGTAAATCTTGGTGCAACTTCTATGGGTATTGCAGGTTCAGCTGTAAATGTTGACTTTTTACAAAAATATCTCGGAATGAGAACTGAATGGGTTGATATGACTGAAATTCTAAGAAGAATAAATCTTGGAATTTATGATCCGGTAGAGTTTGAAAAGGCTTATAAATGGGTTAAGGAAAACTGTAAAGAGGGCTTTAATGTAAATGCAGGAAAGAATTTCCCTGAGGTTATAACCAAGTCAAGATTTATACCTGAAGATGAGCAGTGGGCATTCTGCGTTAAACATGCCCTTATATGTAGAGATATACTTGAGGGCAACCCAAGATTAGCAGAACTTGGTTGGCATGAGGAATCACTTGGAAGAAATGGTATCTCAGGAGGTTTCCAAGGTCAAAGAATGTGGACTGACTGGCTACCTAATGCAGACTTTACAGAGGCTATACTTGCATCAACATTTGATTGGAATGGTGCGAGAACTCCTATTCCATTTGCAACTGAGAATGACTCATTAAATGGAATATCAATGATGTTTGGTTGGCTACTTACAAATAAGGCGGCAATATTTAGTGATGTAAGAACATATTGGTCCCCTGAATCAGTAGAAAGAGTTACAGGAAAGAAACTTACAGGCAAGGCGGCAAATGGAATACTTCATCTTATCAATTCAGGTGCAAGCTGTCTTGACGGTTGTGCAGGTGCTAAGAATGAAAAGGGCGAGGGCTGCATGAAAGAATGGTGGAATATGACCACAGAGGACATCAAGGCCTGTACAGACGGCACTGATTGGTGCAGAGCAAATTATGAATACTTTAGAGGTGGTGGTTTCTCATCACACTTTAAGACTCAAGCTGAAATGCCGCTTACAATGATTAGAGTAAATATTGATGAGGGAGTAGGACCTACATTACAAGTTATAGAGGGATATTCATGTGTACTTGAGGACGATGTTCATAAGACACTTGATGAGAGAACAGATAGAACTTGGCCTACAACTTGGTTTGCACCTATATTAAATGATAAGTCGGCAAAGAGCGTTTATGATGTTATGGCAAAATGGGGTGCTAATCATGGAGCATCAGTTTATGGACATATAGGAGATAGAGTGCTTACACTTGCATCAATGCTTAGAATACCTGTAGCACTTCACAATGTAGATGATTCAAGAATTTTCAGACCACATTCATTCAATGCGTTTGGAACTTCTGATTTAGAGGGTCAAGATTTTAGAGCATGTGCTTACTATGGACCTCTTTATAGATAATTGGAAATATAGATTAAATAGTTTTATGTTGTTATAAGCGAAAGGAAAGTTAATTATGTTAATGCAAAAAGCTAGGGAAGAGCTTGTTAAGTATGGAAAGAAGTTAGTTACAGCAAATCTTACTAAGGGAACAGGTGGTAATTTAAGTGTTTTTGACAGAGCAAACGGACATGTTGCAATTACTCCGTCAGGAATAGATTTTTTTGAGATTCAACCTGAGGATATAGTGATAATAGACTTAGACGGAAAAATTGTAGAGGGAGATAGAACACCGTCATCAGAGTGGGAAATGCATCTTATGCCTTATAGAACAAGAGCTGATATAGATGCAGTTATACATGCACATACAATGTATGCAACAGTTCTTGCTTGTTTAAGAGAGGAACTTCCTCCTACCCATTATATGATTGCAGTTGCAGGTCCTACTGTAAGAGTCGCAAAGTATGCAACTTATGGTACACATGAATTAGCAATAAATGCCTCAGAGGCTATGGTAGACAGAAAAGCTGTATTGCTTGCAAATCATGGTATATTGGCAGGTGCAAATGATTTACTTAATGCTTTTAATATAGTTGAGGAGATTGAGTATTGTTCTGAAGTTTATGTAAAAGCAAAGAGCATTGGTTCACCTATTATATTGCCTGATGAGGAGATGACTCTTATGGCTGAAAAATTTAAGACTTATGGACAGAAAAAGAGTATTAAAAACTAATCATCACATAGGGGGTGGCAAATGAGCGATTTAATTCTTTCGATGAAAGATATAAAAAAATCTTTCTCAGGAGTAGCGGCACTTAAGAATGCTGCACTTGATTTATACACCAGTGAAGTAGTTGCACTAATGGGGGAAAATGGTGCAGGCAAAAGTACACTTATGAAGATTTTGACAGGTATATATTCAAAAGACTCAGGAACTATAAACTATATGGGTAAAGATGTTGAGTTCAAGAGTCCGTCTGAATCTGAAGAGGCAGGAATTGCTATAGTTCATCAGGAACTTAATATGATGAATGATTTAACAGTGGCACAAAATCTATTCATAGGGCATGAGTTTAAGAAAGGTTTTTTTATCGACGATAGGAAAATGATAGAAGAGGCAAACAAGTTGTTTAAACTCTTAAATATTGAAATCAATCCTGCTGAAAAAGTAGGAAACCTTACAGTAGGAAAGCAACAGATGATTGAGATAGCAAAGGCTATATCATCAGATGCAAAGGTTATAATTTTTGATGAACCGACAGCTGCACTTACAGACTCTGAAATTGAGGAGTTATTTAAGGTTATAAATGATTTAAGAGAAAAAGGAACAGCTATGGTCTACATTTCTCATAGAATGGACGAGATTAATGCTATCTCTGATAGAGTTATAGTTATGAGAGACGGAGATTATGTAGGTACTCTTATTACAAAAGAATGTGATAAAAATGATATTATCAAATTAATGGTTGGAAGAACTATATTTAGTGTTCCAAAGACTAAGTCAAATGTAGCAGATGATGCTCCGGTAGTTCTTAAATGCGAAAACTTATGTAGAGGTAAAGCAGTAAGAGATGTAAGTTTTGAACTTAGAAAGGGCGAAATACTAGGTTTTTCAGGACTTATGGGAGCAGGCAGAACTGAAGTCGCAAGATTGATATTTGGTGCTGATAAAATGGATTCAGGTAAGATTTATGTAAATGGTAAAGAAGTCAGCATTTCAAGTCCGGTAGACGCAGTTAAGTCAGGCATAGGTTATCTTTCAGAAGATAGAAAGAGATTTGGACTTATTGTTGAAAAATCTGTTGAAGAGAATACAGTTATAACTTCACTTGATAAGTTTATGAATGGAATATTCATAGATAGAGCTAAGACAAAGAGCATTTCCCAAAAATATGTTGAGGATTTAAAGACCAAGACTCCAAGTGTATCACAGCTTGTAAAAAAACTTTCAGGTGGAAATCAACAAAAGGTTGTTATTGCAAAATGGCTTGTGCAAGATTGCGATATACTTATCTTTGATGAACCTACAAGAGGAATAGATGTAGGTGCTAAGAGTGAAATTTATGAACTTATGGAAGAACTTGTTAAAGAGGGAAAATCCATAATTATGATTTCCTCTGAACTTCCTGAGGTTTTGCGTATGAGCGACAGAATATGTGTTATGTGTGAGGGAAAACTAACAGGTGTGCTTGATATTTCAGAGGCAAGCCAAGAGATTATTATGGAATCAGCTACAAATAGGTAATAGTTAAGGAGAATTAATATGAATGCTAAAAAGATTTTTTCTAATCAACAAATTGTAGTGGTTATAGCATTGGCACTTATATGTCTTGTGTTTGCAATAATCACACCTGAATCATTTTTAAAGTCTACTACATTTACAAATATTTCAAAGTCAGCTTATTATGTTGCATTTATGGCTATTGGAATTACATTTGTTATTGCAACAGGTGGTATAGACTTATCCATAGGTACAGTTGCAATATGTTCTGCTTTAGTAGGTGGAACTCTTATGGAAAAAGGTGCACCTATGATAATTGTTTTATTAGTTATATTACTAACAGGTACTATTTTCGGATTAATCAATGGTATCTTAGTTTCTTATTTTGAATTACCTGCATTTATTGCAACACTTGGTACAATGATGATGTCAAGAGGCCTTGGCTCAATAGTTTCAAAGACAAAGACTATTTCATTTCCACAGGGAGATTCTGTTGGAGCATGGTTTAGGGAAATATTTATGATTACAGGAGATAAGTCAATACTTCCTAAGAACTTCCCAACAGGTTTCATACTTCTTGCAGTAACAGCTATAATAATGTCAACAATATTAACTAAGACAAGAATCGGTAGATATATATTGTCAATAGGTTCAAATAAAGAGGCTACAAGACTTTCAGGAATTAATACACAGTTTTATGAAACAATCGCTTATGTATTTTCAGGTTTCTTTGCAGCACTTGGAGGAATCGCTTATGTAGCAGTATTTACAACTGCACAGCCTAACACAGGTAATGGTTTTGAGCTTGATGCTATCGCAGGTGTAGTTATAGGTGGTACTTCACTTTCAGGTGGTGTAGGCTCAATTATAGGAAGTCTTATAGGTGTATTTATTATGACAGTTTTAAAGATTGGTTTCCCATATATAGGAGTTCAATCACATTATCAGCTCTTTATAACAGGTATAATACTTATATTCGCTGTTTATATGGATATTTTAAATCGTAAGCGTGGTAAGTAATTTACTATGTTATGATTTTTGAAAATGTATACTAAGAGCAATGCTCTTAAAATAAAGGAGGAACAAAATGAGAAAATCAAGAAAGTTATTAGCAACATTTTTAGGTGCAGCTATGGTTATGGCATCTTTAGGAGCATGTACCACACAGAAATCAGCTGAAACTACAACTACAGCAGCTGCAGGAGAAACTACCAAAGCAGCAGAGGGTGAAACAACTAAAGCGGCTGAGGGTGGAGAAACTACAAAGGCAGCTAGTGGAGAGAAGATGCACATTGATGTTATTGCAAAGGGATTTCAACATCAATTCTGGAAAGCAGTTGAACTTGGTTCAAAGAAAGCTGCTGAGGAATTTGGTGTAGAGGTTACTTTCCAAGGACCTGACAATGAATCTGCTATTGCACAGCAAGTTGAATATCTTAATGCGGCAATCGCAAACAAACCGACTGCAATATGCCTTGCGGCACTTGATACAAAGGCAAGCTTAGATTCAATTAAGGCTGCTCAAGATGCAGGTATTCCGATTATAGGTTTTGACTCAGGTGTGCCTGATGCACCGGAGGGAGCTATAAAGGCAAATGCAGCTACTGACAATACAGCAGCAGGTGAGCTTGCAGCACAGAAACTTTATGAATTAATTAAGGATAAAGTAGATGGTGCAACAGATACAGTAAGAATCGGTGTTGTTGCTCAGGAGTCAAACTCACAGTCAATAGTTTCAAGAACAAAGGGCTTTGTAGATAAAATGGTAGAACTTATTGGTTCAGATAAGGTTTCTGTTGAGGGTCATGACAGCCTTAAAGCTGAAAAATCAGGTGCTAAGATAATCATTGATGTAGGTATTCCGGCAGAAGTTAAAGATGCAGATGCAGCGGCAGTTGCCTCAGCAATACTTGAAAAGAAAGACTTAGTTGCTATATATGGTTCAAATGAGTTTGCGGCAAATGCTATCATAACAGCAAATGAGGGTCTTGATAAGATTGGTAAGGACAAGGTTATTGCAGTAGGATTTGACGCAGGAGCAAAGCAACTTGAGGCAGTTAAGTCAGGATTATTTGCAGGTTCTATAACACAAGATCCTGTTCAGATTGGTTATCAAGCAGTTAAACTTGCTTATGAGGCTGCAAGTGGAAAGACTGTTGCAGATGTAGATACAGGTGCTAAGTGGTATGATGCAACCAATATGGAGGCAGAGGACATTGCACCATGTCTATATAAGTAATTTTAAAAGAGTTTAGTTATAATTTGCATTAAAGGGTTAAAGGATATAGTGGAACTCTCGCCTTTGGTGAGAGTTCCACAAACAAAAATTTCTTAGTGCAAAGCTTAATTTAAAGGAGGTCTTATGTTAAAGGGTATTCCTAAGATTTTATCTCCAAAACTTCTTAAAGCATTATGTGAAATGGGACATTCAGACAGACTTGTTATATGCGACGGAAATTTTCCGGCACATACAGTAGGTAAAAATAGTATAGTTATAAGAATGGACGGACATGGAGTTCCTGAAATTTTAGAGGCAATACTTAAAGTTTTACCACTTGATACTTATTCTGATAAGTCTGCATTTTTAATGGAAAAGGTAGCAGGAGATACAGTTGAAACTCCTATATGGAAAGAGTTTGAAGAAATTATTTCAAAACATGATAATAGAGGGGTAGAAACAATAGGTTTTATTGAAAGATTTAAGTTTTATGAAGAAGCTAAAAAAGCTTACTTAGTTATTGCAACTTCTGAAAAAGCATTATATGCAAATGTAATGTTACAAAAAGGAGTAGTGGTAGACTAATTATTTTTTATCTTAAGTTTGTTATATTTTTTACAAAATCAATTTAGAAAGAGGAATATATATGGCTAAAATAGTTTTAAATGAAGTATCCTACCATGGAGCAGGTGTTATAAATGAAATTCCAAATGAGGTAAAGGCAAGAGGCTTTAAGAAAGCATTTATTTGTACCGACCCTGATTTAGTAAAGTTTAAAGTTACAGATAAAGTTACAGATATTCTTAAGGCAAACTCATTTGAGTATGATATTTTTTCAAATATACAGTCAAATCCTACAATAGAAAATATTAAGGACGGAGTTGAGGCATTTAAAAAATCAGGTGCAGATTATATCATATCAATAGGTGGTGGTTCTGCAATGGATACTGCTAAGGGTATTGGTATTATTATTAGAAATCCTGAGTTTGAAGACGTAAGAAGTCTTGAGGGATTATCTCCTACAAAGAATCCCTGTGTGCCTACATTTGCAGTTCCTACAACAGCAGGTACTGCTGCCGAAGTTACAATAAATTATGTTGTTACAGATGTTGAAAAACATCGTAAATTTGTATGTGTAGATCCTCATAGTATTCCGGCAGTTGCATTTGTAGACCCTGAAATGATGTCAACTATGCCAAAGGGACTTACTGCTGCAACAGGTATGGACGCACTTACACATGCAATCGAGGGATATACCACAAAGGCGGCTAACACTATAACAGATATGTTTAACCTAAAGGCAATCGAACTTATAGCTGCAAGCCTTAGAGGAGCAGTTGAAAATACTAAAGAGGGCAAAGAGGGAATGGCGCTTGGTCAGTATATTACCGGAATGGGATTTTCTAACTGTGGTTTAGGAATTGTTCACTCTATGGCACATGGTCTTGGTGCTTTATATAATACACCACATGGCATTGCAAATGCTATCATTTTACCAACTGTTATGGCTTATAATGCTGAGTCAACAGGCGAAAAGTTTAAGAATATTGCAATCGCAATGGGAGTTGAAAATGTTGAGAATATGAGTCAAGAAGAATACAGAAAAGCAGCTATTGATGCAGTTAGACAGCTTGCAACAGATGTCGGAATTCCGTCAAACTTAAAGGGAATACTTAAAGAGGAAGATGTAGACTTCTTAAGTCAGTCAGCTATGGACGATGCATGCAGACCGGGAAATCCTAAAGATCCTACATTTGAAGATATTAAGGCATTATTCTTATCATTATTATAAGAGGTTTTCTTAGCTAAAAATTATATATTACTATAAGTGGGGGTTTCCTCGCCGTCGGCGAGGAAACCC
>CALALP010000008.1 GCA_937925515.1 uncultured Lachnoanaerobaculum sp. | reverse complement strand
GGACAAATCCCATACAGATAGTTAGTTTTGCAACAACCCCTCATCTATATATAAAATCCTAATATAAAATTTTTAAAAATTACTTATTGTTAATAGCTGCCTGAGCTGCTGCAAGTCTTGCAATAGGAACTCTAAATGGTGAACAAGATACATAGTCAAGTCCAATCTTATGGCAGAACTCAACTGATGAAGGATCTCCACCATGCTCTCCACAAATACCTACATGAAGTTCAGGTCTAGTCTTCTTACCAAGTTCAATACTCATCTTCATAAGTTTTCCTACGCCTACTTGGTCAAGTCTTGCAAATGGGTCATTCTCAAAAATCTTTACATCATAGTAAGAATCTAAGAATTTACCTGCGTCATCTCTTGAGAAACCATAAGTAAGCTGTGTAAGGTCATTTGTACCAAAGCAGAAGAATTCAGCCTCTTTAGCAATATCATCAGCTGTTAAACAAGCTCTAGGAATCTCAATCATAGTACCTACTTCATAATTAAGTTCAACTCCTGCCTTTTTGATTTCTTCATCTGCTCTTTCAACAACTATATCCTTTACAAACTTAAGCTCCTTAACTTCTCCTACAAGAGGAATCATTATTTCAGGCTTAATATTCCAATCAGGATGAGCTTTCTTTACATTGATAGCTGCACGGATAACAGCAGAAGTTTGCATCTTAGCAATTTCAGGATATGTAACTGCAAGACGGCAACCTCTATGTCCCATCATAGGGTTAAACTCATGTAATGATGCGATAATTGCCTTAATATCAGCAACTGTCTTGCCCTTTGCCTTAGCAAGCTTTTCGATTTCTGCCTCCTCGGTAGGAACAAACTCATGTAGAGGTGGGTCAAGGAATCTTATAGTAACAGGATTACCCTCTAATGCCTCATATAACTGCTCAAAGTCTTTTTGTTGAACAGGTAAAATCTTAGCTAAAGCCTCTTCTCTTTCTGCTGTTGTATCTGAACAAATCATTTCACGGAATGCATCAATTCTATCTCCCTCAAAGAACATATGCTCTGTACGGCAAAGACCGATACCCTCAGCACCAAGTTCTCTTGCCTTTCTTGCATCATCAGGAGTATCAGCATTTGTACGAACCTTAAGAGTTCTATACTTATCAGCCCAATCCATGATTCTTCCAAACTCTCCACCAATCTTAGCATCAACAGTCTTGATTTCGCCGTCATAGATACGACCTGTTGTACCGTCAAATGAGATTACATCTCCCTCATGGTATAGTTTTCCACCTAACTCAAATACTTTGTTCTCTTCGTCCATTTTGATTTCAGTACAACCTGATACGCAACATCTACCCATACCACGAGCAACAACTGCTGCATGTGAAGTCATACCACCACGAACTGTAAGAATACCTTGAGCTGCCTTCATTCCCTCAATATCTTCAGGAGAAGTTTCAAGTCTTACAAGAACAACTTTCTTTCCTGCCGCTGCCCAGTTCTTAGCATCTTCAGCAGTAAATACTATCTGACCACTTGCAGCACCCGGAGATGCAGCGAGTGCCTTACCGATTTCCTTAGCAGACTTAACTGCTTGTGCATCAAATGTAGGATGAAGAAGTGTATCTAAGTTTCTAGGGTCAATCATAGTAACTGCTTTTTCTTCAGTAATCATTTTCTCATCAACTAAATCACAAGCAATCTTAAGTGCAGCAAATGCTGTTCTCTTACCATTTCTTGTTTGTAGCATATAAAGTTTCTTATCTTCAATAGTAAACTCCATATCCTGCATATCTCTATAATGGTCTTCAAGCTTATTGCAAATGCCTACAAACTCCTCATAAACCTCAGGCATAACTTCCTTAAGTTGGTCAATGTGTTGTGGTGTACGAACACCTGCAACTACGTCCTCGCCCTGTGCATTCATAAGGAACTCACCCATAAGTTTCTTTTCTCCGGTTGCAGGGTCTCTTGTAAATGCAACTCCTGTACCTGAAGTATCTCCCATGTTACCAAATGCCATCATCTGAACATTAACTGCTGTACCCCATGAATAAGGAATATCATTATCACGACGATAAACATTTGCACGAGGATTATCCCAAGAACGAAATACTGCCTTAATAGCACCAAGTAACTGCTCTTTTGGATCTGTCGGGAAATCTTCGCCAAGCTTTTCCTTGTACTCAGCCTTAAACTGATTTGCAAGTTCTTTAAGGTCATCAGCTGTAAGATCAACGTCTTGTGTGATACCTTTTTCTTCTTTCATCTTGTCAATTAATTCTTCAAAGTACTTCTTACCAACTTCCATAACTACATCAGAGTACATTTGAATAAATCTTCTATAACAGTCATAAGCCCATCTAGGATTTCCTGACCTCTTAGCAAGTGTTTCTACAACTTCTTCATTAAGTCCAAGATTAAGTATTGTATCCATCATACCCGGCATAGATGCTCTTGCACCTGAACGAACAGAAACAAGTAAAGGATTTTCCTTATCTCCAAATTTCTTGCCTGTAATCTCTTCCATTTTTGAGATGTTTTCCATGATTTGATTCATGATTTCATCATTTATTTTTTTGCCGTCCTCATAATATTGAGTACAAGCCTCTGTTGTAACTGTAAAACCTTGTGGAACAGGTAAACTGAGTTTAGTCATTTCAGCAAGATTAGAACCCTTACCACCAAGCAAGTTTCTCATGCTGGCATCACCCTCTGTAAAAAGATATACCCATTTTCTTGACATTTTAAAAACCTCCATATTTTTTTTCAAACTTGATTATAACATATAATTTTGTAATTGTGTATGTTTTTTTATATTCCTTTAAATGAAAAGCTAAAGTGCATTTTTCCCTTGCTCTGAAGTCTAAATTCATCATGTGTCCTTGCTCCCCAGCTATCATCTCCACCTACTCCAAGCCTTGCTTTAGACACTCTTACAAAGGTATGATAAATTTTTCCAAGCTCATAACTATAACCTATTTCTTCCAACTGTGAAGGAGAATAAGGTAATGCACTAAAACTAAAGCCCTCTTTTTCATCAGCAATAAATATTAAACCTCTATTTTTATCATCAGTTACCAAGGCATATCTAACCCCCTCTTTATTTCCACATTCTTGAGGCCTTAGATATTTTGACATATTGTTAATAACTTTATTTTCATAAACTCCAAGTTTTGCCCCATGTTTACGGTCAATGTAATTTTCCTCTGCTCCATATCCATACCACTTGATATTTTCATAGTCGGCATCTAATGTAAACATTAGACCATATTCAGGCATATCCCCTATTTTTTCAACATCTAAGTAATCAAGTGATACTTTTACAAAACCGTTTTTTTCTACTGTATAAGATAGATAACACTTTGTTTGTGGAATAGTTGGTAAAATATAAGTATATTTTATGGTAATGTTATCTTCATTTTTTATAACTTCCGGCATTTCAAAATTGATAGTGTCTTTTTCTAATGACTTATTTGACTGATACATTGAGGAAATCTTCCATTGTGCATATCTAAATGGCATTAAATTTCCTAAATCATTATCGGTAGGAGCTCTCCAAAAATTAGGCTTAGGAATTAATTCAAGCATCTGCTGTCCACCATATTTATATGAAATCATACCTCCATGTAGGATTGAAAATAATACTTCAAAATCATCTCCAATTACACCTATTACATTTGGACTTTTTACAAGTTTTAATGTTTTTTCTCCAAGCCCACCTCTTAAGTCAATATCTCTAAATAAATAATTATTATCTCCAAACACATATTCATTATAAGAAACCTCATGTCCTGCTTTGCCCCACAAAGTATCTTCTTTTAATGTAAAGCTTATTCTTATAACAAATTCCCCTTTTGAGGTATCAGTATTAAAATGTAAATCATATTCTTTTTCCTCAAGTGGTTTAATATCTGTTAGTAGATTACAGCTTTCAAGTATTTTTCCCTCTCTTTCAAGTAAAACCTTACAATTATATTCATTTGTATTTGCAAATGGATTTCTATTTATTATTCTGACTTTTTCTTTAGTGATTTCAGAGTCTATACTTTGGTATAAAAATTTTACTTCCTGCATTTTTGGAGAATTATCTCTATTTTCCCCATATACTATTCCATTTCCACTAAAATTATAGTCTGACGGTACATCCTTAAAAGCACCTCCATAGGCTTGGAATTTTTCTCCATAGCGATTTTTCTTAGTAATGCTTTGGTCTATATAATCCCATATAAAGCCACCTTGATAAAGTTCCTCTGTTTTAGTTAAATCGGTATACTTAAACATTGCTCCACAAGAATTACCCATAGCATGGCTATATTCACAACATATAAAAGGCTTATCTCTATTTTCTTTTAGGAATTTCTTTATATCCTCAACACTTGTATACATTTGGCTTTCAATATCACTTGTTTTAGGGTAACTCCTATCATTTCTTATTCCCTCATAGTGAACAAGCCTTGTGTTATCAGCATTTCTAAAAAATTCAGAAATCTCGTAAATAACCTTTCCACCAAAAGATTCATTTCCACAAGACCAAATAAGTATGCTTGGGTGATTTTTATCTCTCACATACATAGCCTCTGCTCTTGCTATAAGAAGTGGTTGCCAGTCTTCATTATCCTTTGGAATTATATAGTCAGCGTCCTTTGTATATGGATATGTTAGCCAAGTACCATGTGTTTCCATGTTGTTTTCATCAATAACATATAATCCATACTCATCACATAATTTATAAAACTTAGATTGATTAGGATAATGACTTGTTCTTACTGCATTTATATTGTTTTTCTTCATATTTATAATATCTTTTAGTATATCTTTTTCTGAAATAACTCTACCTGAAGTAGAACAAAATTCATGCCTATTTACTCCCTTAAAAACAATCCTTTTACCATTTAAATACATTACTGAGTTTACAATTTCAATTTTTCTAAAACCAACATTTTCAGTTATAACCTCGATTAAGTCTTCATTTTCATCAATAAGACTTATCTCTAGCTTATATAAATAAGGATTAAACTCATTCCATAAAATAATATCTTTTAAATCATAGCTTAAACTTTTCTGTTCATTATTTACTTTAATGCTGTCATTTACTAGCTTATTATTTTGCTTATCAAATAAACTAATCTCTAACTTCCCACTTCCTCTGATACAAAAGTCAATGCTAAACTTTGCGTCCTTGAATTCATTGTCTAATATAGTCTTTATTCTTAAATCATTTACATGAAATTTTGGTATGGAGTAAATGTAGACATCTCTAAAAATGCCTGAAAATCTAAAGAAATCTTGATCCTCACACCAACTTCCGGCTGAAAACTTAAAGACCATAGCTGAAAGCTTATTCTCTCCCTCTTTTAAATGAGGTGTCAAATCAAATCTTGCAGAGTTAAAGGAATCCTCATGATAACCTATAAACTTTCCATTTAGCCATAGAGCGATAGCACTTTCAACTCCTTCAAAGCAAATCCTTATTTCTTCATTTTTCATACGCTCAGGAACAATAAAATACTTTGTATAACTTGCTACAGGGTTAAAATCAAGTGGAATTTCTTTCGGTCTTATATCTTCATGTCCCTCCCAAGGATATTGATGATTTACATATTGTGGAATATCATACCCCTCTAGCTGAATATGTGCAGGAACTCTTATACTATCCCAATTCTTACAGTTATAATCTTCACTCATAAAGTTCTTTACAACCTGAGTTAGATTTTTTGCATAATGAAATTTCCAGATACCATTTAAAGAAAACTTAAAACTACTATTTTTCTCACTTGCCTCTTTATGATTTCTAAAATAATCAAAATCAGAATGAGGCTCTAAGCAGTTAATTTGAAAAACTTTAGGATTTTTTAAAATCTCAGGAATTTCCTCTAGCGAAAGCTTTTCTAAGTTCATAATGACTCCTTTCATATTTTATTTTTAGTAATGGCTGTTACATTTAAGCCTGTACAAGACATTATAACATTAATTATGAAAAAAAGAATGATTCATATATAGCTGAAATCTGATATATTTTCTTAGGAAAATACAACTTGACACATTATACACACTTGATATAACATGTACATGTTGCTGATAATAGATTGATATATATAGAAAGAATGATAATTATGAATAACACAATAATTAAAGAAAACAAGCAAGATTTAGCTGATTTCTTACATGCTAACTTTCCTATTGCCTCAGATGAAGAAGAGGCTGAAATTAATAAAATTTTAGAAACGCTTGATTTAGATGAAACCGGTGAGGAATTAAAAATTGAAGACATTTTATAAGCACAACCACTCTTACATCTTTTCTATCCTCTTAATAACCAAGTTTGCAAATTCCTCAAAGTCATTTTTAAGTTGTAAATCTCCCAACTTTTCATAATTATTAATATCATAAGGGAAAATGTAGACTTCAAGATTTTCATTCTTTAAAGCATCTATAAAGCTTTCCTCAGTATTTTTAGAGTCAACATTTCCCCCTATCTTATTATAAAATACACCTATAAGCTTAGATTTTTCCTTGAAATAATGTTTTACAAATATGCTGTCAATCCCCTCTATGCAGTAATTCTTATATACATTTTCTAAATTCTTAATATACCAAACTACTCCATTTATACTTACCATATCTAAAACTGTTGGAATTAAATAAAAGTCTGACATTAAAAATGCTGATTTTGTAATCATATTCATAGTTGGTGGGCAGTCTAGTAAAATGTAGTCATATTCATTTCTAATAGTATCTATGTATCTTTTTAAAATAGACAAGTACTCAATATTATCTTTCATTTCACTTGCTAAAGTATCAAGTCCCTTTACATTTCTATAAAAAGGACTTGTTGGTATATAGCTATATCCACTACCTGTTTTTCGTATCATAGAACGTGAAAACTCTAGTTTCATGTTGGTATATTTACTCATTTTCAACATATAAAGTTCAAAAATATAGTTTAGCGTTCCAACATCAGAAATATCTTTTAAATATTTTTCATTAGTATTTTCATACACTAAAATCTCACTAAGTGTGCCTTGTGAATCTAAGTCTATTGTAAGTACATTTTTCCCTAATTTAGAAAACTGATTTGCTAAATTAATTGTAGTGTTTGTAACTCCTGCACCACTCTTATAATTACTGATAAAAATTATTTTACACATTTTCCCCCCTATACAGGCGTTTGAACATTCATATTAATATCTCCTTTACCACTTGGAGATACAAAACCACGCCTTATCCACTCATCTTTTGTAGGAGCATAACTCCATATATTATACTTTTTGTCAGCAGTAATTCTAAGCCTTGTGCCATAAACTAACAAATAAAAATAACTTATGTATTCAAGCTTTGTAATCTTACTTAGTGGAATAATGTTTAAAAAGCCGTCCCAATTTATCAAAAAGTCTTTAGTAAACACATAGCCACATTGCTTTTCGCCTATATTATCTAAGCTCTCTATCTCCTTATCGGACATAGCATCATAAATTTGTGCTAAGAGATTTTTATTGTGTGTATATGAAAGATAAATTTTAGTAAATAAAATTAGTGGTAGAATCATAAATGAAATTATATAAGTTATAGGTACGGCAGAAAACATTTTCCTCCAAATATTAATTATAATCTCTTTTGGAATGTTGGGACTTGCAATTAACAAAGAAAAAAATACTATACTTACAGTAGCAATAAATGGAAATATAAGCACCAAAGACATTCTACGACGGCTAACCTTTTTATACATTTCTAAAAACTTATATTCATTTAATATAACTTTATCTTTTACTACATTTTCCTCATCTTTGTAACACAAATAAAGGGCTTTTACATTCTTAATAACTGTTCTTAAAGTTGCTATTAAAAATATCGGAATAGCCACAAGAAAAATATTTTCCTCTATACTTTCAGTTTTCCCCTCAAGTTTTCTAAATAATAGATTTAAAAATAAAATTATTATAGCACCATACAAAATAAAATTCCAAATGACAAGTGCAAAGGCACTAATTCTTTTTTTCTTAATATCTTTCATATATCAGCCTCAATCAAAGCTCCCTTATAAGCTTTATATATTTCACAACTCTTGTTACTGAAAATACTAAAACTAAGATTACTATAACAAATGCAAATGCAAACACCACACCCGGAGTAAAAAGTTTCTCATTATTTGAAATATCTCTAATCAAATTTCTTACAAAAACTCTTAAAACCATCAGTGATGATATGAAAATTACTGTCCAAGTTATGATATTTTTTACATAAATGAATTTCATATAATCTCCTTTAATACACTGCATCAAGTTTTGAACACAAAAACACTATGAATGCATCTTTTTCCTCACTGCTTGAAAATACTCTAAACGGTATAATTATTGCCATTGCAGGCGAAGTAAAAATGTAAAATGCCGTATTAGAAAAATCTGCCTTTGTAATCATTTTATAATCTGTAAAACTTTCAGTATATATAGTTTTTGAATGAATCTTATCCTCTCCAAATTCTATGGTTCTTTCTCCTAAGATATTATTTTTGCCTTCTTTAAAAAGTAATGCCTTAGCTCGCCTAAGTGTCAGTGCATTAAAAACTTTCGGAATAAATTTAAAAAATAAAACTGAAAGTATAACCATTACAAAAAGCATTACTACATTTGCCTCAAGATTTTCAGGCTTTGTAATAAAGAAATACAGCCCCTCAGCTAGAGGTATTATAGTAAATATAATCTGAAATATAAGTAATTGCCTTTTATACATATCATAATTTGTTACAACAAACATATTAAAGTCAAGATAATCTTGCTCCGTCAAATCAAAAGTAAATTTCATGTTAAAAACCTCCTATGATGTATTTTACCACAAATGACAATTATTTTTTGGTTTTCTTGATTATTTCATCAAAAATAGTATCATTAAGCCACTTACTAAAGTTTGAGTTATTAGTCCATTGACCAAATAATTCCATATTGTCAAGCATTATAATTTTGAATACCTCTCTTAAAGCTGAATGATATTCTCTTTTTATGTTTTCAATATCAGAATTATTCAAAGCATTTCTAAACTTTTCATTTTTCATCAGCATATCAGGTAATTCTTTAATCTGTCTTGCAACATTATCCTTATCCTGCCAATTTATATTACCAAAAATATCATTAAAATCAGCTACAATATTTTCTAATGAGTCAATCTGAACTTCAGCTTTCTTTCCTGCACCAATTCCAAGCCCCTCAACTCCTCCGTCTTCATCTTTTAATAATATACTTATAGTTTCTTTTTTCTCAAGTCTGTAACTTTCAAGATCTACGGACTCTAATATTCCTTTTGATAAATCTTCCCCCTCAGGTGTAGGAAGTCTATGTATTAGTTGTTCAAAGAAAATAACTTTCTTTTCCCATTCAACTTGTCCAATAGGAAGAATTGATGCTATAAAGTTATAACTTCTTATAAAGGCTCTAACTCCACTTTTAAATTCAACTTGTTCATCTTCAGTAAGCTTTTTATATCTATCTACTGACTTATCAAGTATGCTGTCAATAAAACATCTAGGGCTATTCTTTAAAAATAAATCTACTAATCTGTCTACTTCATCTTTTTCGTATACATACTTACTATCAAGTATTCCAAGCAAATTATTTAATTTATTAGGGTCTGTTTCAGATTCAAGCACTGTTTCCTTGTAATAAGGTTGAAAAGCCTCTAAAATATGCTTAGGTTCATTTGCAAAGTCAATAACACAAGTATCAATTTTGTATTTAGTACTTCTATTAAGTCTTGATAAGGTTTGAACAGCTTTTACATCATTTAAAACTTTATCAACATACATAGTATGGAGTAGTGGTTCATCATATCCGGTTTGATATTTATCGGCTACAACTAAAATTTTATATTTATCCTCTTTAAACTTCTTAGGAGTTTCTTTATCTGAAAAACCATTTAAACTTGTTTCAGTTACAGTCTTACCTTTGTATTCTTTTTCACCTGAAAATGCAACTAAAGCCTCATATCCTGTATTTGAGTTCTTTAAAATATCGCTTACAATGTAATAATATTCTATTGCCCTTAAAATACTTTGTGTTACAATCATTGCCTTAGCTTTACCATTAATCTTGGAAACTGTATTACTTAAAAAATGATTAACTATAACTTCAGCTTTTTCCCTAATTGGAAATTCCTGTCCCTCAACATAGTTTCTGATTTTCCTTTGAGATTTCTTTTTGTCAAAATTAGGGTTATTTTCAATAGTCTTATAAATTTTATAATAGTTTTCATAATGGGTGTAATTCTTTAATACATCGAGAATAAATCCCTCCTCTATTGCCTGTTTCATTGAATATAAATCAAATACACTCCCAAACATTTCAATAGTTTTTGCTTTAGGGGTAGCAGTAAAAGCAAAGAAACTAGCATTTTCAGGCATTTTCCTAGCCTCAATCAATTCAATCAATTTATCCTCAATTTCAAAGTCATTATCATTACTGAAATTTCCTGATACTGCCATATTCAGTGAGGCTGCTGCACGCCCACTTTGAGATGAATGAGCCTCATCAATAATTATTGCAAAATTTTTTCCCCTTAATTCTGTACCTATCTTTTCTAGTAAATAAGGAAATTTTTGTACAGTTGTAATAATTATCTTTTTACCGTCCACTAATAGTTTTTTCAAATCAGTTGAGGAATTAGCATGACCTACAATGCTTTTCTCATCTATAAACTTTCTTATATTCTCAGCTATCTGTTCATCAAGATTTATTCTATCTGTTACCACAATTACAGAATCAAAAGCTTTTTCATCTTTATATTCAACTTCTACCAAACGATAAGCAAGCCAAGTTATAGAATTGCTCTTGCCACTGCCTGCACTATGTTGAATTAAATATCTTTTTCCTACTCCATTTTCCCAAACATCTCTTAAAAGTCTTGTAACAACTCTATACTGGTGGTATCTAGGAAAAATCAAAGTTTGAGTTTTCTTCTCTTTATCAATGGATATGTAAGCAAAATCTCTGACAAGACTTGTTAAAGTTCTCTTATTTAAAAATTCTTTCCATAAATAATCCGTCATAGTTCCATTAGGATTGAGTGGATTTCCTGAACCACCTGTTTTAGTTCCCTTGTTAAAAGGCATAAAACGTGTATTCTTACCGTCTAATCTAGTTGTAAATGTAATAAAGTTCTCATCTACGGCAAAGTGTGCAATACATCTTTTAAAACTAAATATTGTTTCTTTGGAATCTCTATCATTTTTATATTGTTCCTCAGCATCTTTATATGTCCAACCTGAACTTGAGGCTCTGCTCTTTAATTCCATAGTGATAATAGGTAAACCATTTATAAAAATTGCTAAATCAAGTTCCAAGCCCTTATTATAATCTGAATATGTAAGTTGATTTGTAACTGAAAATATATTAAGTTCAAATTCCTTATAAGAACTATGTCTTTTAGAATCTAAGGCATGATAAAAGATTATAGTCCCTGATGACGGATAACACTTAATACCATTTTTCAAAACAGAAACAATACCGTCTTGCTTTATTGAAAAATCTAACTGCTTATAAAACTTATCCCTCCCACTCTCTATATCAAGGCGAAGTATATCAAATTCATTAGGTTGAGAGGTTCTAATAAAACGAAGTAGCCTTTCCTCATCAATAGCATATTTTCTATTAAATGATAACTTCATCTTTTCAGGCTTTATATATTCATAGCCCTGTTCATTCACAAGACAATCAATTATATTATTTTCAAGTTCAGCCTCCATTTTAGTATCCCTAACCCCCATTTTAAACCTGCCTTTCTTCTAAGTGTTCCTGTTTCTCATTAGAAATATCTATTTTTTCATAATATGGTATTTTTATATCTCTAACATCTATCTTACCTGTAACTACCTCAGATATTAGGGATTGCTTGAGAGAAATTAAACTATCTATTTTTTCATTGATTATAGAAATTAATTTTTCTTGATTTTCCATAAATCTATCAATCTTTTCTACGATTTGATTTTGGACTTCTTTTTTAGGAATTTGTATCTTAGAAGATTTTAAAATAGATTGAGTAATACTATATACTTTTATACCATTTACCATTTCTCGTATTTGCTTTCGCCATTTATAACTTTCAAAATAATATGCTAAATATCGACTATTGATTTCTAATTTAAGTTTTCCAACAATAGTATGATAGCCTGCATAAACCTCTCTTTCGCTATCCTCTAAATAAGTAAAATTACCACACCCTTTTAAATCTTCTGAGGTATCTACAAATATAAAATCTCCTTTTTGTAATATAGCAAATTTAGAAATTGTGATTCCTTTTACCTTTTCCAATCCTTTCAACTTAGAATTGCTAGAGGAAAAAGAAAATGCAAAATCATTATGAATTTCCCCATAACTAACACAACGTATTCCATTTTCTCCTAAGTTATCTTTGGTTATATTTAATCCTTTACCAAAATTAAAAACAACTTTTAATGGAATATATGTTGAATTTATTGAGTACATTAATGAATCTATTATTTTTTGCTTATATATTTCAAGTTGATTAACTTTTTCCCTTTCAATATCAATTAACTTATCTATCTCATTTATTTTCCAATCAAGATAATCTGCTATCTGTTTTTGCTCTGAAAGTGGTGGAATTGGTATATCAATATTACATAAATCATAACTAGACATAGTACTTCGTACTCCATAACCCAAGTTGTTATAAACTTCTTCTATATATAATTTTAAAAAATAATAATAAGCATATTTAGGATTAACTTTCTCTACTATTTTCAACCTTATATATGCAGAACTCATTATTCCTCTTTCTTTAACTAATCCAACTCTACTTGTTTTTACATTTTCTAAATCTATCAATTTGAAAACTAAATCATTCTTTTCAAATATTTGATATGTTTCATAAGAGGCAGGAATAAGACCATTTGGACTATCTATATTATTTTTAATAACTCCTTTATAAGTTAGCGACAATACATTTTTTTCTTTATTTCCTTTATTAATTTCTTTGAAACTTCTAAAAAACCTCTTAGTTTTTTCTATCTCCCAATGACTAGGAACTTCCTTTAACCATGCTAAATCCACATTTTTATAACTATCATACCTATTCATAAAGCCCCTCCAATATAGAGGACATCATTCCGTCAGACCTTTTCTCAAGTTCTCTGATTCTCTCAACAATAGACTCTACACTTTCAAGTTCCTTTGCCTTATAAAAATATTTTGTAAAGTTAATCTCATAACCTATCTGAGTCTTAGTTTTATCAACAAAAGCATCTGCATGATATGGTAAAACCTCTTGTCTTATAAATTCATCTATACCACCGTCAAAAGTAATAGGTACAGTTTCTGTATCACGAAGTTCTGCATCAACTAAAACATTTCCTTTAGAATCTTTTATTACAGCTGCATTTTCGTCCTTAACTATCATATTTAACATAAGCCCCGTAGATACAAACTTATTTAGACTTACTCCCTTTAGATTATGCTTTTTAAGCTTTAAATTAAAACTTTTTTCAAATTCAGCATAATCTAAATACTTATCATCACTTCTCATTTCCTTTAAGGTTTCAAGATATGCAACTATATTTTCCTTTTTCTCAAGTTCCTTAAGACCTGAAGGAGTACCATTTATAAAACTATTAGCTAGTCTACTCTTATCTACATTTTCACTAAAAACTCCAATTCTTTCTAATTCCTCTTCAATTTCTGCTATTTTTTCATCATTGCAAAGTACAGCCTGTCTTAATGGTCTTTCTACTGTTGCTTTATAATAATCAAATTCATCATTTGAAAATATTTTAGAATATTCATTTTCCTCAAAGTTTAAGTATAAGTCTAGTATAAATTTTCTATCATCTTTTGAAAACTCACAATTTTTCTTTCCCATATTCTTTCTAAGGGAGGTTTTAATACTTCCGGCATTTATAAGTTGAATCTTACCTTTTCTTCTTTCCTCTTTTCTATTTGATAAAATCCATATATAGGTTGTAATTCCGGTATTATAAAACATATTTTCAGGAAGTTGAATAATAGCCTCAATAAGGTCATTTTCTATAATATATCTTCTTGCATTACTTGCACCATTTCCTGCATCACCTGTAAAAAGTGCTGAACCATTATGTACTTCAACTATTCGAGAGCCTAGTTCAGTTTCTTTCATCTTTGATATATTATTCAACAAAAATAACAACTGTCCGTCGCTGACATCAGGCATCATTCTAAAATCATCTTGTTCTTTATAACTCTTTACAAAACGAGTATCTATAACATTTTTCTTAAAGTCCTTCTCAGAACCGGCTCCAATAACCTCTAAGTCATTTTTCCAAGTTTTTCCATAAGGGGGATTAGACATCATAAAGTCAAAATGTTCTCCTGCTGTTTTATCCTCAGAAATAGTAGAACCAAAATAAATACTATCAGAATAGGAATCTCCACCCTTAATAAGCAAATCTGCCTTAGCAATAGCATAAGTTTCAGAGTTTACCTCCTGACCTATAAGATGAATAGAAAGTATTTTCTCTTTTTCTTCTGCCAAAACCTTAAGTCTTTCTTCAGCTACTGTTCCCATTCCAAGTGTGCCACAAGCACCGTCATAGATTGAATAAGTACCATTTTTAACTTTATCAATTATAGGAACAACCACAATATCTGCCATAAGTTCTATAACATCACGAGGAGTAAAGTGTTCTCCTGCCTCTTCATTATTCTCTTCATTAAACTTTCTTATAAGCCCCTCAAAAAGAGTACCCATAGCATGATTATCAAGACCTCTTTTTATAACTTCTCCATTTGAATTAGTAATATCATAAGGGCTTAAATTAAGCTCACTTGAAGTAAATTTTTCAATAACAGAACCTAAAATTCCTGCCTCAGTCATAGTGGATAGTTGAGTATCAAACTTAAATTTCTGAAGTATCTCTTTAATGTTATCAGAAAAGCCCTCTAAATATTCCTCAAAATTTTTCTTTAGATTTTGCCTATTAGTTTCATTCTTTAAGTCTTTTAATCTAAAGTTAGATATGTTGTAAAAAGGAAAGTCTGTTGCAGTAGTTAGAGTTTTATTTATATCCCAACCAAACTTAACAGCACTTTCTTTTGTTTTCATTATTTCTGATTTCTTTGGCTCAATAGCTGAATCTAGTCTTGTTATTAAAGTCATAGGTATAATTACATCTCTATATTTACCTCTAACATAAACATCTCTCAAACAGTCATCAGCTGCTGACCATATAAAGCTTATTAATTTGTTAATTGGATTATATTCTGTTCCCATTTTGCCCCCTTAAGTACATTCATTTTTACTAATTATACAATACTTTATGCGTTAATTACCATAAAATATTAAAAAGCTGAACTAGTTTATTTTAAGTTCAGCTTATACACTATACTAAATGATTCCACAATCTTTTAAAATATCTCCAATTACCTCTCCTAGTGAAAGTGAGGGGTTTTCAATATAAAATTCATGCTTTCCATGCCTTTTAGGTGTATGATTTTCTTTATTTTTTTGCATTATCTGCTCAGCTCTTTTTACTGCATTAATCACATCATCTAGTGTTACCTTTTTTAATATTTGCTCGAAATTTTTTTCTTCTTTATATTCCCTTAAATCCTCAAAGTTTTCATTATATGCTTTATTTAATTCTGATAGATAATGCTTACAATTAGTCTTAGAGCTGTTACAATCTAACTTATGTAGAATTATCCATAATTCAAAAGTAAGATTACTATATCCTAAATCATACTTGACTTTCTTTCCTATTTTCTCTGCTTTTATCATACACTCTAATGTATTTTTATATTTTTGAATATCATTTTCACTTTCTATGTCAAAAACATGCGTTATAACAGTCTTTTCAAGTGGATTCATTGCTTTTACTCTAGCAAGTGGATTTTTTTCTATCTTAATATCAAATTTAATGCTATACATTGCTTGTGTGGTGTCATTAATTTCCTTTTGTAACCACTCTAAATACCATTTCTCAGTTTCGCCCTCAACAGAAAAGTAATATTTTTTAGTTTGTCTTCTCAACATTTATATTACCTTATCCTTTATTATATTTTCAAAAACTGTTGTAAAGTCAATATCTCTTATTGCACCATAACGGTCAATAAAGTAATTTTTCATATAATCTTCATTATTTCTCACTCCACCTTTTCCTGCAGTTTTAAAATCAGCCAATGAATAATGTGTACTATAATGAGTATCCTCATCTCTTTCAACAAATTTTATTTCATCACGTCTAAATAAGCTAGAATTTAAAAATATAGGATTATGAGTGTTAAATATCAGCTGAGCATGATTTTTATTTATTTCATCATTATGAAAAATATTTATTATATCCATTAATGCTCTTGGATGAATTGAGGCATCAAATTCATCTACTATTAAAACTCCTCCATTTATAAGAGTCTCAGCTATAAGTGAAAATAAGTTTAAAAAACGGATAGTTCCATAAGATTCAAAAACTTCTGCTGGTATAGCTAATCTTTTGTCTACATTTTCAAAAACAGAACATAATCTTACCCTTTTATCTTCAATATCTAACATATAACCAAGTGTATTTGAATTACCACCAAATAATGATGCTACTTCATTTATATTTTTATTAATATAAATATCTTTTTCATCATTACTAACAAAATTAGGGATTACATTTATGGCATCTGCACGATATACAGCCATAAACTTAATATTTAGCCACTCAGTAATTATATCTACAATCTTTGAGCTAAACATAGTCTTAAAACCATTTACTAAGAAAAGTTCCTTACTATTAAGGTTATTTTTAGCAATCGAAATTATACTCTCAGCATTTTGGATAAATTCATTTACAAGATACTCTTTATTTAAATTTTTATAATCAACATTTAACTTATCTTCCCTTTCAAAAATAAGCTTATCATTAATCTTTAGATACTCTTCTTTTATTGTTCTTTCGTAGTTTTCATCTAAAAACATTCCTAAATCTATTGAAAGTGCATACTCTATAAGCATATTTTTTTCAATAAACTTAATATAAAAACTAACAGGTTCAGGGCTTGTGAGTTCATTATTTGGTATTAGTTCCAAACTTTTTGCTGCTGTATTAGGGGAGTTATTTTGTGTATTATTAATATTTCCTCTAAGAATAATATTTTTAAAAGTATCCATTGCCCCTATAATATTGGTCTTTCCTGATGCATTAGCTCCATAAATAACTGCTGAACTTAAGCTTTTATAAGTAGTTTTACCAATCTTTTCTTTTAAGATGCTATAATCAAGTCCTTTTTGCTTTTGTGCAGGTATCATTGAAAAAACAAGCTCATCTTTAAAAGATTTATAATTTTTAGTCCTAAACTCCAACAACATATCACATTACCTCCTTTATTTTGCAAAATTTTTACAAAATCTTATACTTGTATTATAACTTCTTACTAGTCTTAAGGCAATATAATTTTAAATTTTGCTTGATTTTTACAAAATACATTTATTTAACTCATCACTCTATCACCCTAAGTATATCTCCCTTTTTAACTTTTCCTGCCTTTAGCACCTTGGTAAATATACCCTCTCTTGGCATTACACAATCCCCTGCCGCCTCTCTTATAGCACAATTACTATGACATTCCTTGCCTATCTGAGTTAGTTCAAGAATTGTAGTTCCCACACTAAACTTAGTTCCAACAGGTAGTTCATAAAGGTTAAGCCCCTCAACAAGTATATTCTCTGCAAATGCACCTGCACTAAGTGAAATTCCTGCAGACTTTTCTACTTTCCTTACACTCTCAAGCCCAAGTAAACTTACCTGTCTATGCCATTTGCCGGCATGGGCATCTCCCTCAATTCCCCAATCTTCAATAAATATTCCCTCAGGAATTTCTACCTTTTGTTCACCTTTTTTTCTACTAATACATACTGCCAAAACCTTTGCACTTTTAGCCCCACAATCGGCTGAACCGTTTGATAAAAGCATATCTATTCCATGTCCAAGTTCTGATAAGACTGCAAGTAAATTTTCTCTTGAGGCTTTTTCACTCCCTGGGAGATTAACTATAAGAGTAGATTTTCTAATTCCTGCAACTGAGCGAGAAAGGCAAGCTCTTTTTGTGATTTTAAGGCTTTCAAAACGCATAAGTTCAGGTATTCCTCTTGCCTCTCTTTCTATAACTTCAAGTGTTGCCTCCGGTGTTACATCTCTTTTTGAAAAGCCTGTACCTCCTGTGGTTAAAACAAGGTTTACATTAAGTTCATCAGCACATTTTATAAGTTCTGATTTTATTAATTCTTTCTCATCAGGAATAATGCTTGTATAAATAACCTCAAAGCCATTTTCCTTTAGTATATTGCAAAGAGAAGGGCCACTTGTGTCAACCCTTTCTCCTATATATCCCTTATCGCTTACTGTAATAACTGCTGCACTGTACATACATATCTCCATTTCCACTTATATTTTATTTTTAAATATCTTCTCTAAAATAATCTCCATGAACTCCACCTGTTTTTTCAAGTAGACCTATTTTTTCTATGACAATATCTCTTTGAACTGCCTTGCACATGTCATATATTGTAAGAGCTGCGATACTTGCTGCACTTAATGCCTCCATTTCAACACCTGTTTTACCCATGCAGGAAACTGTTGCTCTAATTTCTATTTCACAATCATTTTTCATTTCAAACTTAATATCAGCAGAATTTAGTGAAATCGGGTGGCACATCGGTATTATATCGGATGTCTTTTTTGCTCCCATTATCCCTGCAATTTGTGCAACTGTAAGCACATCTCCTTTTTTCATTCCACCTGCTTTTATAAGTTCAAATGTATTCTTATTTACTAAAACTCTTGCAAATGCAGTTGCACTTCGCTTTGTGATGTCCTTGTCTGAAACATTTACCATTCTAGCTTTACCGTCTTCATTAAAATGTGTAAATTCCATTTTAACCTCCTATTTCATTCATATTTCTGCCTGACTTACTTCTATTTACTGCTGACAGTATGTCATGGGCTTTTGGCTTTTTAAATACTGATTCCTCAAATACTGCTCTCATCTGTTCTCTATTTAAGCCTTTTATAGAATACTCTTTTGGAGAATGTAAACAAGGCTTGATTTTACCGTCGGCAGTAAGTCTTAATCTATTGCAAGAGGCACAAAAATGAGAACTTACCGGACTTATAAGACCTATATTCCCTAGGGCATTTGGTAGTTTATAAAGTCTTGCTACTCCGTCAAGTGTAAGTTCCTCTAAATTTGGTAAAACCTCTAAAACTTTGTCAGTAGGTATCATAGTATTAGCGTCAAAGTCTTTGCTGTCATACATTGGCATAAGTTCTATAAATCTTACATCTATCGGATATTTATAGGTAAGTTCTGCAAGTTCCTGTATCTCATTATCATTAAAACCACCCATAAGTACAGTATTTATCTTAACTCTTTTAAAGCCTGCACTAAGCACTGCCTCAATTCCTGAAAAAACATCTTCTATCTTGCCCCACCTAGTTATATAGTGATATTTTTCAGATGACATTGTATCTAAGCTGATATTTGCATAATCCACACCTGCTTTCTTTAAGTCAAAGGCAAGTTTAGAAAGTAATATTCCATTTGTAGTTATGCCTATCTTTTCTATTCCATTTATTTTGCTTATTCTATCGCAAATTGATACTATATTTTTTCTAACAAGAGGTTCTCCCCCTGTTATTCTTATTTTTGTAACTCCCATATCTGCTGCAACACTTATTGCATCTATAATTTCATCTTCGCTTAGTGTATCACAACAAGTAATTCCCTCCAAAGGCATACAATATCTACACCTTAAGTTACAATCTTGTGTTACTGATACTCTAAGATAAGTAATTTTCCTATTGAAACTATCTATCATAAATTTTTCCTTAAATTTCCTATGAAAACAAAACAAATCTCTCCTATTATAATAGTGAGATTTGCTTATTACATTCTAAATATGTATTATGGTATTTTCCTTGCCGCTGGCGAGGAAAATACCAATAGTTTACTTAGTATTATCCCTTAGTTCATTAATATCTTCCAAATGCTATATTTGGGAAGTCTTCTGGAGCGTCAAATTGATATAATCCCCCTGCTCCAAGTCTTACTAAATCTTCCTTTTTAAATTTTAAATCTGTAAATATCTGAGGTAATAAAATATCTAAAACTGTTGTCGGACAAGAAATTGCCGCCCCCGGAACTCCGACTGCTGTAACATTTCCAATATAAGAAAGTAATGTCATATTTCCCGGTTGTGCCGGAACTCCTCTTGTTATAATTTCTCCTCCAAGTCTTGAGATTGCACTAGGGGTAATGTCATCAGGGTCAACTGACATTCCTCCTGTAAATACTAAAAGTTCTGCCCCAAGTTCAATGAATTTTCTTGCTTCTTCTTCTATCATATAAACATCATCATTACAAATGGTAACACCTATTATATCACATGGATAGTTTTTAAGTTTTTCTCTTATAACAGGTTCAAATTTATCCTTAATGCGACCACTAAAAACCTCATAACCTGTAATTACTACTCCAACTTTCTTATGTTTATAAGGGTATATTTTGTAGAGTTCATTTCCCTTACACATATTTTCTGCTTTAATAATTTGCTCTTCTTTTGTAACTAATGGAATAATTCTCATAGAGGCAACTCTTGTGCCGACTTCTACTGGATAATGGTCAGGCAAGGTTACTATGGTTATATCCCCTATCATATTTATCTTAAATAAAAGTTCGCTGTCAAGCTTAAACATTCCTGCCACATCTGAAATTAGAACTGTCTTTCCCTCGCTCACATCGGTATAATGAGCATTATCAAGTTTATTCATATTTGCAAGACGAACTGCTGCATCTTCCTCATGTATTTCTCCGGCATTTTCCTCCCAAATATACACATGTCTTTTACCTAGATTTAAAAGTTCAGCAATATCTTCTTCTTTTATTATATGCCCTCTTTTAAAATATGCCCCTTTAAAGCCGTCTTTTACAGCAGTTATATCGTGGCAGAGCTTTTTTCCTATGGCATTTGTAACTTCTACTTTTTGCATAATCCCCCTAACTTTATAAATGTTTTACTGAGCAACCTAAAACTTGATACTAAAAACTTGAATTGTATTTAATATAATAGCATAATTTTCTCATTTGTAATACTTATAAAAATATTTTCTGAGTCTATATTTTTATATTGTTCCTTAGATATATCAGCATCAATAATACAGTTACTAGGCTTTCCAATAGGATTTAAACTAATTATATAAGAAAATGGATTTTCGATAACTCCTACTATCTTACATTCACAACTATTTTCTCCCTTTCCAAGTAATACATCATGTCGCCTTATACCTATATAATTTTCATCATCTGCCGGTTTATTAAAAATGAGTCCAAAATCAACTGCCTCTATTTTTCCATTATCTAATTTTTTTAATCTCGATATATTTTTACAACCTGTAAGAAGTGCCGCCTCTTTCGTCTTAGGATAACTAAAAACTTCCTCTTTATCTCCAAAAACTTCTATATTGCCATTATTCATAACTGCTATTTTATCTGAAAATCTAAACACTTCATCTCTATTATGCGATACAAATATAACTGTCTTCTTAAAGTCTTTAATTACTTTTTTAAGTTCTTTTTCTAATGTAAACCTAAGATGAGTATCAAGTGCTGAAAATGGTTCATCAAGCATCAAAATATTAGGGGCTGATACAAGTATTCTTGCTAATGCAACTCTTTGCTGCTGACCTCCTGAAAGCTGATGAGGAAAACGACTCTTTAAATCAGAAAGTCCAAATTTTTCTATAACTCTCTCTATTTCAGAGTCATCTTTTTTCTTATCTCTAAGACTTCCTGCCTTTATATTTTGTAAAACTGTCATATTTGGAAAAAGGGCATAATTTTGAAATAATAATCCGACACGCCTTTTTTGTGTACTAAGATTAATCTTTTTTTCAGAGTCAAAAAGTGTTACATCATCAAGTATAATTTTACCCTTATCAGGTTTTACAATTCCTGCTATACATTTAAGTATCATACTTTTACCACAACCTGATGCCCCAAGTAGGGATATAACTTCATTTTGGACTTCAAACTTAGCCTTTAAAGTAAAACCTTGAAAATGTTTTTCTATATCAACAAAAATAGACATTATTTTCCTCCCCTATATTTTTCAGTATTATCTTTCTTTTTCTCAAGCATATTTACAGCAAGCAAAACTACAAATGATATTGCCATATTTATCATTACCCATTTAAATGCAAGCAAGTCATCATTTGTTCTCCATAATTGATAAACTGTTGTTGAGATAGTTGCAGTTTTTCCGGGGGTGTAACCTGCAATCATACTTGTTGCACCATATTCTCCTAAAGCTCTTGCAAACGCCAAAACTGTCCCTGCAAATATTCCTTGTTTACAGTAAGGCATTATTATCCTCCAAAAAATATAGGTATTACTAAGTCCAATGGATTTTGCCGCATAAACTAAATTTTCATCAAATGCCTCAAAAGCTCCTCTTGCAGTTCTATACATAAGTGGAAATATTACAACTATTGTTGCAAATATCGCAGACCACCAAGTCATAGTAAGTCTGATTCCAAAAAGGCTAAGAGCAAGCTTCCCTAGAAATCTCTTAGGTCCAAGCAATCTTATTAATAAATAACCTACAACAGTAGGGGGCAAAACTAGTGGAAGAGTAAAGATAACGTCAAGCACACCCTTAATTAATCTAGGGGCTTTAGCAATATAATATGCCGCAAATATTCCAAAAAAGAATATAAAAAATGTACTTATTCCTGCTATTCTAAGCGAGTTCCAAAAGGGGTAAAAATCCATAACATTTCTTTCTATAATTGTTTTTATTAATTATAACTTAATTTTATAAAAAAAGCGAGGATTACTCCTCGCCCTAAACATTTTTAATCCCAAAATCTCTATTACCAAATTACTTTATTGGAGTAAACCCTACATTCTCAAATACCTTAGATGCCTCATCAGTCTTTAAGTACTCAAGATAAGCCTTTGCATCATCAACATTCTTTGAATTCTTTAAAACTGCAGCAGGATAAATTACCTGTCCACACATTTCCTTTGTAGCAGTATCTACAACCTTAAGTTTAGCTGAAAATGCATCTGTTTGATAAATTACTCCACAATCAACTGTACCCTCTGAAACTTGTGTTGTAACTTCTTTAACATTTGTACCATAAGTTATATGACCTGCCTCTGCAATCTTACTCTCGTCAAGATTGAAATACTTAAAAATCTTTTGTGTATACTGTCCCACAGGCACATCTGCATTTCCCATAGCAAGAACAACCGTTCCCTCTTCAAGACCTTTCTTTAAGTCATCATAAGAATTTATATTCTTTGGATTTCCCTCAGGAACAACTAAAGCTACTTTATTTTCAAGTATATTAAATCTTGTTCCATCAAGTATAAAATCAAGTCCCTTGTCATTAACTTCCTTATCTGCCTTAATATCAAGCTGATTCATCTGCTTTTGACCTGCTGATATAAATACATCTGCCTCAGCACCCTCTTCAATCTGAGTTTTTAATGTTCCTGAAGAATCAAAGTTATAAACAATCTTAATTTCAGGATGAGCCTGCATATACTTTTCTCCAAGCTCTGTAAGAGTTTCTGTCATAGATGCAGCCGCAAATACTGTAAGCTCCTTTGCATCTGTCATGCTTGCCTCTTTAGTAGTTTCTGCCGCTTTGGTAGTTTCCTCTGCCTTTGTGGTTTCTGCTGCCTTAGTAGTTTCAGCTTGTGTAGTAGTTGTTTCTACCTTATCGGTTTTTGCACAAGCACTAAGTAATGTTGCACCTAAAAACATTGCTAATAAAGCTTTTTTCACTTACTTTCCCTCCATAGTATTAAAACTAAACTAGTAACGAACTAATTTCTTAAGTCAGACTGTTGCAATAGCTTTTAAGTAATATATTACAACTTTCTTACTTAATTAATCGATTAATCTTAACAAATCCTAAACTTTTAGTCAAGTAAAAAAACAAGTGTTGCGTTATTTTTAACATAAATCACAATAGACAGTTTATTCTTTTTCAAAAAAGTAGTATTATAGACAATGATAACTTGCGAAACTTAGTAAAAATTAACGGTATTAACTTGGAGGAAATATGTATATTTTATTTGCAATATTGTCTGCACTATTTGCAGCATTTACAGCTGTATTATCAAAAATAGGAATAGAAAACGTAAATTCAAATTTAGCCACTGCAATAAGGACTATTGTTATTCTTTTTGTGTCTTGGGGAATGGTTTTTATAACAGGTAGCCAATCAGGCATTGCACAAATAGGTAAAAAAAGTTGGATTTTTCTAATACTTTCCGGTTTAGCTACCGGAATTTCTTGGCTTTGCTACTATAAAGCATTACAATTAGGTTCTACTGCAAAAGTCGCATCTATTGATAAATTTAGTATAGTCATAACACTTATACTTTCATTTGTTATTCTAAGAGAACAAGTTAGTTTGAAAATGTTTATCGGAGTAGTGCTTATTACAGCAGGTACTTTGTTTATGGTAATGTAGGAGTTACTAAGTAACATGGAGGTGTCCTCGCCGTCGGCTAAGACACCTCCATACATAAACTTTATTTATTCTTTTCTATTGGTATCCAAAGTTGCATTTTATAATTATCACTATGCATATCGCCATTAGAATAAACCTCAAAATCAGGATGACCTGAATGAATGTAACCATGCTCAGGGAAAAATACTTCCATAGCATATTTCCAACCGTCATGTATACACTTTGGTATAGCTCCCTTTAATTCAAATATAGCATATTCAGCCTCTGAGATTTCTACAACCTCAAGCCCCATTTTCTTTGCTTTTTCAGTGTCTTTAACATCATAACAAGCCATATAGTTTATTTTGTTTTCATTGTCAATACCATAACACATACCATAACTTTGCCCACTACCAAACTTTTCAAGTTCAGTTTCATCATACTTAGAATATAGCTTATCCCATATTTCAGGACATAATGCATTATCCATATTCTCCTGCTTAATACCTGCCACATAAAATTTTTCTTTTCTTTTAATTATAACATTCATCTTTCTGCCTCCTTTTACATTAATTGCAAGCTGAATAGGGGAAAACACTCTAAATTGCTTGCCCCTTTTTACTTCCAAAGGAGAATAGCCATGGAATTTCTTAAATGCATTTGAGAAAGAATCTGCTGATTCATAACCATATTTAAGTGCAACATCTATTACCTTTAATCCTGTTTCTCGCAAATCAATCGCTGCTCTAGTTAATTTCCTATATCTTATATACTCTGATAATGTCATATTGGTAATTATAGAAAAAAGCCTACTAAACATAGCAAATGAATAACTTGAAAGCTGAAACACCTTATTTTTATCAATTTTTGAATCTAAGACAGTTTCTATATACTCAATAGTATCATTGAATGATTTAATCATATTCATAGCTTATCTCCTTTCAAAGGCATTATACTTTAAAATTAAAATACTAGCACAATACTTTTGGTACAAAAATAATAGGCTTTGTTACATATCACATTCTTAAACCCTTGACATTTAATTATTTTGTAACTATAATCCCATCTTTGACACTTGTAAAAGAAAAAACCTCCCCTAAACGACGTAAATAAGC
>CALALP010000007.1 GCA_937925515.1 uncultured Lachnoanaerobaculum sp. | reverse complement strand
ATAGGTGGTACTTATTTGATGAGAGTGGAGCAATGCTTACAGGTTGGAGAAATGTCAATGAAAAATGGTATTACTTAAATCCTAATACTAACAACGACAGACCTTTCGGTTCTATGTATATAAATGAAACCACACCTGATGGATATAGAGTTGATGTTAATGGTGCATGGGTTCAGTGATTTAGGAGAAAAAAATGAATAAAAAGACAATAAAAGCAAAAATAGCGGCTGCATTGTCTGCGAGTATGGTAATTACCATGCTCGCACCGGCAATGCCGGCGTATGCGGCAGATACTTTGAAGTTTGACTTCGCAACATTTACACCTTCAGTTAAAGATCTTCTTAAGTATCAGCTTATATATAATAAACCTACAACTAGCAACAAAATAAAAGATGCCGGAACAGGATTAACTGTAGGAACAGGCGATATTGTAGCACTTCCATATTGGCATAGTAAAGATATAAGTGGTGGTACTAGTGAATTTAATGCAACTGAAAATAATCCAAATGCCCCAGGAACTACTAATGCTTTAACTTTAACAGCACTAGGACTTAAGGGATATGCTATTGAAAACTGGTATACAGCAAAAGAAAATGGGTTTAAAGCAGATAGAATAGATTTACCTACTTTTCAAACAGGTGAGAATGTATATTATGCAAAGCTTAAAAGCGATGGAACATTTAAAGCTGATTATCAAGTTACTCACTCTGCAAAAACAGGTTCATATGTTCCGAGTTTGTCAGATGATGCAATACAGCAAAAGTTTGTATTAGAGCCTGTACAGACAAAGGCAAAAGTTATACCGGGGTATAAGGTGGTTAATGTAAGTACAGATAATGACGGTGATGGTGGAAAGACAGTAGAAGTATATCAGGGAAGTAGTCTTACTAACAATCCTCAACTTGACCCAAATGTAAATTATAGTGCTGGTAATGCATCACCAACTGACTTAAAATATGATCATAATAGTCAATATGTTGTAGGAACTACTACCAACAGAGCATTTAAAGTAAATTATAAGTATGCTGTTGATCAACAAGATACTAAGGCTTTGAATGTATGGGATGTAGTTTGGAGTCAAGACCCTGTAACACATACATGGACTCAGCTTTCTAAGTCAAAAAGAGCCGGCGGTGTAAGTCAAAATCCATATGCATTACAACCTATAACTGAGATTAAACCTGATGCTACCAAGATAGAGGGACAAAGTGGTGCACCTGCAAGATATATATTAAGGAAAGATACATCAACTGACCCTGAGGTACAATATTATGGTTCAGGTGATACTGCTGCATATAATGTTCCGGTTACAGTAGTATTTAATAAGACACTTGGAACAAGCTTTGCATCAGACGGTAAGTTTTCAGCAACTAACCTTATACCTGCAAAGACTGATGTAACTATTGGTTCAGAAACTAAGAAAACTTTTAATGTTGACAATGACCATAAGGTTACAGGTCTTATGTTAAACCAAAAAGTAGATGTAACCTATAACTATGTAGCTAACCCAAGTTTCTATTCTTCTATAACAGTTAAGTATGTAGATCAAGACGGAGTAGACATAGGTTCAAAGGTTATAGAGGCACTTGGTTCTCAGATTGCAAATGATGCAGCCTCAGCAACTACAGGTCAATTCTATAAATTGGGAAATGACTTAGTAGTTAAGGTAGATAGTGCAATTACATCTGCAACAAATTTAGATATACCTATACCTCAACTTGATACTTATGAGTATCATGATAATTCAGCACCATATGGTTATGAAAGTCCTTCAATAGAGCCTACTGATACTAATGTTTGGACTACTAACTATACACCTGCTACAGTATCTGTTGATTATACAAATAAATATAGTCGAGTACATAAGTCAGCCGGCGGAGCTGCAGCAACTTTAACAGTTACATATAAGAGAGATGCAAATTCAGTAGTTAATATCACTCCAAATGTAGGCTTTACAGGTGGTGGTAGTCTTAAAGTAGGAAATCGTGATTATGATCCTGCTACTAATCCTACTGATCTTAAGATTGCGATTAAGAAAAATAAAACTGCAAGTACATTTGATATAGATGTAACAGCTGCCGATCTTCCTGATCCTACACCTGATGCAGGATATGTATTTGATAAATGGCAGTATATGGACGGAAGTGGAAATTATGTTGATACTACATTACCAAATACTTATACTTTGGAAAATAGTAAGACTAATATAAACTTTAGAGCAGTATTCAAAGAAGATCCGTCTGCATACAATACTTATCATTTAGCAAATGGCGATGCTTATGTAAGTTTCATCGGAAATCAAGATCCTAAGATAGTTAATAAGAATCCTGACGGAACTGACAAGACAATTACATTTGCAGATTTAAGCACTGATACAACTGAGGGAACAGGTATATTAGTATCAAGTACCAACCCTTATGGAAGTAACTATACAGTTGTATGGAAAGATGAAAACTTAAATGAGCTTGATCCTACTACTGATATATCAAGTATGTCAGGAAAGACATTTACAGCTTATGTAACTTCAAATATTCCTGCTGCTGTATATGACCCTACAATAGATACTAATAATAATGGTGGTGTATTCCTTGATTCTAATACAGGTATACCTACAATATCTATTGATACAACTACCAATGCAATAGATAACAGATTGAAGTATGTAATTACAGATAGTAATGGAAATGTAGTTAAGGTAATTCCGGGCGCTGCACTTTCAAGTAATGGTGGATATATAAGTAACGGTATGACAAGTGGTTCAACTAATCTTGGCAACTTCCTTATACCGGGAAATACATATAAGATATATACAGCACTTCCAAGTGTTTCTCCTGTTGAGGGTCAACCTATACCTACTACTGATGTAAATGCTAATCCGGCTGTTGCTACAATACCGGTAGCAAATTCACCTCAAGTTACAGAGGATACAGGAAATTCAGGTAGAGCAGCTATTACAATAGACCCTGCTACACCGGGAACAGAGTATGCGATTGTAGATGAAAACGGTAATGAAGTACATCCATTTACTGCACCTGATAGTAGCAATAAGTTAGTATTTGGAGATCTTGCTCCTGATAAGACTTACAATATAGTTACAAGAAAAGCAGGTAGCTCAGATACCATAGCAGATAGAGTGGCAGCAGGTGCAAAACAGCCTGTAAGTACATCAAATCTTGGACTTAATGTTAATGAATTTGATGTAACTGTGGTAGCAAATAGTGCTCCACTACCTACAAACTTCAAGGTAGCAGGAACACCAACAAATGATATTACAAAACTTAAGGGACTTAGAAAAGGAACAGATGTAGAAATTTTAGCACAACCTCTCGATAATAATTCAAATGTATTTAAAGAGTGGCGTGTAGTAAGTAGTAATGTAGAAATTAATCAAGCACTTAATCCGGATCCTAATTCCCCTGCATTACCGGTTAAAGATAATGTAGCATATAATCCTAGGTTCATATTTAAGATGCCTAATGGACCTGTAAAACTTCAAGCAGTTTATGATACAGGTACAAATTGGGATAGTAAGTATGATGATAATATTAGCTCCGGCAAGAAAATAGGAGCTGTATTCCCGGATTCAACTGTTATAAGTGAAAATGGAGATTTCAGAATCCTTATAACAAAGGATAATGTAGATGCAGCTACAAAGGCTACTGTTGTATCAGCTCTTAGTACACAAGATCCATATACAGGAATCTTTAAGGCACATATAGTAGTTCAAAAGAAAGACTCTTTGGGAAATTGGGCTGATTACACCTCTACTACCGGAGATATAAATCTTGATACAACTATTGAAACAGGTGCACTTGTAAGTAATAGAACTTATAGACTTTATGAGATAGCAACAGGTTCAAATGCAACTGCTGTAAATGATGATGTAGGTACTCCTAAAACATCTTATCCAGGAAGTTTTGATATTAATTTAGTAAGTGGACATACTTATGTATTTGGTTATACAAAACCGGCTACTTATAGAGTTACTATAAAAGATATGAATGGTAGAAATGTAGCAGGCTTTGATGTTGCCGACGGTCAAACAGTTGAAAACTTCAAGCATAAATATCAATCAGGTATTAAAGCTGATGAAATCGACAATGAGGGCGTAAGGTGGCATTATGAGGGTCTAAGTACAGACAGAAATAACTTTACTGAGTATATACCTAACCAAAGAGTAACTGAAGATATAACACTTTATCTATTCTATTCAAATGATAGAGCAGAAAGAAATAAGATAAAGAGTGATCTTGAGGCTTTAATTGCAAAGGCAAAGAGAGATTTAGGTTCATTCTCAAGTCTTTCACAAAGAAGTGTTCAAGCTAGAATCGATGCTGCACAGGCAATGCTTGATAAGGTAAATAGAAAAGCATCTGCTGAGGAGTTACAAGCCGTATTTGATAACTTGGAAAAAGCTTATAATAACGCAACCGGCAACAACGGTGGTGGTAATAACGGTGGCGGCTCCGGCGGCTCCGGAGGTGGTGGAGGTGGTGGCAGTTCAGCCAACATCATAAACCAAAAGACAGCTAAAACAAACAAAGTTTACATCGTAGGTACTGACGGAAATTGGGAACTTACAGATGCAGCTGCTCATAAGTGGGTATTTAAGCTTAATTCAGGTACTGAATTAAAGGGCTGGAATATGCTTTCATACAATAGTGGAGATCAGACTTCAAGAGATTGGTATTACTTTGATGAGAATGGAATTATGAGAAGTGGTTGGTTCTTTGATACCACTTTAAATGCTTGGTACTATCTCTCAGAAAAGCATGACGGTTTCTTTGGAAGAATGGTAAAGGGCTGGTTATTAAGTGATGTTGATAATAACTGGTACTACTTAAACCCTGAAAATGGTTCAATGCATACAGGTTGGTTATATGTAGGAGAACATTGGTACTTCCTTAATAATCAAGTTAGCGTAGCTACTTGGAGCTATAATGAGGCTGAGAAGAAATGGCATTACAATGGAACTACAAAGCCACTTGGAGCAATGTATCAAAATGAGAAAACTCCTGACGGTTATCAAGTAAATTCAGACGGAGTTTGGGTACAATAAATATTACATTAGAACAATAATACAATAATAAAGTTACACACCCTATGATATATGGGACGGTTACATTTGTGGCCGTCCTTTTTTGTTATTTTAAGCAAATACGAATATTTTTTTTGTATATTGCAAAAAAAAATTAACTATTGTATAATTTAAAGTAGGAATGTTGGAGGTTTATAAATTGTGAGGAGGTGAGAAAAAAAGTAATATGGATACTGATTTGTTAGTCAGTAGTTTGCTTTTTTGTATCATAAGTTTATTTTAGTTGATATAAAAAGGAATAAAACTCTAAACTTTACTTGAAATTAGTATTTAAATTTAGGGTTTTTGATAACAGTAACAAAGGTAACAAAGGGGCTATTATATTAGAAAATTAGATGTAAATTTTGCTTAATTTTATACATATAATTTTAAGCTTAAGTCTATTATATGGTAACTCTAAGGCAGAACTTAATTAAGTTCTTAGTTTAATAGTTAGAGGAGAGATATGAGAATAATAAGAAGATTTAAGAAAGCTACTGCGACGCTCCTAGCAGTAGGAATGGTGGTTAGTGGTTTACCAAGTGGAGTGCTTGATGCAAAGGCGGCTACTACTATTTTACAGCCAAACGCTAGTTTGGAAGATACTTCAAGTGGTGCTATATCAAGAGTTGGAGATTATACATTTGGAAGTACAGATGCAACTGCTTATGCCTTTGGACCCATGTATGACTCTACAAATGGATTTCCATTTGAGGGTAGATTTAATAATTGGAATGCACATGGAGTAAATACAGGGGTTAATGATTTAAAGGCATTTAATATTTCGGCTGTATTACAGGCAAGTGATAGAACAAATAATACTAAGGGATATTTAGATGATAACTATACAGCAGGTCAATATTTAGATCCACCTAAAGTAATTACAGCATTTTATCCTTATGGAAATCAGCAGTATAACTGGTGGAATACTTATTATGGATTTGGAACATATAGAAGTGATTATAGCCGTAGTAACCCGGCAGTAGACGGTAGTGAGCCAAATGCAGTTGACCCCGGAGTAACGAGTTACAGCTCTTCAGGAGAGCCTTTAACATCTACACTTTATGGTGCAAATGTTCAATTTCCACCTATTGCTACTTTGAATGGTAGATTTAATTTTTTTAATCCTGAGAAAAATGGTGGAGTAAAAGTTATAGATGAACATGGGCATAAGGTAGAGGTAAGACAGGAAGTAAAACCTTCAGATGACGGAGAATATATCTTAGTTAGATATACGGTTTATAATGCAGGTAATAATACTGTGGACTTTGTAATAGGTAATGAGTCTGATACTCAGCTTTATAATCATGACTCCTGCCCTATAATAGTAAATGATTCAGATAAGCTACATATGATTGCAAATGCCGGTAATACCTATGAATATTCAACCTTTGACTTAAGAGCAGAGGGAAGAGATGCCAGAGTTTGGGCAGGGCAATGGTCAACTAATGCAGGTCTTATCCACTCAGCTTGGGCTTTTGCAAAAGAAAAAGATCAGTTTATACAGGATATAGACTCAGCTGCCGGTTTTTCTGCTCATTTTCATCTTGCAAAGGGAGAGGCTGACTCTGCTACGTTTTATTTACAGATGAAAACTTCTGTTTACTATGTAGATCCGTCATTTACAGGAACTTCAACAGGTTATTTGGCAACTCCTTATAAAACAATTCAAGATGCTATAAATGCTATAAGTGGAAATCACCCACATAGATCAGTTGGCTCAAGGCATCATGATACTGGCGACTATGGTGCACCTAAAAAAGCATTTATATATGTAATGGGGGATATAGAGCAAGACAGTGCCATAACTATTCCGAATGGACTTGATTTGACTATTCAAACAGCAGATTTTAATCCGGTTGGTTCAGCAAGTTATGTTGGTAGTTATAATCCGGTTGGTTCTTTAACTAGATATACCGGTAGTACTTCAAAAACTATCAAGAGAAAAGCGGGATACACAGGAGAATTATTTAATGTAACAGGTGCTAATTCTACACTTACTCTAACAGATATTGTTGTTGACGGTAATAAGGGAAGTGTCGAGGCGACAAAACCTTTAATTCAGCTTGCAGGTACAGGCAACAAACTTAATTTAAGAAATAGTACTACATTAAAAGATAATAAGATTGCTGACGGTGCAACTTTTGAAAATACTCCGGCTACAATAGATATTTCAGGTGATGCTTTAGTATATATGGACTCACAGCTTGGTGTTGCTAGAGGTTCTGACAGTAAGGTATCTATTACAGGAAACATTTCCGGAAATAAGGCATCAGCAGTAAGCTTAAAAGCTGCTACTAGTACTAATCCTTTGTCAGTAAATAAAAATGTAAATATTACAGGCAATACAACTAGGGATTTGGCAGAGGCTAATGTTTATATACATGATAAGCAACTTTTTGTGCAGCGTTATGACAACTCACTTAAAAATCTTGATTTTACAGGAAAGATTGGCTTAAACATAAAAGATGATAAACTGCCACAAAAAAATACAGAGGGAACTCCTGTTGTAGACTATTATGACAGAGAACATGATTCTAACATTCCATATTCAAGTACAAACTTTTCAGCAGATAGAGCAGGTCAGAGTATACAAAGTGCTGATATATCAGCTACTATAACAGGTAGTTCAACTCTTCAAACAACAGGTGTACTTTATCTTAGACTTGAGAAGAGAGATTTAACTATCTCATATGTAGATG
>CALALP010000006.1 GCA_937925515.1 uncultured Lachnoanaerobaculum sp. | reverse complement strand
TGAAATATTGAATTTTCAAGGTTCAACACACCTTATTGGTGTGGGAAGTTTGAGTAAATAATTTATATTCAGGAACATATACAGATCCTGAGCATACAAAATATACTTTAGATAGTGAGCAAAATATCAAGGCACTTGAGGAACTTAAGAATTTAAATGGAATCAATTTTGATGCCTCAATAGCAGGTGCTGATGAGATTATGTTTTTTAGAAATGGAACTCTTGCAATGCTATTATGCTGGAATGCCGCACACCATTGATTAGACAGATGTCAGCTCTAAATTTATATAATACTATTTGGGCAGTAGTTTTCCCAACCGTAGGTTGGCCTTTTGGAGTATTTCTTATGAAACAATTTGCAGAGGGTATTCCGGGGGAAATGCTTGAGGCGGCAAGGATTGACGGAGCAAGCGAAGTAAAGACATTTACAAAAATAGTTTTACCTATGATTCAGCCGGGAATTGGAGCATTAGCTATATTTACATTTATAAATAGCTGGAATGACTACTTTATGCAGTTGATAATGTTAAGTAGTACAAAAGAACTTACAATTTCACTAGGTATTGCAAAGCTTGAGGCAGAAAACTCAACTGATTTCGGTCTTATTATGGCAGGGGCATCACTTGCGGCAATACCTATACTTATAGTTTTCTTAATGCTACAAAAATACTTTACTAAAGGTATTACAATGGGAGCAGTTAAGGGATAATATTAAGGAGAAAAAATGAGAAATTTAGATAAATATAAAGGTATTTTACCTGCATTTTATGCTTGTTATGATGATAATGGAGAGATAAGCCCTGAGAGAGTAAGAGCCTTGACAAAGTACTTTATTGAAAAAGGCGTCAAGGGAGTGTATGTAAACGGTTCATCAGGGGAATGTATCTATCAAAGTGTTGAAGATAAAAAAATTGTGCTTGAAAATGTAGTAAAGGCAGCAGAGGGAAAGCTTACGATTATTGCACATGTGGCTTGCAATAATACTAAGGACAGTATGGAACTTGCAGCACATGCTCAGAGCCTTAAAGTAGATGCAATAGCGGCAATTCCTCCTATTTATTTTAGATTGCCGGAGCATGCAATAGCTCAGTATTGGAATGATATTTCAAGTGCAGCACCTGATACCGATTTTGTAATTTATAATATACCTCAGCTTGCAGGAGTTTCACTTACTTCATCACTCTTTAAAAAGATGAGAGAAAATAAGAATGTTATAGGTGTTAAAAACTCCTCAATGCCGGTACAAGATATTCAAATGTTTTGTATGGAGGCAGGAGATGACTACATTATATTTAACGGGCCTGATGAGCAGTTTATAAGTGGTAGAATTATAGGGGCTAAGGCAGGTATTGGAGGCACTTATGGTGTATATCCTGATTTATTTATAAAGCTTGATAGACTTATAAATGAGGGAAATTTAGAGAAAGCCAGAAAACTTCAATATGCAATAAATGAAATTATTTATAAAATGTGTTCAGGTCATGGAAATATGTATGCAATAGTAAAAGAAGTTCTTAGAATAAATGAAGACCTTGATATTGGAGGTGTTAGAAAACCACTTGCAAATATCATAGAAAGCGATAAGGAATTAGCAAAAGAAGTTGCTAAGATGATTAATAAGGTAAGAGAAGAATTTAAAGATTGTTAGGTTAAGGGAAAAAATTATATAGGGGGGATTGCCGACGACGAGGCAATCCCCCCCTAAAATCTGACCACAAAAACACGCTCTTGCAAATAGCCTTAAAATGTTGTTATAATGGTTACGAAAAAATTAGTTTTTAAATAACATTTTGAGGAATAAATATGGAAAATACACAGGCTCAACATGAAAAGTACATTCAAATGACTACAAAGCCGGTTGAAATGCTTATATGCAAAATGGCAATCCCCTCTATTGTAACAGTTTTAGTTACTTCTATATACAATGCAGCAGATACTATTTATGTAGGTAGAATTAGTACAGAGGCAACGGCTGCTGTTGGTATAGTGTTCTCTTATATGGCACTTATGCAGGCGATAGGTTTCTTTTTTGGGCATGGTTCTGCAAATTATATTTCAAGGGCTTTAGGGGCGAAAAATACAGAGGGAGCTAAAAAAATGGCTGCCACAGGTTTTATATCAGCATTTGTAAGTGGCGTAATGGTCGCAGTTTTGGTATATATTTTTATGAAACCACTACTTATTTTGCTTGGGGCAACAGACTCTAATATGGCTGATTCAATAAATTATTTAAAATATATTTTGATAGGAACACCTTGGATTATAGTATCATTTGTGCTTAATAATCAAATGAGATTACAGGGAAATGCAATACTTGGAATGATAGGAATTTCAGTAGGGGCTTTTTTAAATATTATTTTAGACCCTTTTTTTATTTTCAATTTAAACATGGGGGTAAGTGGAGCAGCACTTGCAACTATCATTTCCCAATTTATTAGTTTTATTATATTGTTTAATATGACAGGCAAAAGAGGTGGAGTAAAAATTGAATTTAAAAATTTTTCTCCTAGTTTTGGTCGTTACTTTGAGATAGTTTCAGGTGGGTTGCCGTCTTTAGGACGACAGGGAATTGCAAGTGTTGCTACAATTATTTTAAATAGATATGCCGGTTTATTTGGAGATAGTGCTATTGCAGCATTTTCAATAGTAAATAGAATTATGATGTTTTCTGCTGCTGCACTCATAGGTTTTGGGCAAGGTTTTCAACCTGTATGTGGCTTTAACTATGGAGCAAAACTTTTTGAGCGTGTGAGGAAAGCATTTTGGTTTTGTGTTAAAGTTGGAACTATTTATTGTGTATTTTTTGCAATTCTTGGAATGATATATGCACCACAAGCTATAAGATTATTTAGAGGCGAGGACATTAGGTTAGTTGAAATAGGTTCTGCCACTCTTAGGTATCAATGTATTGCATTTCCATTTTTAGGATATATTACAATAGTAAGTATGTATTTACAAAATATAGGAATGACATTAAATGCGAGTTTGCTTGCAGTCGCAAGGCAGGGACTATTTTTCATACCTATATCATTTATTTTTGTAAATGCCTTTGGTTTAACAGGACTTGAACTTACACAACCTGTATCAGATATTTTTACATTTATATTTGCATTACCACTTGGTATAATTGCCGTAAATAATATGAGAAAAATTTCATAAATTACTTCTGAAAATAACTAAAAAAAATATTTTTGTGGTATAATACTAAGTTATGATATTGATTATAACAGAAAATAATATTATATAGAAAGGGAGCAGTATGAAACAGGAAATTGTTAATTTACAAAATGTAATGAAAGAAAAAGGTATAGATGCTTGGATTGCACCGTCAGCAGATGCTCATCAGAGTGAGTATGTAGCTGAATATGACAGTTGTAGAAAATATTTAAGTGGTTTTACAGGAAGTGCAGGAACATTAGTTGTGCTTAAGGATAGTGCATTTCTTTGGACAGACGGAAGATATTTTACTCAAGCACCTATACAGTTAGCAGGTTCAGGTATTGAAGTCATGAAAATGGGAGAAAAAGGTGTGCCGACAATCCTTGAATTTCTTGAAACAAATATGAAAAAAGGAGAGGTTTTAGGTTTTTATGGCAAGTTATTTGGAGTTGCCGAGGGCGAGAGCTATGAAACCAAGCTTATTCAAAAGGGAATTTCTCTTAAAATAGATGAGGATATTGTAGACATTATATGGAAAGATAGACCTAAGAGAAATGCTAATAAAATTTGGTCTTTAGTGGAATATTGTGGAGAGGACATTCTTAGTAAGATTGATAGAGTAAGAAAAAGTGTCAAGGAAAATGGAGCAGATTTAATACTTGTTTCATCACTTTCAGATATAGCTTGGCTTACTAATTTAAGGGGAAGTGATATTGAAACAAATCCTTTATTCCTTTCTTATTTAGCTATTTGTTCAGATTGTGCAAAGTTATTTGTTCAAAAAGAGGCTTTGACTGATGAGATAAAAGAATATTTTTCTAAAAATAGTGTAGAGATAAATGATTATGATAAATGGTATGATTTTGTGGCTACATTTGAAAATAAAAAGATTTTTATAGACAGAACTGAGTGTAATTTCACAACTTATAAATTGATTAAAGATAAGAATGAAATCATTTGTGGTGTATCTCCACTTACCTTGATGAAGATTATAAAAAATGACACTGAGATTGCAAACTTTAAGAAAGCACATATTCGTGACGGAGTTTACATGACAAGATTTACAAAGTGGGTAAGGGAAAATGTTGCTGCAGGAAAGAAAATGAATGAGGTTGACGCATCTGATTACCTTGATAATTTAAGACTTGCTGATGAGAAGTCTGTAAGTTTAAGTTTTGATACAATAGCAGGATATGCAGATAATGGAGCTATTGTACATTATAAGGCTAAGAGAGAAACTGCTAAGTTACTTGAGGCAAAGGGACTTTATTTGTATGATTCAGGTGGACATTATCTTGACGGTACAACTGATGTTACAAGAACTACTGCACTCGGAGAAACAACTTTTGAGGAAAGACTTCATTATACATTGGTTACAGTAAGTATGTTAAGACTTTTAAATGCAAGATTTAAGCAAGGAGTTATAGGTTTAAATCTTGATACATTTGCAAGGCAAAGACTTTGGGAGTATGGACTTGATTATAACCATGGTACAGGTCATGGCGTCGGTTTTTGTAATACAGTACATGAAGGCCCAAATTCAATAAGATTTAGGGCAAACCCTGATTTTGAAAGAAATGTAGAACTTAGAGCAGGAATGGTTTTAAGTGATGAACCGGGAGTTTATATTGAGGGCAAACATGGAATAAGAATGGAAATTTTAGTAGTTGTAGTTAAAGATGAAGTAGACGGATTCTTAAAATTTGACTGCTTAACTTATGCACCTATTGACCCTAATCCACTAGAAATTTTAGCTATGAGAGATGAGGAGATAGAACTTTATAATAATTACCAAGCAGATGTTTATAAAAAACTTAGCCCATATTTAAATGATGAAGAAAAAGAGTGGCTTAAGAACGAAACAAGAAAAATATCAAGATAAAAATATTGCTATTAATGTGGGGGGAAGTCAACGCTGACGGCGAGGACTTCCCCCCACTAAACTATATAAATACTAAGATACTACTATTTTACCTAAAATATGGTATAATTTAAAAGATAAGTTTTTTAATTTAGGAAAAGTATAATATAGGAGAAATTTATGAGATGTCCATTTTGTGGATTTAATGATTCTAAGGTGGTAGATTCAAGACCCTCAGAAGATAATAAGACTATAAAAAGAAGACGAGAATGTGAAAAATGTAATCGTAGATTTAATACATTTGAAAAATATGAGATACAACCTGTTATGGTTATAAAAAAAGACGAAACTAGAGAAGAATTTAATAGAAAAAAGGTGCAAGACGGTATTATAAGAAGTTGCCATAAAAGACCTGTTTCCTCAGAACAGATAAATAAAATCCTGGATGAGATAGAAGAATATATATCATCATTTGAAACAAAAGAAGTTAAAACCTCAGTTATAGGGGAACTTGTAATGGAGAAGTTAAAAGATGTAGATGAGGTAGCTTATGTAAGGTTTGCCTCTGTTTATAGGGAATTTAGAGATGCTGATACTTTTGTAGAAGAAATAGGAAAACTTAAGAAAAAAGGTGAGTAGAAATGTCGTTTTTAAAAATTTTATTTCCAAATGAAGATTACAACTCAATCTATGAAATAGATTATAATAAGTTATATGAGAAAGGTGTAAGGGCAATTATTTTTGATATAGATAATACCTTAGTAATGCATGGAGTTAAGGCAGATGAAAAAATAAAAGTTTTTTTTGATAAGCTTAGAAGTCTAAATATAAACACCTGTCTACTATCTAATAATAAGAAAAAGAGAGTAGAACCTTTTGCAAATGATGTAGGTTCTTTATTTATAGAAAATGCAAAAAAGCCAAGTATTAAAAATTATTTAAAGGCTTTAGAGTTAATGAATGTCAAAAAAGAAGAAACTATTTTTATAGGCGACCAACTTTTTACTGATATTTTAGGGGCTAAGAGAGCCGGCATTTACGCCATACTTGTAAAACCTATTGATAAAAAAGAGGAGATACAGATTGTAATTAAGAGATTTTTTGAAAATATTGTTTTATTAAGTTATAAAAAAGGAAAGGGCAAGTGATGTTTACAGCAAGAGCAAAAGTATGTGGACTTATTGGAAATCCCATTGAGCATAGTTTATCTCCACTTATGCAAGGGATATTTTCAAGTGAAATGAATGTAGACTCTATATATGTGCCGCTCCCTGTTAAAAAAGACCTTGAAAATGCAATAAAGGGGGCGTATTTACTTGGCTTTAAGGGGCTTAATGTAACCATTCCATATAAGAAAGAAGTTATAAATTATCTTATTGATATTGATGAAAGTGCAAAAAAGATTGGTGCAGTAAATACTTTAGTAAGGGTAAATGGAGGCTTTAAAGGCTATAACACCGACATTTTAGGTTTAGAAAAATCACTTAAAAATGCAGACATTTCCATAAAAAATAAAAAAGTTATAATATTTGGTGCAGGGGGGGCAGCTAAATCAGTGCTACATTTATGTGTAAATTTAGGGGCAGAAAGCATTATCCTAGTAAATAGGGATATTTTAAAAGCCAAAAAGCTGATTACTGAGTTAGAAAATAAGAATGTGGACTTAAAAGCATTTTCACTAGAAGAGTTTAAACTACAGCTTAAAAACATTCTCCCCTATAATGATTACATAGCCTTTCAGGCAACTAGCGTAGGAATGTATCCAAATGTAGATGAATGTATAATAGAGGATAACGAATTTTATGAAAAATGCCTTGCAGGTGTAGACATTATTTATACCCCAAGTAAAACAAGGTTTATGGAAATGTTTTTAAATAAAAAGGTAATAAATGGGCTAGACATGCTCTTATATCAAGGGGCGTTTGCGTGGGAACTTTGGAATGAAGTTAAATTAGATAATGAAGTGATAGAAAAAGTAAGAGATAGGCTAAAGGAAAGAGTGAAATAAGATTTTATGTATAAGTTTTTTTTAATTGAAGATGATGAGAGCCTTGCAAAACTTATAAAGTCAGGGCTTGAAAGGTTTGGTTATGAGGTATTTGTGGCTGAGGATTTTTTTAATATTATTCCACAATTTCCATTACTTTTTGCAGGACTACATCTAGTCTTTGCATTTCCATCATTAAGTAAGATAATGACTCTTTTGAATATGAGTAATACTATATTATTCCTTAAAATATATCTTGTTACATACATTGTATTTTCAATTATTTATGTCAGCATTTACGCAGTTACCACAAGAGCATATCAGAAAGTGGCAGGAGTGTATAGTGGCTATAAATAGTTATTTATGAGATAATCTCAGAGTAGCTGTTTTTCCTGTACTTTCTAGGAGATAAACCATAAATTTTTTTAAATACATCTGTAAAATAATTGCTGTCATTGAAACCACAATTTATAGCGATTTCAGTTATTGAAATATTAGTTGTGGCTAGCTCAGTGGCAGCATGTTTTAATCTTACAATATTTAAATATTCTTTAAATCTCATTCCTGTAGTAAGTTTAAATTTCTTACTGAAATATGTATAGCTTAATCCACTAATAGAGGCAACAGATTCTAAACTTAGAGTTTCAGCATAATTATCACTTATATATCTTAGAGCAGTAAGTATTTGCTCATCTAAAGTGTTGATTATAGCAGGAGTTGACTGATTAAATTTACAAAAACGCATGCATAGAAAAAACAGTTGTTTAAGATATAATCTTAAATTTACTGCACTATAATTATCATCAATCTTATCTTCTGCAAGCATATTTTGCAGATGTTCATTTATTTTATTTTGATAGGCATTTGGGACATGAAAGACCTCTATTGTAGTGAAATATTTTTTGAAATCTTCATTTGTAAAAAATGTGTTATCTACTAAATCACTATATTTAAAATAAATATTTATGCGTGTACAAGGGGTTGCAGAATTGTATTTTGTATAATGCATTTCTCTTGGAGGTACTAAAAGAAAATCACCACTATGTAGTTCTAAAATTCTGTTATTTACAAAATATGAGCAGGTTGAAGATTTACAATAATAAAGCTCATAGTATTGGTGAAAATGATTGTCAGGCATATTAAATTTATATTCTTTTGTTCTTGTTGCAATATTTACATATATTCTATCAATATCTGAATTTGAAACTCTCATGAATTTTTCCTAAATGTATTAAATTTGAATTACAATAAAGTTTTACTAAAAATGTTGTAATCATAATTAGTATAAATATTTGGATTAAGCATATTTACAAAAATATTATACCATATAATACTAATATATGGCAAAAAAACTGTACTTCTATCTATAAAGGGCTATTTTTTGTTGGTTTTTAGGTAAATTTTAAGTTATAAAATATATATCAATATCGGTTCGTAAGATTATAAATCAGATTATTTGGAGGAAAAAGATGAAAAAGTTAAATATTGCTATTGCTATGTTACTTATTACAGCACTTACAGCTTGTACAGGTTCAAATACAAAAAAAGAGGAGAAAACAGAAAATACCTCAAGTAGTGTAGAAAATTCTAGTGAGAAAACTTCTGAGAGTAAAGGCTTTGAGCCTGCTACAATTACTTTTAATTGGTGGGGAGGAGATTCAAGGCATTAGGCAACACAAAAGGCAGTAGAGGCATTTATGAAAAAATACCCTGATATAAAAGTAGAGGTAAATTTTGGTGCATGGACTGATTGGGAAACTGCTAGAGCTTTAGAGTTTTAGTCAGGTACAGGAGCAGACCTTTCACAAATAAATATAGATTGGATAGGTAAGTATGATGTAGACAGCACAACTTTTCTTGATATAAATACAGTTTCTGATGTAGTTGATTTAACACAATTTGATAGTAAACTTTTGGAAATATCTAAAGACTCAAAGGGAGGGCTTGCAGGTGTTCCAATAGCTGAAACAGGGAGAATTTTCTATTGGGATAAGACAACATTTGATGAGGCAGGAATTGACACTCCTAAATCACTTGCAGATTTAAGAAATGCAGGAAAAATTTTTAAAGAAAAGTTAGGAGATGATTATTACCCACTTGCAATGGGAGCTTATGATAGAGCAATTTTTATGGCATATTATTTACAATCAAAATATAATAAGCAAATTTTTACTGATAAGGGAGTATTTAATTTTAGTGAGGACGAGATAAAGGACGGAATAGAGTTTGTAAAATCATTAGAAGATGACCATATTATGCCATCAATTAAGACTGTTGACGGCGACGGAGCAGCAAGCTTTGATGTAAATGAAAAGTTTATAAGTGGAAGATATGCAGGTATTTTAGAATGGGATAGTGCTGCAAGTAAATTTAGAAAGGCTCTAGGAGATAGTAGAGAATTAGTTGTAGGCGAGGAATTTAAAGATTTAGGTGGTAAAGAAACAGGAGTATTTACAAAGATTTCAATGTTATATGCAATAAATGCTAAATCAAAGCATCCTAGAGAGGCAGCACTTCTTATGAATTTTCTTTTAAATGACCCGGAGGGAATAGAAATTATAGGAACTCAAAGAGGTGTACCTGCATCTAAGGTAGCTCTTGAACAGTTGACTAAGGCAAATGCTATTGACCCTGTTATTAAAGAGGCACATCAAAAAGTTTTGGAGGCTGCAACATTTAATATGAATGTTAAATTTGATGATCCTTCTTTAAAATCTACAAATGGATTATATATAGATATATTTAGTGGTTTAAGTTATGGGGATTATACAGTTGAAACAGCAACAAAAATGTTATTTGATGCTTATAAAAATGTAAGTAATTAAGGAAAATGGGGATAGTGTAGTGATATTTAATTTACAATATCCCCTTTCTAAAGGAGGTAGGATTGAATAAACTAAAGAAAGCATTTAAAAATAATATAGGATTTTGTTTTATATTACCTTGGCTTGTAGGTTTTATTATTTTTAAATTATATCCCTTTGCATCATCTTTATATTTTAGCTTTACAGACTTTCATCTTTTTAAGGGAATATCAAAATTTACATTTGATAATTATATAGATGTATTTACAAAACAAAATGAGCTTAAAGCACTCATTATTACATTTAAATATGCCTTTATAACAGTACCTTTAAAGCTTGTTGTGGCATTGTTTATAGCATATATTTTAAATTTTAAAATTAAGGGAGTTAATTTTTTTAGAACTGCATATTATATTCCGTCAATACTTGGTGGTTCGGTGGCAATATCTGTACTTTGGAAAGCTTTATTTAAAGATGAGGGACTTATTCAAACTATGTTTGCAATTTTTGGTGTGAAAGCACCAAGCTTTTTTTCAGACCCTAATTTAGCATTATTTTCAGTTTCTTTACTTAGAGTTTGGCAATTTGGTTCTGCAATGGTTATATTTTTAGCGGCACTTAAGGGAGTTCCTACGGAACTTTATGAGGCTGCCGCAATAGACGGAGCAGGTAAATGGAAACAATTTTTTTCTGTAACAATTCCTCTTATTACACCTGTTATATTTTATAACTTGGTTACACAGCTAGTACAAGCTTTTCAAGAATTTAATGGACCTTATATCATTACTTCAGGAGGTCCTAGAGGTTCTACAACTCTTATGTCATTGCTTATTTATAATAATGCTTTTAAAAATTATCAAATGGGTAAGGCAAGTGCACAAGCTTGGGTACTTTTTGTATTTTTATTTATTATGACGGCAATAGCCTTTTATTCTCAGAAAAAGTGGGTGTACTATGCAGATGAGGAGAGATAATATGAATTTAAAGACTAAAAGGACAGTTCAAGTAGTTATAAGATATATAATTTTAATAGCTGTTGGAATATTTATGATATATCCATTATTATGGATGATTGGGGCAACATTTAAACCAAATAATGAAATATTTTCAACAATAAATATATTGCCAAAAGCTTTTACAACAGAGGGATATAAGGCGGCAGTAAAAAGTTATGGTGGAGATATAAATATTTGGAAAGCTATGTTAAATACATATTCTTATGTTATACCTGCAGTTATTTTTACTGTTGTATCATCTACAATTACAGCTTATGGTTTTGGAAGATTTAAGTTTAAAGGCAGAGGCATTTTGTTTGCAATACTTATGTCAACACTATTTTTGCCACAGGTAGTTTTAAATGTCCCTCAGTATATTATGTATAATAATTTTGGTTGGATAGGCTCAAAATTATATCTACCTCTTATAGTACCGTCTTTGTTTGCTACTGATACATATTTTGTATTCATGCTCATACAGTTTTTAAGAAATATTCCAAAAGAACTTGAGGAGGCAGCAAGGATTGACGGATGTAATGTTTTTCAGACACTTATTAAAGTAATAGTTCCAATGCTTATGCCTGCTATTGTTTCTTGTGCATTATTCAAATTCATGTGGGCAAGTAATGAATTTTTAGGGCCACTTTTGTATGTAAATACTCCGGCAAAATATACAGCAACAATATTTGTTAAGCTTACTATGGATTCAGATTCAGGTTTTGCTTGGAATAGAATACTTGCCACATCACTTATTTCAGTAATACCGTCAATATTTATATTTTTTATAGCACAAAACCAGTTTGTAGAGGGAATTTCAGCAGGAGGCGTAAAAGGTTGATGTTAAGTGATAATAAGGAAAAATATAAATTGGTTGAAGAGTACATAGACTATCTTTTAGAAAATTCAAGTTTTAAAGAACCTCTATGGAATATTGAAAAAGTAAGAAGTGGTAAAAAAAATAAATGGAATTATATAGACGGTTGTATGATAAGTGCAGTTTTAGAATTGTATGATGTTACGAAGAAAAAAGAGTATTTGAAATTTGCAGATGAATTTGTAAGTGGCTTTGTATGCGAGGACGGAAGTATAAATACATTTGACTTTGAGGAATATAATTTAGACAATATAAGACCTGCAAAAAATTTATTTAAGCTGTTTGAACTTACAGGTAAGCATAAGTATAGGCTTGCAATAGACACTGTATATGAGCAACTTAAATTTATGCCTAGAACTAAAGCAGGAAATTTTTGGCATAAAAAAATATACCCTTATCAAGTTTGGCTTGACGGACTTTACATGGCACAACCTTTTTACATGGAGTATGAAACAAAATATAATCACATGAAAGGTTGCTTTGACAGTTTTAATCAATTTGAAAATGTAGAAAAGCTTATGAAAGATACAAAGAGTGGTCTTTACTATCATGGCTATGATGAATCAAGAGCCTCAAATTGGTGTGATAAAAATACAGGGCTTAGTAAAAGTTTTTGGCTTAGAGCAATAGGTTGGTTTATTTTGTCGCTTGTAGACACAGCATTAAGTATGGAAGAAACTTTGTACTATGAAATAAGAAAGCTACAAAGTATGTTGAAAGATTTAGCAGACTCTCTTTTAAAATACCAAGATAAGAGTGGAATGTTTTATCAAGTTGTAGATAGAGCAAGTGATAAAGATAATTATTTAGAAACATCAGGAAGTGCTATTATTTCTTATACTTTTTTAAAAGCTGCAAGGTTTAAATTATTACCAAAAAGATATGCCAAAATAGGGCTTGAAATTTTTAATGCCATAATAAAAAGATACTTAAGTTTTGATATTGAAAATAATATAAATCTTGGAGGGATATGTCTTGTTGCAGGGCTTGGTGGTAAGGACAATAGAAATGGAACACCTAGCTATTATTATAGTGAACCGATAGTTGTCAATGAGGCAAAGGCAGTTGCACCATTTCTAATGGCTTTTACTGAGATATTAAGATTGAAAGAGCTTTGATTAGGAGAGTTAAATGGACTTTAATATAGTTGAGATATTCAAAAGAAGTATAACTATTGAATTAAGTAATGATTTTGTTTACGAGCTTAGTGAAAAGTATGACATTTACATAAATAACTTAAAACATCTATCTTCTAATAGAAATGTAGTATCGATTTTTAACCTAACTCCTAATAGTGAATATGAGATTTATATACAAAAGAATGGTATAAAATCTGATATAAAAAAATTTAAAACTAAATATGAGTATGTATTACTAAATGTAAAAGACTTTGGAGCAAAAGGCGATGAAAGAGAACTTGACTCCATATATATTCAAGCGGCAATAAGTTCTTGTCCTAATAACGGAACGGTTTATATTCCTAAAGGCAGATATATTTGTACTCCTCTATTTTTAAAGAGTAATATTGATATTTGGATTGATAAAGATGCAGTTATTTTAGGAGAAATAGACAGGAAAAAATATCCCATTCTACAAGGTATGATAACTTCAACTGATGAAAAAGATGAATATAATCTAGGTACATGGGAGGGAAATCCGTTAAATAGTTTTGCCTCGTTAATTACAGGGATAAATGTAAGTAATGTAGATATATATGGAGAGGGCATAATTGACGGCAATGCTAATAATTCAGATTGGTGGAAAAATACAAAATCAAAAAATATTGCATGGCGACCTAACATGTTATTTTTACATGGCTGTAATAACATTCGTATACAAGGACTTACTATAACAAACTCGCCTTGTTGGACATTACACCCATATTATAGTGATAATCTGAAATTTTTAAATAATACTATAATAAATCCTGAAAACTCCCCAAATACTGACGGCATTGATCCTGAAAGTTGTGAGAATGTTTTGATACTTGGAGTTATTATATCTGTTGGAGATGACTGCATTGCCATAAAAAGTGGAAAATACTATATGGCAATGAAACATTATAAAACTTCTAAAAATATTGAGATAAGAAACTGTAAATTTGAAAAAGGACATGGCAGCGTTACGATAGGAAGTGAAGTGGCAGCAGGGGTAAGTAATGTAAGAGTAAGTAAATGTTTATTTTATGGGACAGATAGAGGTGTAAGGATTAAAACAAGGCGTGGACGTGGTAAAAAGTCTATTTTGACTAATTTTCTATTTGATAATATTATAATGAAAAATGTAAAAATGCCATTTACTATAAATATGTTTTACTTTTGTGATCCGGACGGTCATTCACTTTATGTTCAAGATAGAAATGAGAGAGAAGTAGATGAAAAAACTCCTTTAGTTGGAAAAGTGGAATTAAGAAATATTAGTTGTGAAAATGTAAGAAATGTGCTAGCTTGTGTTTATGGTTTACCGGAAATGCCTATAAGTGAACTTATTATATCTAATTTACATGCAGTATTTGATAAATCGAAAAATCTAATTCCATTAGTACCACTTATGATGGATAACTTTCCTAAAATGGTCAAAAGGGGGATATTTGCTAAAAATATAAAGAAACTTGTTTTGGTAGATATTTGTATTGCAGGAAGTAAAGACTCAAATGTATTTGTTGAGAATATATTAGAATGTGAAAATAGCAAAGTAAAGTTCGTGAAATAGCAAATTATAAAGACTATGAAAAAGTATCATTTTCTGATATTCTTAATAAATAAGGAGTAGATATGAATATATACATAGATGAGTCAGGTTCAATAAATAATAAACTTGATATAAAAAATGACTTTATAATTGCATTGGTAAATGTTTATGAAAAAAGTAAGCTTGAGAGAGCTTATAAACGCTTTATATCCTCTAATCTAAAAAGACTTTATGTTCTTGATAAAAAAGCAAGACCGAGGAAAATGTTTAGGGACGGCAAGTTTTTTGAATTAAAGGGATTTTTGCTTGATAAGGATATGAAAAATAAGTTTGTTGAATATTTTACTAGAAAACCATTATTTGAACTATATTATATAAGAATTTACAATAGTGAATTAAGTGATATTTACTGTAAGAATACAAGCAGAACCTTTAATTATTGTATACGTTTGGCTATGGAGAGTTTTTTTAAAAATGGTTTTCTTTGTGAGGGTAATTATTGTTTACAACTTGATGAGAGAAATGAGAAAAAGGAAACAAGGCATTTTCTATCTAATTATTTAAATACTGAATTAGTTTTAAACAAAACAGTTTTAGGCGAGTTTGAGGTAAATTATTATAATTCAAATTGCAATACTATGATTCAGATAGCAGATGTTTTTGCAAATCTGTTATATTCACATATTCGTTCAGGGGCATTTGAGGAAGAAATGGAGATGTTAAAAGCTAGGGATATACTTAAAACAATATTTGAGTTTGGAAAATAGAAAGAGCCGACAAAAAGTCGGCTTTATTTTATAAAACCAATAGCCTACCAGCAACGACAACACATGACGCTTACCTATACGGCACTGATGCAGGACTTACTGTTGGTGCTTCAAGTATAACGCTAAATTAATTTAATGTCAAGTTTAGTAACAATAGTTTTGCTTGCATTTTAGGTAAAAATTAGTTACATTATTAAAGGAACTAATGAGATTTTGAAAGGAATCAAGTAAGATGAAATTAGATAAGTTGGTAGGAGATAGGTTTAAAGAAAGACCGGCTGATTGCATTACAGACAGTCATGCATTTATGGTAAGAGGTGGCTATATTAAGTATGTTGCAAATGGAATATATTCCTCATATTTACCTCTAAAAAAGATAACAAAAAAGATAGAACAGATTTTAAGAGAGGAAATGGACAAGATAGACGGTCAGGAAGTTCAGTTTCCGGTGGTTATGCCTGCCTCATTATGGCAAGAAAGTGGTAGATATGAAAGCATTGGAAATGAACTTTTAAGGTTTAAGGATAGAAATAATTCCGATATGGTGCTTGGAATGACCCATGAAGAGGCGGCCGTTCAATTAGTAAAGGAATATGCCAATAGTTACAGCAGGTATCCATTTATGATTTACCAAATTCAGACTAAATTTAGAGATGAGCCAAGACCTAGAGCAGGGCTTATAAGAGTAAGAGAGTTTACCATGAAAGACGGTTACTCATTTCATACTTCAAAGGAAGATTTAGATAATTATTATGGTAAATGTTTAAAGGCTTATGAACGAATTTTTAAAAGAGCAGGACTTAAAAGATTTGTGTCTGTTTTGGCAGATTCAGGAATGATGGGTGGAAGTATTTCACATGAGTTTATGTTACTTTCTCCAATAGGAGAGGACAGCATTGTAATATGTAATGAATGTGATTATAAGTCAAATATGGAGGCTGCAAAAAGCATTATAAAGAATGTAAGAGATGAGGTTTCAGAAGAACTAAAAGAGGTTCACACCCCTAATCAACATACTATTGAGGAGGTTTGTAATTTCCTTAATGCACCTAAAGAAAAGTCTTGTAAGGCAGTTATTTATCAAAAGACCTTAGACGATTCTTATGTAGTGGTATTTATAAGGGGCGATTTAGAGATAAATGAAACTAAACTGAGAAATTACTTGGGTTGTGAAATTTATCCTGCAGTTATTACTCCTGAGTCAAATCTTGCAGCAGGTTTTATTGGGCCTGTTGGAATAGACAAAAAGCATACAGTACTTTTTGATTCCTCACTTGAAAATGCCAACAATATGGTATGCGGTGCAAATAAAGCAGATTATCATTATACAGGGCTTGATATGGCTAGAGATTTTTCTGATGTAGAGTATCATGACTTTGCAAAGATAATAGAGGGAGGCTTATGCCCAAGGTGTAATAAAGAAAGTATTACAATTTCAAGAGGTATTGAAATAGGTAACATTTTCCAACTAGGAGATAAATATACTAAGTCAATGGGAATGACTTATCTCGATAAAAATGGAAAAATGCAGACACCTATTATGGGTTGTTATGGAATAGGTGTAGGTAGACTTGCAGCCTCAATATGTGAGGAAAACCATGATGAATATGGTCCTATTTGGCCTATTACTATAGCACCTTGGCAGGTACATCTATGTGCTATAAAAGTACAAGATGAAAATGTTTTAGCTTGTGCAGATAAACTTTATAAGGAACTTTTAGATAAGGGCGTAGAAGTCATATATGATGATAGAAAGATTAGTCCGGGAGTTAAATTTTCAGATGCAGACCTTTTAGGAGTGCCTTTAAGGGTAAATGTAAGCCCTAGAAATTTAGAGGCAGGGGTTTGCGAAATTTTAACAAGAGATAAAACTATTAATATGACTATTCCGGTAGATGAAGTTGTTAGAAATGTATTGGATTTAATAAAACAACTTAAAGACAACATTGAAAATGATATAGAATTATAAATGATGAATATGAGCAGTGAAGAAAAAACTACTGAGTATAAATTGAAAAATGTTTCTGAGGAAGATAAAAACAGAGCAACTAAAATAGAGGTAGCACTAAAAGCAGGTTGTATACTGCTTTCTTCTGGAGCAGAAATTTGGAGAGTTGAAGAAACTGTTCATAGAATACTTGAGGGATATGGACTTTCAGGAGAGGATATATTTGTACTAAGTAATGGAATGTTTTTTACTATTGAGATAAATGGAAATGAAACCTATGCAAAAGTAAGACATATTCCTATTTCAAGTACTAAATTATATATGATTACAGAGGTAAATGATCTTTCAAGAAATATAGGAAAAGGCGATGTAAGCCCTAAGGATGCTCTCAAAAAACTTTGTGATATTGAAAAAATGAAAGGAAAGAAATTTTCTACATTAGTAATGGCATCATTTCTAGGTTCTGCAAGTTTCTCATATCTGTTTGGAGAAAATATACAAGATACATTTATTTCAGGATTTAGTGGAATGATTGTGTTTATAATAGTTTTACTTTTATCAAGTGGAAAGAGAGCAAAAACAGTTTCAAAGCTTACACTGAATATATTGGGTGGCTTTATTGCTGCAATATGCACAAGACTATTTTTTATGTATGGCTTTGGTTCAAATATGAAGATAGCAATTATTGGTGCAATAATGCCTTTAATTCCCGGAGTTGCCTTAGTTACTGCTGTAAGAGATTTAGCAAATGCAGATTACATTGCAGGTGCAGTGCGTCTATTTGATGCGATACTTATAACATTTGGCATTGCTGTTGGAGTTTATGTTGCAGGAGTAGTTATAAGATAAATTATTAAACCTTAATTTAGGAGGAAAAATGGAAATTTTTGAAGATGCTTTATTTGATGATGAAAATAAGTCTACTGTTACAATTACACTAGAGGATAATACTGAAATAGAATGTGTAGTTTTAAGTATTTTTGAGGCAGGAGAAAGAAATTATATTGCAGTTTTGCCGGAAGAAGAAAACGAGGAGGAAAGCCAAGTATATCTATATAGATATGAAGAGGAGGACGGAACTCCAATACTTTCAAATATTGAAACAGATGAGGAATATGAAATTGCTGCCGATACATTTGATGAAATTCTTGATGAGGAAGAATTTTATGAGATGAATGGCGAAGATGATATTGAATAAAGAAATTTATAGATAGGAGATGTTGCAAAATTAATTGCTACGAATAGTGCTATATTTGTTGTTCTTTACTTAAAAATAACAAAGTTGTATTTATTCATTATTATATTGGTTTTGTCCCCCGTAGGGGGACAAGATATATATAGCCCATTTGCAACAGCTCCAAGTATTAACTTAACGGTTTTGAAAGTCTTATAATTCCTATAACCCTACCTAAAATATCTACATTTTCTAAAATAGTAGGTTCTAAATTATCATTTTCAGGTTGTAATCTAACATGGTTTTCTTCTTTATAAAGTCTTCTTACAGTTACTAAATCATTTAATAAAACAGCTACTAATTCGCCACTACTTACAGAGTCTACCTTTGAAACAATAACATTATCCCCACTTAAAATTCCTGAATTAATCATAGAATCTTCATTTATAGTAAATATAAATGTTTCAGTATCAGCTAAACATTCACTAGGAATAGGAAAATAAAAGGCTACATCAAGAGGCTTAAACTTGCTTATTATAGGAACTTGAGTAACTTCTCTTTTAAGGTTAAAGGATTCATCTATAATTTCAATAGTTCTAGGCTTTGAGGGGTCTTTTTTTATGTAGCCTTTTTTGGTTAATGTTTCCAAATGAAGATGTATTGAAGAAGTAGAACTTAGCCCAACGGCTGCACCTATTTCACGCACAGTAGGGGGGTATCCCTTTTTTAAAATATAGTCTTTTATATAAATAAATATTTCCTCTTGTTTTTTAGTTAGTAAAGGTTTTGACATAAAAGTTCTCCTTTAAAGGATTAAATATTGGAGATAGTATAACATAAGTTCTTATACAAATCAAACTATTGTTCTAAGAATTGTGTTAGTATAGACATAGTAGAAAATATTATATATTATTATATGCAGGCAACATTTGAATAAAAAATAAATGGAGTATATATGGCAAAAGAAAGAACAAGTATGTTTTTTTGTAGTGAATGTGGTTATGATTCTGCAAAATGGACAGGACAATGCCCTGTTTGTAAGGCATGGAATACTATGATAGAAGAAAAAGTTTCAAAGTCTTCTTTACCCTCTAAGGTTTTAGCTAAATCAATTATAGAAAATAGACCTAAACTTTTAAAGGATATTGAGCTTGACACAAGTGATAGATATAGTACTTATATTGATGAATTTGATAGGGTGCTTGGTGGTGGGATTGTAATAGGTTCTTTAGTTTTAGTAGGAGGCGATCCCGGTATTGGAAAGTCAACTATACTTTTACAAGTATGTAAAAATCTTTCAAATTCAGGGAGAAAGCTTATATATGTATCAGGAGAAGAGAGCTTAAAACAGATAAAGCTAAGAGCAAATAGAATAGGGCTTATCAATACAGATATGAAATTGTTTTGTGAAACAGATTTATCAATTATTCAGCAAGTTATACTTGAGGAAAGGCCTGAAGTGGTAGTTATAGACTCAATACAAACTATGTTTACTAAGGATATAGGCTCTGCTCCCGGAAGTGTAAGTCAAGTAAGAGAGTCAACAAATGTCTTAATGCAACTTGCAAAGACTAACAATATTGCGATATTTATTGTAGGACATGTTACAAAAGACGGACAGGTTGCAGGTCCAAGAGTTCTTGAACACATGGTAGATACAGTTTTATACTTTGAGGGAGAAAGGACAGTTTCATATAGGATTTTAAGAGCAGTAAAAAATAGATTCGGTTCAACCAATGAGATAGGTGTGTTTGAGATGAGAGAAAGTGGGCTTGAGGAAGTAAAAAATCCGTCTGAATATATGTTGTCAGGCAGACCAAGCAATGCCTCAGGTGCATCAGTTGCCTGTCTAATGGAGGGAAGTAGACCAATGCTTTTAGAGGTTCAAGCACTTATTACAGAAACAGTTTTCGGATTGCCAAGAAGGACAGCAGTCGGAACTGATTTTAACAGAGTAAATTTACTTATGGCAGTAATTGAAAAAAGATGTGGACTTCAAATGAGTAGATATGATGCATATATAAATATAGCAGGTGGTATAAAGATGAATGAACCTGCACTTGATTTATCAATTATTATGTCAATAGTATCAGGACTAAAAAATCGCCCAATAGATGATAAAACAGTTATATTCGGAGAGGTTGGACTTGCAGGGGAAGTTAGAGCAGTAAGCATGGCTGAATATAGGATAAGAGAGGCAGTAAAATTAGGTTTTACAACCTGCATTTTACCTAAGATAAGTTTAGAAAAACTTAGTGATTTAAGTCTTGCAAAAAAGATAAATTTAATTGGAGTACAAAATATAAGAGAGGCAGTAGGTTTGATATAAGTTGGGAAAAATTTAGTAAAAAATACTTATAAAATATTGTGTCTAATAAGTATTGACTATAATTTTATATAATGATAAAATAAAAAATAGCTAAACAAGGTAAAAATTACCTAAATTTTAAAGGGTGTGAAACTATAAAAAATTAAGGAGGTTTTTATGCAAGTTACGGTTATTTTAATTGTTGTTGTGTATCTTATTGCAATGCTTGGAATAGGTTTTTATTCCTCTAAAAAAGTTTCAAGTAATGAGGACTTTATGGTTGCAGGTAGGAGCTTAGGGCCTATACTTATGGCAGGAACGCTATCTGCAACTGAGATTGGTGGAGGTTCATCACTTGGAGTGGTTGAAAAAGCCTATGGTCAATGGGGACTTGGAGCATCTTGGTATATCACGACTATGGGAATTGCTTTTGTAATACTGTCTTTTATAGCACATAGATTTAGAAAAGCAGAAGTCAAGACAGTTCCTGAGTATTTTAGAAGAAGATACGGAAAATCAGCAGGTTTTATTACAGCAATTATAATGTTACTTCCACTTATAGGTTTGACAGCATCTCAGTTTATAGCATCTGCAACAATAGTTTCAGTAATGCTTAATCTTGATTTTAAAATAGCTGTTACAGTGGTTGCAGTAGTTGTTACAATATATTCTGTTATGGGTGGACTTTGGGCAGTTGCATTAACTGATTTTGTTCAAGTATTCTTGATTGTTATAGGAATGTTTATTGCAGTTCCTTTTGCACTTAATCTTGCAGGTGGAATGGATAATGTAGTTGCAAATGTACCAAAAGAAACCTTAAACTTATTTGGTGGAATTAATATTCCAACTATAATCGGACTTATTGTAATGTATATTGCCTCATTTACAGTAGGTCAAGAGGCAGTTTCAAGGTTTTATGCTGCAAAAGACGGCAAGGCGGCAATTCAAGGTTCAGCATTATCTGCTGTAATAAATTTTGTATATGCATTTATCCCTACAATACTTGGAATTATAACTTTGGCACTTGTAAATATGGGAAAACTTGATAGTGAAATTATATTAAAAAATGGTGCAAAGTATGCACTCCCTAATCTTGCAATGGCAGCAATGCCGGCAGTAATTGTAGGTTTATTATTTTCAGGTATAATATCTGCAACAATGTCATCTGCTGATTCAGATTTACTTGGTGCAGGCTCAATATTTGGAAATGACATTTATAAGATATATATTAAAAAAGATGCAAAAAGTGAAGAGATAATGAAAGTTACTAAGGTAACTATGATAATTATTGGAATTGTAGCTTGGATAATAGCAATGACTAATACAGGTAGTATAATAACACTTTTGATGTTTTCATTTACTTTACGAGCAGCAGGAGCATTTTTCCCTTATATATTTGGACTTTATTGGAAAAAATCTTCTTTAGAGGGGACTATTGCCTCTCTTATAGTTGGTAGTATTGTTATAATTATCTTAGAACATTCAAAAAACATTTCTTTCTTTAACCTACCTAATATAATCCCGGGATTACTTGCAAGTCTTATTACTTTCGTGGTAGTAACATTAATAAAGCCAAGTAAAAGAGAAAGTTGTGAATTGGACTATGAGGCAGATTAGAGAGAGTAAAAGAGGGGGGTGCAAAGCTGATTTTTATGAGTAGATATTTTGCAACAGCCCTCTTGATTAACATTATTTATAATAGTAGCAGTTACATGAAATCTTATATAGTACTCAATACATTGTTCACACAGTAATTTTAGTAAATGGAGGTTATATGGATAATAAAGAAAAAATTAAAAATGAAGATTTTGAATATCAGGCTGTACCAAAAGAAAATCGAAGAAGTTTTTTTAGTATTACAATCGTATGGACAGGATTTGTATTTTTAGTAACATCTATGATAGCAGGAGGTGGACTTGCTGAGGGGCTAAACATGAAAGATATAGTACTTGCTACTGTATTTGGAAATGTTTTTTTAAGTATCTTAGCTATTGCAATCTCTATTATAGCCTCAAAAACAGGGCTTTCATTTGCACTTATATCGAGATTTCCATTTGGAGAAAAAGGCTCAAAGATAGCAACTTTATTTGTTCCAATAGTTAATTTAGGTTGGTATACAATTCAGTCTGCAATCTATGGTCATTTTATTGCACAAATATTTGGTATAACAGGATATGGAGAACTACTCCTTATGTTTCTTTCTGCAATAGTAATGGGAATATTTGCACTTATAGGTATGGAGGCACTCACAATCCTAGGTTATGTAGCTATTCCTGCTGTAATATATCTTTCTTTAGGTGCTGCAATAAAAGCAACTATGATAGGTGGTACAGAAAATTTATTTACTTATGTTCCAAAAACTCCTATTTCAATCACTGACGGTATAGGGATTGTAATTGGAACTTGGATTTTATCTACTGCAACTTGTATTGCAGATATAATGAGATTTGCACGTTCAACAAAAGAGGCAATTCTTTCAACTATATTAGGGCTTATTGGTGGAAATTCAATGTTAATTATATGTGGTGCAGTTGCAGCCATAGGTACTAAAAATTCTGATTTATCTTCCATGCTACTAGCATTAGGCTTAGTTTTTCCGAGTTTTGTTCTTATGACTACCAATATTTTTACAACTAATGCAGCAAACTTATACTCGACATCATTAAACCTATCCAATTCATTTAGTATTGAAAGAAAAAAATTAATTATAGTTATTTTGATAATTTCAGGGCTTTGTACATTTACAAGGCCACATGAAATAGGAAATCTATTTACATTTTTAAATATGTTAGGAAAAATAGTTCCTCCATTAGCAGGTATTATTTTAGCTGACTATTACATAGTCCATAAGGGACAATATGAATCTTTAGAGGACACAAAGAAAATGAAGTGGAATCTTGCTCCTTGGATTACTTGGGCAGTAACTTTAATATTTGTTTTTAATATAAAGTGGGGACTTCCTGCTCTAAATGGTATTGTGATTTCTCTTATACTCTATCCTATATCAACATTTGTTTTAAGAAGTATTGGAGGTAAACATGAATAAGAAAGAAAATATGTATAAACTACTTGCTCTAATAGGTACTATTACTATGGGAATCGGTTCTTTTATGAGTTGTCTTGGAAGTGATTCTTTGATTGTAAATTTAGGTACTCTACTTTTAGTATTTAGCATTATTCTTATGAGTTATAGTTTTTATAATTGGCGACCATAATAAAGAGGGACTCCTTGCAGTTTGCAAAGAGTCCTTTTCTAATAAAATATAATCTATTGCTATGACTTTTAAAAATTTTTGTTTATATTACTTTCTATGCATTGGTTTGCCACAACATTCAAATTCGCAACAAACATCGCCGTGATTAGTGTGATGAGTATGACATTTATCTAAATCAGGACATTTACATTCTTTTTTAACTTCAAGCTCTAAACCACAAACATCACATGTATAAACTTCACCTTTTTTCATATCTCCACAACTTACCATAACAAACCTCCTAATATAATCTTATTAATTGTTTATTTGTTTAATTGAGTATCTGTTCAACTCTGCATTTATTATATATGAATAATGCCTTGATTGTCAATAGAAATTTTTAGTTTGTCAGTTAAAATTTACTTATGAATGGGACAAAAAATAACTTTTACAACTCTTTTGCAAATCTTATTGACAAAATAGCAATATAGGTTTAAACTCTTTTTTAGACAAATGCAAATGATATGCACTTTACAATAATGTTTAACAAAGATGCAAGAGAGAGTTTCCTATTTAATAAAAGTGCTATTTATTTGCATTGTGATACTTTAATTTGAAACTGAGCTGATTTAGTGAGGTGTTTATGCAAAAGAGTTATCGTACTAAAAGTAGGGACGATATTATGTCCTATATTGAGAAGAACAAAGAGAAAAGGTTTTCTGCCTCTGATGTTTATAATTATTTGAGAGAACTTGGAAGTACCACTAATCTTACTACTGTTTACAGAAATTTAGAAAAGATGATTGAATCAGGTATACTTTTGCAACTTGCCAATACAAAGGACGGTAGTGCATTGTATCAGTATTCAGAGCCTGAAAAAAAATGTCAGGAACATCTTCATATTCAATGTAGCGAATGTGGAAAAATCTATCATCTTGATGAGGAATTTATGGGAATGGTAGAAAAATACTTTGATAATCATGGCTTTACTTTAAAGGTTGGAGAATCAGTTTTAGTAGGTATATGCGAAAGTTGCAGAAATTAGGTTCTAATTAAATATAAACAAGAGGAATTAAGCTCACAATAATTACATTCATAACATTAAAAAAAGAAATAAAAAAATAAAAGGAGGAGTTATGAAAAAGAATATTTTATCAAAATTAGTTGCAGGTTTTGTATGTGTGTCAATGTTGGCAGCCTGTACCACAACAAAAAAGACAGAGGAAACTACAACTGTTGCAAGCAGTGAGAGTAAGCAGGAAGAAAGTTCCAGCTCTGCTGCTGAAACTACAAAAGCTGACACTAAAGATGATGGAAAGATAAATGTAGTTACAACTATTTTCCCAAGTTATGATTGGGTTAAGGAGGTTGTAGGAAATAAAGCAGATAACTTTAATTTAACTTTATTAACTGAAAAGGGAGTTGATTTACATAGTTATCAACCTACTACCGAGGACATTGCAAAAATTTCAAAATGTGATTTATTTGTTTATGTTGGAGGAGAGTCAGATACTTGGGTTGAAGATGTGCTTAAAAATGCAACTAATAAAAACATGAAAGTTGTAAATCTTTTGGAAACAGTTGGAGATGCAGCTAAGGAGGAAGAAGTAAAAGAGGGAATGCAAGACGATGATGACCACGACCATGACCATGGAGATGCAGACCATGACCATGATAAGGAAGATAAAGACCACGACCATGACCATGATAAAGAGGACAAAGACCATGACCACGACCATGATAAAGAAGATAAAGACCATGACCATGACAAAGATGAGAAAGCAGAAGAACATCATCATCACACTGAAGTAGAATATGATGAGCATGTTTGGTTATCTTTAAAGAATGCAAAGGTTTTAGTTGAAAAGATTTCAAGTGATATTCAAGCAATAGATGCTAACAATGCACAAACTTATCAAGAGAATACAAAAGTTTATTTAGAAGAACTTGATAATCTCGATAAGGCTTATCAACAAGCAGTAGACTCAGCAGATAAAAAAGTGGTTTTATTTGGAGATAGATTCCCATTTAGGTACTTAGTAGATGATTATGGTTTAGATTATTATGCGGCATTTGTAGGTTGTTCAGCTGAAACAGAGGCAAGCTTTGATACTATAAAGTTCCTTGCAAATAAGGTTGATGAACTTAAACTTACCCACATCTTTACAATAGAAAAATCTGATAAAAAGATTGCTAATACTATTAAAGATGCTACAAAGGATAAAAACCAAGAGATAATTACATTAGATTCACTTCAATCAGTTACAAGAGCTGATATTGATGCAGGAGAATCTTATTTAGGAGCTATGTCAACTAATCTTACTACCTTACAAGAGGGACTTAAATAATAAAAGAAAGGAGTATGGGGCGTAGCATTAACAAAGTTGAGTCATATTGAGTATATAATTTGTGGGGTTCTCCTCGCCGGTGGCGTTGGA
>CALALP010000005.1 GCA_937925515.1 uncultured Lachnoanaerobaculum sp. | reverse complement strand
GGTTGCCTCGCCGTCGGCGAGGCAACCCCCCCTACTAAAATCATAAATAAATATCTTTCTATTTAATTTTCTTTTTCTTTAAAAGACTAAGAATTAATATTCCTATTGAAACACCGTAAAGCATACCTATTATAAAATCATTTACATTAGCTACCTTACTTAATACAAGAGCCAATACTAAAAATACCATTCCTAAAGTTCTATATTTATTCATAATTTTACCTCCTTGAATTGACGCTCCAAGTAGAAAAATATATTACTTACTCTTCCCAACTATGATATACATTTTGTACATCATCGTCAGCCTCTAATAAATCAAGTAATTTATTCATTTTCTTAATGTCTTCTTCATCAGTTAGCTTTACTTCATTTTGAGGTAACATAGTAACTTCGGCACTTAACATTGCTATATTATTTTTTTCTAATGTTTCTCTTACTACTGAAAAGTTTTCAGGTTCTGTAAGTATTTCAAAGCTATCATCTTCTTCAATAAAGTCAATAGCTCCTGCATCAAGTGCTAACATCATAAATTCATCAGAATCTATATCACATTCTTCTTTATCAACTATAATTTGACCTCTTTTATCAAACATATAGGATACGCAACCTTGAGCACCTATATTGCCACCACCTTTTGTAAATGCCGCTCTTACATTGGCAGCAGTACGATTTTTATTGTCTGTAAGGGTTTCAACTATAATTGCAACTCCACTTGGACCATATCCCTCATATACATTCTGCTCGTAATTAACTGAATCTACATCGCCGGCAGCCTTTTTTATTCCTCTATCAATAGTATCATTTGGAACATTATTTGCTTTTGCCTTTGCTATTACATCTCTTAGCTTTGAGTTGTTTGCAGGATCTGCTCCTCCCTCTTTAACTGCAACAGCTATTTCTCTACCGATTACAGTAAAAATCTTCCCCTTTGCCGCATCATTTTTTTCTTTTTTATGCTTTATATTCGCAAATTTTGAATGTCCTGACATAAATACCTCTCTATTTAAATATTTTTATGAGTGTTACGAAACTAACTTTTTGTTCTATATTTGAAAACAAATGTTTGATTTATTCATTATCTATGCGAGGTTTGTCCTCCGTACTGAAAACAAACCACATAAAAATAGATATTTTGCAACAACTCCTCACTTAGTCAACTAAAATATAAAACTTAAAATACTCTTAACTCCTAAATCTTTATTTTTAAAAGTATTTTTTTCTAAATCTTCTTGTTCTAAATCTTCTTTATTTGTGTTTACTACTTCTTGTTTTACCTTATTAATCTTTACATTTTGAATAATTCTTTTTGCAACTCTAAGAGCCTTAAACTCATATCCTCCATAAGTTATAGAGAACTTCTCGCCGTCATTTGGTATTCTCTCTAACTTATTAATCAGAAAACCGTTTAATGTTTCAAAATCATCATCTTCTTCATCAAAAGTAATATCAAGCACTTTTTCTACCTCATCAATAGGTGTCATTCCTTTCATAACATATCCACCGTCTTTTGTAGAAACAATCATATTTTCATCTACATCATATTCGTCCATGATATTTCCTACAATCTCTTCTAAAATGTCCTCTAAAGTAACTATTCCTGAGGTTTGACCATATTCATCCACCACTATTACCATGTGTGTTTTTTCAGACTGCATTTCCTTAAATAGATTGTCTATATTTCTAGTTTCAGGTATATAATGTGCCTCTCTTATTAAATTATTGATTTTAGTTATTGGAGTATTATTATATTTCTCCTTATTACGATAAATTAAGGCATCTTTCATATTTAAGATACCTACTATATTATCTATATCATCTATGTAAACAGGATACCTTGAGTTACTTCCCTTATTTAATATAAAGTCTGCAACATCTTTTAAAGTCTGTTCTCCGTCAATACAAACCAAATTTTTTCTATTGGTCATAATTTCAGATGCCTTTTTATCATTAAGCTCAAAAATGTTGTTTATCATTTCAACATTTTCCTGCTCAAGTGTACCCTCTTCTTGCCCTGCGTAAATCATGTTTATAATATTTTCTTTAGTTACTTCCTCTTCTTTTTTATTTATATCTATTCCCCAAAGACTAAGCACTGCCTTTGACAAAAAATTTATAATAATAGTTAGAGGAGTAAATATAATTATAAATGTTTCAATCGTTGATAAATTCCTATACACCCATTTACTAGGATTTTCTAATGCAAGTTTTTTAGGGACTACCATACCGAAACTAATCATAAATATAAGGCAAACTATATAAATTAAAATACAGCCCCAATCAATGCAGGCAAAGGAAATCTGTCCTTTTAAATATACCTTGCTTATCATTTTAAAAAACATAATACTTCCTGCCATAAACTTCATAAGGCTTGTAGTAATCTGTATAGTATTTACAAACTTAGTAGGATTATCAAGTATCTTTAAAACTTTTCCTGCTTTCTTATTACCATTTTCAAATTCCTTACTAAGTTCATTTTGGTCTATCTTTTGAATAGCAGCACCAAAACCATAAAATAGTGCATCTATCATTGTAAATATAACTAAAGCTAAAATAATTAATAACCACGAATTACCTTCGTCCACTTGAAATTCACTCTTCCTTTCTAATTAGGCATATCCCTTATATTCATCATAAAAATAATCCTTTACTGCTACAACCTTGTCTTTTTCTAAATAAATCCTAGGGATTCTCTTTGTAATGTTACAAACAAATTCATAAGGAAACCTTGTGCATAGTGCAGATAAATCCTCAACTCTTATAGTTTCTTCCTTATCCTTACCGACTAAAGTAACCTTACTACCTATTGTGGCGGCACCAATCTCTGTTACGTCAACCATCATTTGATCCATACATACTCTACCTAGAATTTTAGCTTTTTTACCCTCAATAAGTACATATCCCTTGTTGCTCAAACTTCTAGGATAACCGTCTCCATAACCTATTGGTATAGTTGCTACCTTAGTTCTTTTACTTGCTGTAAAAGTTCTACCATAGCTTACAGTTTCTCCCTCTTCTATAAATTTTATATGAGTAACTACTGAATACAAACTCATAACAGGTCTTATGTTTAATGAGGACATATCAACTTCATTTGAGGGTCTTATACCATAAAGCACAATACCGACTCTTACCATATCAAAGTCAGTACCTAAGTTTTCTATAATTCCTGCTGAATTGGAAACATGTTTTATTTTAGGGTTAATGCCGTACTCAGCTAAAGATGTTATAAAACTTTCAAACTCTTTAATCTGTTTTATAGCATATTCCTTATCAGATTCATCTGCACTAAAAAGATGAGTAAATAGCCCCTCTATTTCAATGTTTTCAAGTTCACTTATTTTCTTAACTAAACTTGCATCTTCTTTTGTAGGCTTTAGACCTATTCTATTCATTCCTGTATCAAGTGCAATATGTATTAAAGCATTTTTATTTTGCTTTTTAGCCTCTACTGACAATAAATTTGCTTGTTCTAATGTAAATACTGTAAATCTTATATCAAGCCTGACTGCCTCCTCATATTCATCTCCGGGGATTGGGCCTAATATCAGAATAGGCTTTTTTACATGGTGTCTTTTTAAATTTATAGCCTCATCAACTGTTGCAACACAAAAAAAACTTACATAAGGCTCTATCGCTCTTGCCACCGGAACAGCTCCATGTCCATATCCGTCAAGCTTTACAACCCCTGCATACATAAGCTTTTTGGGTGTAACCGATATTAACTCTTTTATATTATGCTTAATTGCATCAAGGTCAATACTTGCATAAGCTCTTTTATAATTCGACATTTCTTAAATCTCCTCGCCTCTAATGGTATACTTACCACTCATTATATAGGGAATATAGTTTACCACATCTCTTGCAATTACGCCATGTTCTCCTATCTTTTTTGCAGCCGCCTCTCCTGCAAGTCCATGTATATGGCAGGCTAAAGAGGCTGCTTTATAATCTTCAAGTCCTAGACATATAAGCCCTGCAATAACACCGGTCAGTACATCTCCTGTCCCTGCTTTTGCAAGTGCGGCAGAACCTGAAGTATTTATATATAAATAATCTTCTCTCGAAGTAATTATAGTTTCATTTGATTTAAGTACAACTGTAACTTTATATTTGTCTTGATAATCACAAGCTGTTTCTATCTTGTTTTCTTTTATTTCCTCAACATTTTTCCCTGTAAGTCTTGACATCTCAAGTAGATGAGGCGTAATTATTATATTCTCAGTATAATAACCTGTCAAATACTGATTTTTTGATATAATGTTTAGGGCATCAGCATCTATTATTAGAGGCACATAAGCCTCCATAAGTACTTCCTCGAGAATGTCCAGTGCATAATCCTTAGTTCCCATTCCGGGGCCTATAATTATACAATCAGACCAATAAATGCAAGTTTTTAATTTAGCCATAAAATTTTCTTTGTCTGTTTCATTTGGATTATAGCTTGTTATTATAGCCTCAGGTAGCAATGTTTGTAAAATCTGTCTATTTTCATCTACCGTAAAAATTTTTACAAGCCCTGCACCTGTTCTATACGCAGAAAGTGCAGCTAAATAAGCCGCACCACTCATACCATAAGAACCTGCAATCACAAGAACATGACCAAAAGTCCCCTTATTTGAATCTTTTTTTCTTTTTGGAATCAAATCTAATAAATTTGTATCATATAAAAAAGGAACTCTCATACTATGTCCTTTCTAAAGCATTAACTTTCAATAATCACATACGAAATAGCCATTTGTTTTGTATGACTAATTGAAACATGAATTTTTTTTGCATTAAGCATTTCAAATGCCTTTAAAGCATTATTATATAACACTACATAGGGCTTACCAAATTTATCTCTTAATACTTCAATGTCTATTAGAGAAAAATGTCTAAAGCCACTACCAAGTGCCTTACTAACTGCCTCTTTTGTTGCAAAATTTCCTGCTAAGGAATCAATTCTTAATAAAGTTAATTCTTTTTTTGTGTAAACTTTATTTTTAAAATGTTCCCTTTTGCAAGCATTTTCAATTCTATCAATCTCAATTATATCTACACCTATACCTAAAATCATAGAACTTACTCAAAAACATCAGGGTGTTCGCCACTTACTCTATATGACAAACGCATAATAGACTCAGATAAGTGAACATTTTCAACTAAAACATCTTTTGGAACTACCAAATCTGTATGTGCAAAATTCCATATAGCCTTTATACCTGCTTTAACAAGTCTTTTTGTTACTTCCTCAGCACCTGACCTTGGAAGTGTAAGTGCAACTATATGTACTTTATTTTTTGAAAGATAGTCCTCAAGGTCATCTAAAGAATATATCTTAGCTCCCCTTACTTCTTGTCCTATAATAGACTTATCTATATCGAACATAGCAGTTATTACAAAACCTCTTTTTTCAAAGTTTGTATAATTTGCTATTGCCTGCCCTAGATGCCCTGCACCTATAACAATTACATTATGTTTCTTATAGATACCTAGTATTTTACCTATCTCATTATAAAGATAGTCTACATTGTATCCATAACCTTGTTGTCCAAAACCGCCAAAATTGTTTAAATCCTGTCTAATTTGGGAGGCTGTTACTTTCATTCGGACACTAAGTTCTTTTGAAGATATGCGTTCTTTGCCCTCATCTCTTATCTCCCCCAAGTATCTATAATATCTTGGCAGCCTTGATATTACTGCTTTAGATATTCTTCTGCTTTCCATTTTTGTTTACTCCTTATAAATTTCTTTTAAAGTATTTCTTTTACCCGGTAGATAATTATAACATATTTTGTATATTATTACAAATTGCATCACATCTAATCAGCATTTATTTCTTTAAATTATTTATTTTTTCTTTAAAAATTTTGTTATTAGGAAAAATGCGTATAAACATATAGGTATCGCAATATCAAAGAACATAAGTGTAAATAATATATTTGTATCTATCTTAAGTATACTTCCTACCAATACAGCAAGTGTCAAAAATGTTATAACAATAATGCCAATCCATGCTAAAACTCTTTTCATATTCCTCCTAACTAAGCTCTTGTGCTAATTTTTCCCATTTTTCATATAGTTCACTAAGCTCAAGTTCATAATTTTCTTTCTTTTTTTGAAGTTCTACTAAATGTAGAGCATTAGTTTGATTTTCAGGCTTTAAAAATTCATTATCGATTTCTAAAATTTTTTCCTCTAGCTCACTTATACTCTTTTCACACTTTGTTAAAGCATTTTTTTGTTTCCTTAATTTTGCTTGTTCTTCCTTATTTTGTTTCCAATCTGATTTATTTGAACTTATGGCTACATTTTCCTTTGGGTCATTTGTAGAATAAGCCTTTGCATACCTTTCTACATCTTCTTTCTTTTCTAAGTAGTAGTCATAATTTCCTATATAATTCATAAGCTTAGAGTGTCTAAGGTCAAGTATTCTAGTAGCTGTTTTGTTTATAAAATATCTGTCATGTGATACATAAAGTACAGTTCCCTTAAAATCTCTAATTGCACTTTCAAGAATTTCCTTACTCATAATATCGAGATGATTAGTAGGTTCGTCCAAAACTAGAAAATTTGCATTGCTTAGCATAAGTTTTGCAAGTGAAACTCTACCTCTTTCCCCACCACTAAGATCTCCTATTCTTTTATAAACATCATCTCCCATAAATAAAAATGCAGCTAAAAGATTTCTTATCTTAGTATTACTTAAAGTTGGAAATGTATCTGATATTTCGTCAAATAGAGTCTTTTGCATATTTAAAACTTGATGTTCCTGATCATAATATGCCATTTGAACTCTCGAGCCAAAAACTACATCTCCTGTATCAGGTGCTAGAAGTCCATTTATTATTTTTAATATCGTAGTCTTTCCTGTACCATTATCTCCCATAAGAGCAACATGCTCTCCACGCTTTAATTCAAAGTTTAACTCTGAAAAAAGATGTTTACTTCCAAAGCTTTTAGAAAGTTCCTCTACTTTAAGTACGTCCATACCACTTTCCTCTGTTTGTTCAAATCTTAAACCCATATCAGACTTAAGTTCAACAGGCTTTTCTACTCTTTCAATTCTATCTAATAGTTTTTCTCTACTCTCAGCCCTTTTAATAGACTTTTCACGGTTATATGAACGTAATTTTTCTATAACTTCCTCTTGATGTTTTATTTCCTCTTGCTGATTTAAATATGCCTTTAAGTCAGCCTCTCTTTTTAGCTCTTTTTTACGAGAAAACTTTGAATAATTTCCGATATAAGTACTCACATTTCCATTTTCAATGTCAATTACCTTTCCTACAATCTTATCTAAAAAATATCTATCATGAGAAACTATGACTATTGCACCCTTATAGTTTAGTAAATATCCCTCAAGCCATTCAATGCTTGATAAATCCAAATGGTTTGTAGGCTCATCAAGCAAGATAATGTCAGGCTTTGAAAGGAGTAATTTCCCTAGAAAAACTCTTGTTTTCTGACCTCCTGAAAGCTTACTTATGGGCTTATTAAATTCATCTTCATTAAAACCAAGCCCCTTTAGTATACCATTTACATTGCTCCTTGCCTGATAGCCGTCAAGTAGTTCATAATTATGAGTTAATGTATTATATTCGTTATAATACTTTTCAAGTTCATCTTCCAAAGCACTTTTCATTTGCTCAGACAAATCAAGCATTTTCTTTTCCATGTCTATTATAGGCTTTATAACTGTATACATTTCTTCAATTATAGTAAGTTCTGAATCTAAATTATTTATCTGTCTTAAATACCCAAGTTTTGCGTCTTTTGAAATAGTAACAATTCCACTGTCAGCTGTATCTTCTCCTGAAAGTATTTTTAATAATGTAGTTTTTCCTGCACCATTTAAGCCTACAACTGCTACCTTTTCATTTTCATTTACTAAAAATGAGGCATCTTTTATAATTTCCTTAGCACCAAAAGCTTTATTTAAATGAGCGACATTAAGTATCACAATCCTACCTCTTACATTTTCACAACTATATTTATAATCTTCTTATCTACATATATTTCTTTTACAATATTTCCCTCAAGTTTTCCTGCCTCTTTCAAAGCGTTCTTTCCTGCCTCTATTGCCTCTTCTTTGGAAATGTTAGCACTTAATTTAACAATGAGTTTAGTCTTACCATTTACTTGAACAGGTATTTCTATCTCATCATCTTTCATTGCTTCTTCATCATACTGAGGCCAACTTGCAGTAAATACTGAATTATTTTCTCCAAGTTCTTGCCAAAGTTCCTCACTTATATGAGGTGCAAAAGGTGCTAAAAGTATTATAAATGTCTTAAGAGTTTCCTTGTCAATGCCACCCTGCTCTTTTGACAAATCTATAAGCTTGTTATTGTATTCCATAAAGCCTGCAACAACAGTATTTAAGCTAAATGCCTTAAATCTATACTCAATATCGGCTATAAGTTTATGACGAGTTTTAATCATTTCCTTGCTTGCTTTTATGTCCTTATCTTTTGAACTTATAACAAGGTTGTAGAATTTATTTAAAAATCTACTTACTCCGTCTATTCCTCTATCGTCCCATTCAGCATCAAGTTCAGGTGGGCCTACAAATAATTCATACATTCTAAGGGCATCACAACCATAGTCTGCTACAAGTTCATCAGGAGAAACTACATTTCCCTTTGACTTACTCATCTTTGCTCCACTTTTACAAATCATTCCTTGATTAAAAAGTTTTTTAAATGGTTCATCAAAACCTATTGCACCTATGTCATATAAGAATTTAGTATAAAATCTTGAATATAAAAGATGAAGTACTGCATGCTCAACTCCACCTATATACATATCTACCGGCAAATATTTATCTGCTTTTTCCTTTGAAACTAATTCCTTATCATTATGACTGTCAACATACCTTAAGAAATACCAGCTTGAGCCTGCCCACTGAGGCATGGTATTAGTTTCTCTTTTTGCAGGTAAACCACAACATGGGCAAGTAGTATTAACCCATTCTGTAATGTCTGCAAGTGGAGATTCTCCTGTACCTGTAGGCTGATATGATTCAACTTCAGGAAGTAATAATGGTAAATCTTTTTCAGGAACAGGAACATCGCCGCATTTAGGGCAATGAACGATAGGAATAGGTTCTCCCCAATATCTTTGGCGTGAAAATACCCAATCTCTAAGTTTATAGTTTACAGTCTTTTTACCAAAACCTCTCTTTTCAATCATTTCAGGAGCGTCTACTTTTAGTTTAGCTGATTCCATTCCGTTCCATTCGCCTGAATTAATCATAATACCTGAGGCTTTTGTATAAGCATTTTCCATATTTTCTACTTCTTTGCCGTCCTCTGATATAACCTGTATTATAGGTAGATTAAATTTCTTTGCAAACTCAAAATCCCTGTCATCATGTGCAGGAACACACATAATAGCTCCTGTTCCATAATCAGCTAGTACATAATCAGATACCCATATAGGAGTTTTGGCATTATTTAAAGGATTAATTGCATAGCTACCTGTAAAGACTCCTGTTTTTTCCTTAGCCTGCATTCTGTCAACATTTGATTTCATTGAGGCTAAATAAATATAATTTTCAACTTCCTCTTTGTGTTCTTCCTTGGTAATGTCCTTAACTAATTTATGTTCAGGAGAAAGCACCATAAAAGTAGCTCCATAAAGGGTGTCAGGTCTTGTGGTATATACCTTAATTTGCTTATCACTTCCCTCAACTTTAAAGTCTACCTCAGCACCGTAAGATTTACCAATCCAATCAGACTGCATTTTCTTTACTTTCTCAGGCCAATCAAGTTTATCAAGGTCATTTAAAAGCCTATCAGCATATTCTGTAATTTTAAGCATCCATTGGCGAAGGTTTTTCTTTGTAACAGGAGTACCACATCTTTCACAAGCACCGTCAACTACTTCCTCATTTGCAAGACCTGTTTTACAAGACGGACACCAATTTATAGGAAATTCTTTTTCATAAGCAAGTCCTTTTTTAAACATCTGTACAAAAATCCATTGCGTCCATTTATAAAAGTTCGGGTCAGTTGTATTTACTTCCATGTCCCAATCATATATAGCAGAGATTTCTCCTAGTTGTTTCTTTATATTGGCAACATTTTCAGCAGTTGATTTAGAGGGATGAACTCCCATTTTTATTGCATAGTTTTCAGCAGGGAGTCCAAAAGCGTCCCAACCCATAGGGTGAATAACATAATGTCCTTTTAAAAGTTGGTATCTACTCCAAGCATCTGATATTACATAACCTCTCCAATGCCCTACATGAAGACCTGAGGCTGACGGATAAGGAAACATATCAAGACAGTAATATTTAGGTTTCTTGCCATCATTTATATTTATTGGGTTTTCTTCCCATTTTTTTCTCCATTTTTTTTCTATTGCACTGTAATTATACATAGATTTCCTCCTAGTTCTACCTTATTATTTTGAATTATAGTATAGAGAGGCTAAAAAAGCAACTTATACAAAGACTATAGCTTAAGATATATATTAAAAGTTAATATTTTTCATTCTTAAATTTTGACAAAAGTGAAAATATGTACTAAAATATGTACATAAAAAGATATTAAAAAGAGGTGTAAAATGATAGCATTAAAAACAGCAAATATTAGAAATGAGTTTAAAAAAATAAGTGAACTTATAAATAATGGCGAAAGAATTTTAATCTCTCGCCCTCATAATGAAAATCTTGTTATTTTAAGTGAAAAAGAATATAACGAGCTTGAAAAAATACGCAGAAACAATGAGTATTTAGCTAAGATTGATGCGTCAATAGAACAGTTTACTCAAGGTCGTACTATAGAAAAAACAATAGAGGAACTTGAGGATATGGCAAAATGAGAGTAACTTTTACAGAAAATGCGTTAGCAGAATACATTTCTTGGCAACAGGAAGACAAAAAAACTATAAAACGTATTGGAAAGCCTGAACCTTTAAAGAGTCGTAAGGCATTTAGTCGTCGTATAGATGATGCAAATAGACTTGTATATTTAGGTGATAGCGAACAAAACTTAGTTATATTATCTTGTAAAGGACATTATGAGGACTAAAACAGGGGCGACTGCAAAGCTTGCAGTCGCCCCCTATATATCTAGGGTATTGTTGTGTTGTAATTATTGTTTATGTATTAAAGGTTTATTTATTGCACCCAAACTCCGTCTGAATTAACTTGATATCCGTCAGGAGTTCTTTCATTACGATACATTGCACCGATAGGTTTTACATTGGCGTTGCCTTTGTACTCCCACTTACTCTCGGCTTGATTATAGCTCCAAGTGCTTTCAGAATTTTGATTATTTAAGAAGTACCAATGTTCTCCTACATATAACCAACCTGTATGCATTGAACCGTTTTCAGGATTTAAGTAGTACCAGTTATTATCATTTTCACTTAATAACCAGCCCTTTTCCATTCTTCCAAAGAAACCGTCATG
>CALALP010000004.1 GCA_937925515.1 uncultured Lachnoanaerobaculum sp. | reverse complement strand
CACAATAATGAATAAATACAACTTTGTTGTTTTTAAGTAGAGAACAACAAACATAGTACTATTCGTAGACATTAGTTTTGTAACACCCTCATAATTTTATGTATAATTACATAAAACAAGAAGTAATTTAATTATCTTGATTTATATCTTTCTAATGCAGTATTTTGTATTTCTAATACCTTATCAAGTCCCATGCCTTTAATAGTTGATATATAATTATCCCATTCGTCCATACTTACTGTACCTAAGATAAACTTAAGTGTATATTCATCTCTATAAGTATTAATATCATTCATTATTCTTGCCATTTCCTTACTTTCTTCAGCAGTAGGGGTTACAGGAGGAACAACATGTTTAACCATATTTGTATCAGTCCATAAATCTAATGCTTTTTTCTGCTCGTCTAATGTCCAATATTGTAAAATGTAGCCTTCATCTTGTACAAATGGGCCATTGTAGTTTGCTCTTACATGACCTGCCATAGCATGAGTTATTGAAAGATTAGGATTTTTAAGTAGTTCATCAGTATAGGTCGGCTTACCGTCTACCATAGTATAGCTTACTCCCTCTTTACCAAAGTTATAAAGAGTATGTCCCTCTTTTGAATAAGCATAATCTAAAAGTTTTGCTGCTAGTTCTACATTTTTACAGTCTGAGGAGATAGCCGCACAACCAAGACCTCCCGGATAAGGATTATCTCTATGTCCCATTTCCGGCTTTTCGCCTGCTTTTAATGTAGGATATGGTGCAGGCACAAGTTTGTAATTAGGGTCGGTTGCTTGTCCTGCTCTAGTCCAATTTCCCATACCTGAGCCACCCCAAGCAAAAGATGCACCTGCTGAACCATTTGTGATTTTTGCTGCAACTTGATCATTTGTTAATGTTGCTAAATCTGCATCTAATAGTCCCTCAGACATCCACTGATTCATTTTCTTTAGATATTCCTTATAACCGTCCTCAACAGCACCATACTTTATTTTGCCGTCATTTCCAAGATAGAAAGTTCTAGTTGCATTGTAAGCATAAGCAAAAGGATTGTTATTTGTTAAATCAGGCACACTATACCAATATGCAAATGCACCACTTGCTCCCTTTTTCTCTTTAAATGCCTTAAGCACATTTTCCCATTCATCAATAGTTGTTGGAACTTCAAGCCCAAGTTCCTCAAGCCAGTCGCCTCTAAGCATAGGTCCCATACTTGTAAGAAGTAAATCGCCACCCCTTACAAATGGGAAACAGTAGTAGTTACCGTCATCTGTTTTAACCATTTTATCAACTTCAGGATTTTCTTTTAAGTAAGTTTTTAAATTAGGGCAGTATTTATCAATGACATCATTTAAAGGAATGATTACTCCGTCTTTAATTGCCTTTTCAGGTCCACCGTCATATTGAAACCATTGCCACTCTATTATGTCCGGAAGTGTAGGATTTGATAACAACAAATTAAATTGTTCTGTTTCTTGTCCAACTGCCGGATGTTGGAAGTCTATTGAAATACCTGTTTGCTCCTGTAAATTTTTACCAAATTCTGTTTCTCCCAAACTACTATAATTTGCTGAAACATTTGCATTTAATGGCAACCAATAACTTATCTTAGCATCTGTTTTAATAGGATAGGCACTAGCCTCAGTTTTTTGCTCACTTGAGCTAGCCTCTTCTTTTTTAGTTGTTTCATCAGTTTTTGCAGTAGTAACCTCACTTGAAGTTTTAGGGCTTGAATTTGTGCAAGCTGATAACATATTTGCACTTAAAATAGCTGTAAGTAACACTGCACTTATTTTTGTGATTTTTTTCATAAGAATGTTCTCCTTTTTTATTTTTCAAAGTCTTATGAAATGATACTACTATAATTTATATACAAAATAAATATTCAAAAGTAGAAATAAAGGTGCAAAATAGATATAAAAATATTCTCAAAATCCAAAGTCAATATTTATTTTAGTGAATTTCAATATTTAATTTAAGTTTTGCACTTTTTTCATCTGCCCGGGAGTGATTCCGGTAGTCTTTTTAAAAACTCTTATAAGTGCCCCACTACTTCTAAAACCTGATTCAGTTGAAATTTCATTTAAAGTTTTACCCTCTTCAAGTAATTTTTTAACATGCTCAATTCTTGTATTATTTATAAATTCCAATAGATTCTGCCCTGTTTGCTCCTTAAAAAGTGCAGAAAGATATGAGGGAGTTATTCCAAAGTGTAATGCAGTAATTGAAATGTTTAAATCAGGATTACTAAAGTTTTCATTTACATATTTCATAACTTGTTTTCCAAGATTGGTGTCTTCCCTTTTTTGCTTTTCCAAAGTTTTTATTTTTTCTTCTAAGATTAAAAGTAGATTTTCAAAATACCTTACTGTATTTACTTCATCACTTAAGTAAGTATCTGTTTGAGCTTGAATATATTCTAAAAGATACTCTGTTGCTCCTATTTTTTCAGCTGCCTTTAAAATAGTACCTGTAATATCTGAAACAAGGCATTTTTTCATAGGATAGGACAATTCTCTTTGTATATAATTTTTAGAAATAACTTCATTTATCCAAGTCTTTGCCTCAGTTATAGAACCGGCACATAGTGCATTTATAATCTTTTGTTCTTTTTCAATGGAGTATTTATAAAGTGTATGCCTATTTTTTATATCATCATACCAAATTATTTGAGTATCTGATTCTAAATTGAAATATGTCAAAGTTTCTCTAGCACAAATATAAGAACTATATATTCCCTCTATTCCCTTACTTTTAGAACCAAAGACTATTGAAAAGTTAATACCAATCATATCTTTTATAAATTTAAAGGTCTTATCAAATATTTCTTCTATATATTCCCTTTCTTTAGTAGGGTCTATTTTTAAGCTTAAAATGCAGGCAAGGCAGTCAGTTAAATCAACAGTTTCAATATAAATATTCTCATTTGATTGTTCTTCCAATATATTTGAGATAATAAAACAAAGTAATGCTCTGCTTATTTGTTTTTTCTCACAACATTTATCAATACTATCAGAGTACAAAAGAGTAGTAATATTATATGGGTAGCCGGAAAATTTTTTAAAATAATTAGTTTCATCTCTTTGTATTCTATTGTCATAGGGCAAAGTTATTAAACGATAAAGCTCTTGATTGTGCAACATTTTATTACTTTGTAAAAGCTTTTCTTTTAAGTCCTTATTTCCTCTTGTAAGATTTAAGGTTTTTGAATGTATCCATTCATATTCATTTTGAAAGTCCCCATAAGAAGTATAATCCCCTAAGGTATTCATTATTTTTTTTAATGGGTCATAATTAATATTAGTTAGCTTATAGGCTATTAAAAGCCCTATTGACAGACAAATCGACAAAGAGAGAATTGTAAAAAGTTGTATTTTATTTGCCTCACTTTCAATTTGACTTGCATTTGTAAGAATTGCATATTGATGACTTTTTTCTTTGGAGTCGATGATATTTATATAAAATTTTTCATCATTTAGTTTTATACTTTTGTCAGTTTTCAATTCTTTAGATTTAAGCTTAATTTCGTCATTTCCAAAGACCACTTCATTATCTTGCAAAATAAGCAGCTTACTTGATTCATTTAGATTAATGTTTTCAAGTTTTTTGAGCATAGTATTTTTTGAAATGCTAATGACCACAACTGCACTGTCTTTTCTTGTATTTCTTGTAATAACTTTTTGAAATAGGCATATTTCCTCATCATTTTTTGATATTATGTTGCAAATGTTATCATTGCTTGAGTTTTCAATTAAATATTTAAAACTATCAAAACTCATATTTTCATTTTTATAATAAAGTTCATAGAAAAGCTCTTTACTAAGATGACCTTGTTCAGATAGGATTGAATCTGAGTTTAGAAAGTAAATAAATATATTTTTAAAATCCTCTGACATAAATTTCTTTTCATTTATCTTTTTATAAACAGTATAAATCCTTTCTCTGTCCTTTATACTAAAGTCGCCTGTTACACCTGAGAGTTTTTGTATATCAGAATCAGTTGTTAGTGAAAGAGCCTCTTTTTTTGCTATAAAAAAGTAGTGATCAATTTCTTCTCGTGCTTTTTCAAGTGTAAAAATATTAAGCTTTTTTTGTTGTTTTTCAATTAGGTTATAGGAATAAAAATAAATGGCAATGCTTGCTAAAAATGCCATTGCTAAGATGATTATATAAGATGAAAACCACTGGATTAAAATTGTTTTTTGTCGTAATGTCTGTTTTATATCTTTAAAAGCTCTCATTTACCCTCCAAAATCTAATTGATGAATAATATATATAATATACTAATTCGTAACAAATAATACAAGCAGTATTTATATTAGACTTTTATACTAAAAATTTACTAATGCTACATATATAAAATACATATTTATTATACATTTCTAGCAAGAAAGCTATACAAAAGTTTTTATAAGTGCTATAATGTAGCTCATATTGATGATGAAAGGCTAAGTATTATGGACTATATATATATGGATAATGCGGCTACTTCATATCCGAAAGCACCAAAGGTAAGTGATGCCATGAAATACTATATTGATGAGGTTGGAGCAAGTATCAATCGTTCTTCGTACCCTTTGGCAATGAGCTGTGGAATGAAAGCATTAACACTTAGAGAAAGGGCATGTAGACTTTTTAATTTTGACAATATAAGTCATGTAGTTATAACTTCAGGTGCAACTATGGGATTAAATATGGTAATAAAAGGTTTTTTAAAAGAAAACTATAAAGCTTTGATAAGTCCACTAGAACATAATTCAGTTATGCGTCCATTAAATTCCATAGATATTAAGGCTAAAAATATAAGTTATAATGAATTTGATTATCCAAGTTGTTTAAATAATGACTATTCACAACTTGAAGATATGTTAGAAGATGCAAATGCACTTATTATGTTACATTCTTCAAATGTAAGTGGAGAGGTCTATGACATATATAAAATAGGAGAGATATGTAAGAAAAAAAATATTGCATTTATACTTGATGCCTCGCAGTCAGCAGGTCATATAGAGATTGATTTTAAAAGGGCTAATCTATCAGCACTTGCAGTTCCTGCACATAAGGGGCTTTTAGCACCTCAAGGGATTGGGCTTTTGCTTATGAAAGAGGAGTTTGCAAAAAATACTTATCCACTTATTGAGGGAGGTACGGGAAGTGTGTCAGAAAGTTTTAATATGCCGACTTACATGCCTGATAGATTTGAGGCAGGGACTTTGAATATACCTGCAATATATGGACTGGAAAAATCGCTTGAATTTATAGAAAATGTAGGTATAGAAACAATAAATGCTCACATATCAAGTCTTTATAAAACATTTATTGAGGGACTTTATAATATAGAAAATAAGGCTTATATGAATATTTTAGGAAAGGAGGGAGCTAGAAATAGTGGTATAGTAAGTATTGATTTTTTAAACATTGACAATGCAGTAGTTTCAGATATTCTTGCTTTGGAGTATGGCATTTACACAAGAAGCGGTATTCATTGTGCAGCAAATGCACATAAGGTTTTAGGCAGTTTTCCAAGGGGAAGTGTGAGATTTTCTTTAGGATACTTTAATACTAAAGAGCAGGTTGATAAGACATTGTCAGCAATCCAAAAAATATGTAAAGAGAAAATTTAAGGGGGAAATTATGAAAACAGATAAGACTATTTTATCAGCAGGAATTTTTGTCGGAATTTCTGCACTTGTACTTGCAAAATTTGGAAATCCTGCGAATATGGGATTTTGTATTGCTTGTTTTTTAAGAGATATTGCAGGAGGGCTTGGACTTCATAGAGCAGATAAAGTTCAATATATACGTCCTGAGATTATAGGACTTGTGCTAGGTGCATTTGTTATTTCACTTTTTACTAGGGAATTTAGAGTAAAAGCAGGTTCTTCTCCTGCAACAAGATTTATACTAGGAATGGCAGTTGTTATAGGAGCATTGGTATTTTTAGGCTGTCCTCTAAGAATGATACTTCGTTTAGGTGGGGGAGATTTAAACGCAGTTGTAGGTCTTATAGGTTTTGTAATTGGTATATTTATTGGTATTATATTTATAAACAAAGGTTTTACACTTAAGCGTTCTTATGATGTTGGAACAAGCGATGGCTATGTTATGCCAATTTCAATGGCAGTAGTGCTTATTTTGTTTGTAACAGTTCCTACAATATTCTTTATTAGTAAGGAAGGTCCGGGGGCAAAGCATGCACCTATATTTTTATCATTTGCTTTTGCATTTGTAGTTGGAATTTTAGCCCAAAGGTCAAGACTTTGTACAGTTGGTGGAATAAGAGATTTTATCTTATTTAAGGACACAAGATTATTGTCAGGCTTTATTGTGATTTTTGCAGTTGTTCTTGTAGGAAACCTTATACTTGGTAACTTTAAATTAGGTTTTGCATTACAACCTATAAGCCATAGTGCACATATTTGGAACTTACTTGGAATGGTAATTGCAGGTTGGGGAAGTGTAATGCTTGGAGGTTGTCCTTTTAGACAACTTATACTCGCAGCAGAGGGAAATGGAGATTCTGCAGTAACTGTTATCGGTATGGTAGTAGGTGCGGCATTTGCACATAATTTTAAACTTGCAGGAAATCCTGATTCATTAAATGATGCTAAGGAATTTGTAATGGGTGGAATTTCAACTTATGGAAAAGTAGCAGTTTTTGGCTGTCTTTTAATACTTTTGATAATATCATTTGCAAATTTACCTAAAAAAGGTTCTGAAAAATTTTAATAAAAGGAGAAAGTCATGGTAGATGCAAGAGGTTATTCATGTCCACTTCCGGTGGTTATGACAAAGAAAGAAATTGAAAAATCTAATTCAAAAGAAATTGAGGTTATAGTAGATAATCAAGTGTCATTGGAAAATGTTACAAGATATGCAAAGTCTAATGGTTTTGATGTTTTTGTAAAAAATGAGGGAGATGATTTTAAGTTAGTTCTTAAAAAACATTAAGATTTTATGAGTGAATATTTAGCTACATTTCATACACATTTATCAGCAATGATTACAAGAAAAAACTTAGAGAATAATGGGATTGAGTGTACATTTGCACCTGTTCCAAGAGTATTGTCTTCTTCTTGTGGGACTTGTATAAAATATAGTGCAAAAGAAGGCTGTAAGGAGTCAATGGATAGGGATTGTGAGGCTATTTACAAGGTTGTAGATTTTGAGAAATATGAGAGATTAGTATATTTTGGATAAGTTCAGATAAATTCATAAAAAAACAAGAGTTTGATTAATTTTTACATTATGGTATAATGGAGTTGTATAAGTTTATCTATTTGGAATGTTGTATTAAGGATTAAGATAATAATAGTTACTAAATGTAACAACTATTATTATACTTTGAATATTCGTTAAATACTGAGGTGCATATTTTGAAAAAATTGAAAATATATTTAAGTTTAGCAATTCTTTATTTTTTGATTTTATTTAAGTTTGAAACTTTTGCTGATCCGGCAGTTATTTATACACCTGACGGTAAGGTAAATCTAAATATTACTTACATTGCACTTGATTTATATAATAATGAGAAAGATGAAGTTATAAGGAATTTGGGAGTTGATACAATTCTTGCAAGTGTAAAGACAACAGAATCAGGAGAGAATTATGTAACAGTAGGAGTATATGATAAAGATCCCAGATTGTTATTATTTAATAATGCACTTATTTCCACTGAACCTTCCGGTTTTATAGATATGGGGGATAAGGTGAAAGTAACAATTCCTTATATCGGTACGCAAAAGACAACAGAGCAAAATGTAAAATATATTAAAAATCTGTATGAAACTGCTGTAAAGATTAAGGAAGTAACAGCAGGTTGGTCAGATTTTTATAAAGCTAGATATATAGTAAATTACATTTGCAATAAATGTGAGTATGATTACAGTCTTAAGGTTTATGGTGCTGCACCAATGCTTACAGACGGAAAAGGAACTTGTCAAGCTTATGCCTCTTTATTTTATATTTTGGGACGATATTGTGGGCTAAAAGTAAATATTGTACCAGGAAGATTTATAGATAATACTAAGTCTGACAATCATGTTTGGAATCAAATAGATATGGACGGCAGGTGGGTATTTGTAGATATTACTTCTTATGACCAGACAAAAGATGAGAGGTATTTTTTACAGCCCATAGAAAGACAAGCAGATATTTATAAAATTTTCAAAGGGGACTATGAAACTATGTTTAATCTTTATAAGGATATATAGGTAATTGCGAAACAAACCTGTTTTATGAGTGTGTATAGAGAAAAAACTACT
>CALALP010000003.1 GCA_937925515.1 uncultured Lachnoanaerobaculum sp. | reverse complement strand
AGGCAAATAATCTTTCTTAGCTTTTCTTAATAGGAGCTGTTACAAACTAGTTTTGCGACAGCTCCTAAAAACATATATAAACTTACTTCTAGTTAGCTAAACTACTTTATCTTATATGAACTTTTTAATGATACAATTCTATTAAACACCATATTTTCACTTGTTGAGTCCTTGCAATCAACACAGAAAAATCCATTTCTTACAAACTGATAGCTGTCATAGGCTTTTCCATTTTTAAGTTCAGGCTCTACATAACAATTCTTAAGTATTGTAAGTGAATTAGGGTTTAGGTTAAGATTTCCCTCTGAGTCAAGTTTACCCTTTTCTTCATCAACAATATTTTCATAGAGTCTACATTCTACCTTAAGTGCAGTTGAAACATTTACCCAATGAATAGTTCCTTTTACTTTTCTGGCATTAAAGCCACTACCACTCTTAGTTTCAGGGTCATAAGTAGCATGTACTGTGGTTATATTTCCATTTTCATCTTTTTCAAAACTTGTGCAAGTAACAAAATATGCACCCATAAGTCTTACTTCATTCCCTAAAAATAATCTAAAATACTTCTTAGGTGGAACTTCCATAAAGTCCTCTCTTTCAATATAGAGTTCTCTTCCAAAAGGAACTTCTCTTTCCAAAAGCTCAGGATTTTCCAAGTTATTTGGGATAGTAAGCATTTCAATTTTGTCCTCAGGGTAATTATCAATTACAAGTTTAATAGGGTCAAGTATTGCCATTACCCTTTTTCTCTTAAGTTTCAAATCTTCCCTTATGGCATACTCCAACATTCCAAGGTCAACAGAGGAATTTGCCTTAGATACTCCACAAAGATCTACAAAAAATCTTATTGCCTCAGGGGTATAACCACGTCTTCTAAGTGCAGCTATTGAAACAAGTCTAGGGTCGTCCCAACCGTCCACAATTTTATCTTCTACAAGCTTTTTAATATATCTTTTTCCTGTTATAACATTTGTAAGATATAACTTTGCAAACTCAATCTGCCTTGGTGGATTACTATATTCACATTCTTTTACTACCCAATCATAAAGTGGTCTATGATCCTCAAATTCTAGGGTACAGATACTATGTGAAATCTTTTCTATTGCGTCTTCAATAGGATGTGCATAATCATACATAGGGTAAATGCACCACTTATCCCCTGTATTATGATGAGTCATGCGTGCAATACGATAAATTACAGGGTCTCTCATATTGATATTTGGAGAACTCATATCTATCTTTGCTCTAAGTACCTTACTGCCGTCCTCATATTTTCCGGCTTTCATTTCCTCAAAAAGCTTTAAATTTTCTTCAACACTTCTATTTCTATAAGGACTTTCTTTTCCCTTGGTTGTGAAATCTCCTCTATACTCTCTTATTTCATCTGCACTTAAATCACATACAAATGCCTTTCCTTTTTTTATAAGGAGTAATGCTTTCTCATACATTTCCTCAAAATAGTCAGAGGCAAAAAATAACCTGTCCTCATAGTCTGCACCAAGCCATTTTACGTCCTCAATTATAGAGTTTACAAACTCCTCTTTTTCTTTGGTAGGATTGGTGTCATCAAACCTTAAGTTAAACTTTCCATTATATTTGCTTGCAAGTGTAGAATTTAAAATAATAGATTTAGCATGACCTATATGAAGATAACCATTAGGTTCAGGTGGAAATCTTGTATGTACTTGTGTATACTTTCCCTCTGCAAGATCCTTATCAATTTCTATCTCTATAAAATTTTTAGAAACTACTTCTTCATTTTCTTCTATTTTTTTTTCTTCAGTATTCAAATTAATTCCCCCTCAAACTATATCAGATATTTATTTATCAAAAATCAATGCTTTTAGTATAATACACACTTGAAACATTGGCAACTGATATATCTACATGTTAAGCCATATATCCTCTACAATTCTTGTACCATGTACATGAGTTAAATTAGGAATATTTTTATACAATTCAATACTTTTTTCGTAGTCAACACCACCACCTAACATAATTGTCATATTTACATCTTTTGCTCTTTTTATGTATTCGGTTATGTTATCTACATTTTCAAAAATATCATTTTTACTTTTTGAACCATGTGTAAGTATGGTATCAATGCCAAGTTGTGAAAGTTTCTCAATAGCCTCTAAACGCATTTTCACACTTTCAATATGGTCAAATGCCATGTGAAATGTAAACTTCATATCAGGCTTTATATTTTTTGCTTTTCTTATTGCTAAGAATATCCAATTATAATCAGCTTCAAGACCTATGCTCTTTCCTCTTTTAACTTTTTCTGAATCCTTAAGTGCACCAATAACAAGTCTATCAACACCTGCTTTAGCTGCATATACAATATCTTGAAACATTGCATATTTTTCAAAATCCTTATACTTAAAATCTCCACCCCTTGCTCTTATTATAACTGCAAGTTCTTTTTTATATCTTTTTGTAATTTCCTTTGCCTGCTCTATAACCCCTAAGCTTGGAGTAGTTCCTCCAACATATAAATTATCACATAACTCAACCCTATCAACACCTGCCTGTAACATTCTCTCTATACTAGTTAGGTTTTCAACACACACTTCTCTAAACATATTACCTCTCCTGTTAATTTTTTGACATATAGAACTATTTTATTAGGTTGTTTCTAAACATCTTTTTAATTTAAGTAATTTTGTTTTCATTTACAAATAACCTAATAATTGAACATAGAATTTGCATAAATCTTTATATTTAATATTATCAGACAAAAGTCAAACACTTGTCAAGTTATGTTATTATTTTTTATTTTAAAATTAAATAAATATTGTAATATTGTCTAAGAAAAAGCTTATGCCTGATAAACTTTTATTAAAATAACATAATTCCAAGCAAACAATAAATTTCTCTAAATTTTTTCAAGTAAAATCTATACTTCATAAGCTATAATCAGACAGTAATAAGTTTTGTTCTAATTGGAAATATTTAACTAGGAAAATGAACTATAATTTAGATTATAAAAAAACAGGGGCTGTTTTGCAACATTCCCTGTTTAGTTCAATGTTTATTGCCTTGTTAAATCGCTTTTACTTCCTAATTTAATCTCAATTTTTTCTTCCTGATACTCACTATCTCTAAGCCTATTAATTGTAACAGTTATAGTGTCTCCTGCTTTATAATATGATAAAGCCTCCTTTAATTGCTCATAATTTTCTATCTTTTCTTCATTAATCTTAGTGATAATGTCTTTTTCCCTAAGTTCAGACTTTGAGGCTGCACTATCCGGAACTATCTTGTAAATGTATACTCCTTTCGGTATATCATAAGCTTTTGAAATTGACTCATCTATATTTTGTGCTTGGATACCTAGTGTACCTTGTTCCTCATCTGAAACCACTGTTCTAGTAGGTTTATTTGAAAGTTCTGTAATAATATCTTGAACTGCTGTAATAGGAATTGCATATCCCATTCCCTCTACTTGAGTTGAAGAGTATTTAACAGAGTTAATTCCTATTACCTCTCCATTCATATTTAATAATGCACCACCTGAATTACCCGGGTTAATAGCAGCATCTGTTTGTATAAACTTTCTGCTATCTCCGTCATCAGTTTTTACTTCCCTATTAAGGGCAGAAACATAGCCGACTGTTACAGATTGACCATAACCTAAGGCATTTCCGATTGCAACAACTCCTTGACCTACCTTAAGTGCATCTGAATTTCCAATAGATGCAAGTGCAATCTTATCTCTTGTTTCTTGAGTTAAATCTGAAAGTTTTACTGCAATGACTGCAAGGTCATTATCTGAATCACCACCTTTTACTGTTGCTTTAACTTCTTTTTGATCTATGAAAACTACACTCAGTTTGTTGGTATCTTGAACCACATGATTATTGGTTACAATTAAAAGTTCTTCATCATTTTCACCTATTATGATACCTGAACCGCTTGTAGGAGTTTTATAAGTCTGACTTTCTCCAAACCACCCTCTTTGAGAAACAGTAGTTTCAGCATTTATAGCAACTACTGACGGCATTGCCTTTTCTACTATTGCTGATACATCTGAACTTGAACTGCTTATACTTTGAGTTGTACTATTTGCCACTACTGTATTAAGTTTTACTTGTTTGCTAGTTTCATCAACTGCTCTACCTATCACAGTATTACCTCCCTTAGGTAAAACACCTGTATTATAAGCTAATTTAGTAACACCTATCATACTTGCTCCTGCAACTACTCCAAAGAGTGCAGCTGAAGTCATAATAACAAATATTCTCTTTGCTATACCTGACTTTTTCTTTTTGATATTTCTTTTAATATGTTCATTAAAAGCTCTTTCCTCATTTGCATGATTTGAACTAAAATCATTTGCCTGTTGTTGATAATTGTTGTTAAAGCCTTGGTTTTCAGGACTTGTATAAGTATTATTTATGTTCTCATAGCTTTGATTTTCATTTGAATAATTATTATCTATGTTTTCATAGCTTTGATTTTCATTTGAATAGCTATTATCTATATTCTCATAGCTTTGACTTTCACTGTTTGGATAACTATTGTCTATATTTTCATAGTTTTGATTTGAATTGTTGCTTTCATATACTTGATTATTATTTTCTTGTGATGAACTCTCAAAGTTATTTCTACTCATTGTAAAATCATTATTAAATCCTTGCTTTGAACTTGTATCAGGAGTAAAAGGTATTTCTTCTACTATTTCGTCTTCTTGATTTATATTACTGCTTTCTAAGTTATTATTTAAGTTACTATTTTCAATATTGCTGTTTTCAATGTTATTATTTTCTAAGTTATTATTTTCAATGTTATTGTTTTCAAATTCTTCTCTCATTTTGATACCTCCATTTAATACCCTTCAAAAATCTCTTATAAAGTATTTTTTATTTCCTTTGAAACTATGTAATGATAATAACAATGTCTTGTGTATAAATTGTGTTCTTAAAATGGCAAAATTGTGTTTCTAAAATGTTTAGTTTGTGAAATGATTTGATATTATAATTTCTATGTAATATAATGTTACTGTTACTTATGATGAAATAAATGATAAAGAATAGTTAATACAAGGAGATTTCAATATGGAAAATTTAGATTCAAAACTAGACAAATATGCTGAAATAATAGTAAAAATCGGTGCAAATGTACAAAATGGGCAAAAAGTTTGGATAAATACCACTACTGACTCACTCCCACTAGTACATAGAATTGCAGAAAAAGCTTATAAACTTGGAGCAAGCGATGTACATATAAAACTTTCAGATGATAGACTTTCACGCCTACATGCTCAGTATCAAGACACTGAAACTTATTCTCATGTCCCAAAGTGGCTTGTAGATGAAAGGAATGATTACTTAGATAATAATGTAGTATTTATACATATTCTAAGTAGTTCTCCTAATTTATTTGCAGGTATTGATTCTGAAAAACTTGGAGCTGTTGCTAAAAATGTAGGAGAGGCATTTAAATATTATCGTTCTCGCATAATGACTGACGCCAACTCTTGGACAATAGCAAGTTATCCGTCAGCTGATTGGGCAAAGTTAGTATTCCCTGAGGAAAAAGACGAAGAAAAAGCTAAGGAAAAACTCTTAGATGCCATACTTAAAACTGTAAGAATTGACAAAGAAGACCCTGTCAAAGCTTGGGAAGAACACTATAATAACTTATCTAAAAGAGCTAAGTATCTTAATGAAAAAAGTTTTAAAGCACTTCATTATACTTCTAATGGAACAGACCTTACAGTTGGACTTCCACAAAATCATGTATGGCTTGCAGCAGGAAGTGAAAACTCAAAAGGAACTGCATTTTTACCAAATATGCCTACTGAGGAAGTATTCACATGTGCAGACAAATACAATATAAACGGCTATGTTTCAAATAAAAGACCTTTATCTTATCAAGGTAATATTATAGATGACTTTAAGCTTACTTTTAAAGACGGAAAGGTTGTGGATTTTGAGGCAAAGAAAGGATATGATATTTTAAAGCAACTCCTTGATACTGATGAGGGTGCAAAAAGTATTGGAGAGGTAGCATTAGTACCACATGATTCTCCTATATCAAATTCAGGAATCTTATTCTATCAAACTCTTTTTGATGAAAATGCCTCTAACCACTTGGCTATCGGTGCAGCATATGCGACTAGCGTTGTTGGTGGTGCAGAGATGAGCGAAGAAGAACTTGAAGCTGCAGGACTTAACCGTTCAGATGTTCACGTTGACTTTATGATTGGTT
>CALALP010000002.1 GCA_937925515.1 uncultured Lachnoanaerobaculum sp. | reverse complement strand
GTGAGGCTGTCGCTAAGCTAACTAAAAAGTTAATTTTGCGACAGCCCCTGTTATATATTTAGTTTTTAATTCAAGAATAGGAAATATGTAACTTTAATTCACCTTTTACTACATATAGTAAGTGCTTAGTGTATACTTGTTCATTAGTATAAGCTCCTTTTATATAAGATATATCATAATTAATAGTTATATAACTTAAATTAATTATACTATAACTTAACTAATTATACTACTTAAGCAATATGAATTTACTGTCTTTGAAGGCTGTTTCATCTATAACAATATCTTTATTGGAAAAGTCTACTTCTTCCAAGTTACTGCAATATGCAAAGGTATATTTTTTAATTTCTTTTATTTTTGGTGGGATATTTATCTTCTGTAAGCCCTCACATCCCTTAAAGGCGAAATCTTCAATTTCAGTTAAGCTTTCAGGTAAATACATTTCTTTTATACCCATACATTCCTCAAAACCAAAAGGTCCTATAAATGTGAGTGTTTCAGGAAGTACTACCTCCTCTATACTGTCTATAAGCTTAAAAGCTCCACCTGCTATCATCCTTGTTCCGGCTTTTACAATTACTTTAGACACTTTTGGTTTGCAGGCTATCAAAATATCCTCATAGTACTTACAACCATAATCATCATAGCTTATATTATCTAACCAAGGTGTTTTTATAAATATATCTTCTCCTAAATATTTAAGATTACCGCTTAATTCTATATTTTTTAGTTTCTCACAGTTTTCAAATGCTTTATCTTTTATAGTATGAACACTGCTTGGAATAGTTATATTCTCTAACGCATAACAGCCTGCAAACAGTTCTTTCTCAATTATCTCAAGATTTGTAGGTAAATTAATCATCTTAAGATTAATACAACGTTCAAAAGTACGTTGTTCAATACTCTTTACTGAGTTGGGAATATTAATTTCCTCTAAGTTCAAACACCCCATAAATGCACTATCTCCAATATAGGTTAAATTATTGGATAAAAACTCAACATTTGATAAGGCTTTACACCACTTAAAGGCTCTACCACTTATCTTTTCAACCTTAGAAGGAATTATAATCTCACTTAAAGAACTACAATTTAAAAATACTCCTGATTTAATAATGGAAATTTTTTGAGGTATTTTCACTTTTTTTATACCGGTACAGTTTGCAAATGCACTATCTCCAATCTCTATAACTGTATCAGGTATTATAAGCTCCTCTATAAAATCACAGCCTTCTAAAGCATTAGGCTTAATTTCGGTAATTCCCTCCGGTATCCTTAGTACCTTATTATCTCCTATACGGTCTATATATCCATAACGAAATCCTAATAAAGTATTATCTTTTATAATAAGCTTACCTGTCGCATTGCTAAAGATATGAATTAGTATAAAAACAATTATTACTCCTATAAAAGCTCCTATAAGTAGAATTAAAAATTTCTTATTTTGAAAAATATTTCTCATTGCTAACACTCCTTACGAATATCTAATAGCCATACATATATAGTCTTATTTTTCTTTCTCAAGAAGTATTTCAACTTCTTTAACTATCTTTTCTAGCTTCTCATTATCTCCAATATATAAAATACTGTTTCCCAATAAACGAAATCTTTTTTTCTCTTCATCAGTAAGTTTAGAAAAATATTTTTCTGTTGTTTTTCTGGAATCAAAAGTATATAACATATATCCAGTAAAAACCTTAATATACTTGCCCTCATAGGTTCTGGTTTTTCTGTTTCTATCTTCTTCATCCTGAAGTAAACAAGGATAATATCTAAGTTGCTCTACACTGACATTAGCAGGTGCTAACTCTGCCCAACCCGGTACTTTAATAATTTGATACTCACTTACTTTGCCAAAGCAAGTATTTAGTCTATCCACTTCTACTTCATTATATACACTATAATTAGGTAAAGACATTAAATAAAACAATCCACAAAACATAACTATCAAAATTAATATCCAAAGTATACCTAATATCAGTTTTTTATTTACTTGTTTCACATTGATAAATCTCATTATACCAACCGTCCTTAATCAAAACTTTCAATTTACAGTTTCTCAACTTCTCAAGTACTCTATTACTTATTTCTTCATCAGATATAAAAAATTCTAATGCTTTTACGACTTCTCTCCCTTGAGCATTATTGTGTAAATCCATTATTGAGTGTTCCCTTCGTGTGAATCCACCTGCATGCATTGCATCAAGAACTTCTTTTGGCCATAGTTCATGTGCAGTTGCCCACAATGCGGCATGTATAGCTCCCATATCACCTGTGCCGAATTCTTTTGTCATAAAAGCATTCCACATAGCATGTCTGTAAGCATTAGCAGCATCTCCATCTTGCCAATGTCGTCCTACCCCCTCTAATTCCTTATAATATCCTCCAAATATTTTATCTGTCCACTCATCAGCCTTTTTTGCAGCATTTTTTACTTTCAAAGCATTTGCGGGAAATGACATAATCAAATCCGCCTCTACTGTTGTAATATCAACACCTGTATTATTTTTTACAAATTTTTGAATTTCAGTTTCTGTTTTTGTTTTTATATACCCAAAAATAGCTCTAAATGAATCAAAATCTGGCGAAAATAGATTTGGATTTGGAGAAATCAGTGGCATTTCAGGATATTTACCATCCCTATCCAACCAATTTATAGGGTTTCCAAAGCAGTACCCATACTGATTAAGGCTAAAAGTTTTATCTATACTTCCCTTTATCCAATCCTCTCCTCCAAACCTACCCACACTTGGCATATATTCCCTTGCCTGTGCAAAGTAGGTATCAGCTACCTTATCATGCCTATATACTGTATAGCCAAATGGTTGTATCTTACCCTGAGTTTTATAGGTATCCACTCCAAACTCATCATAGCCATATACCATTTGCTTAGTTTCTCCTGTTTCTCCAAGCTCAAGTAGCCTTATAGGACTTCCAAGCTCATCTTGCAAGTAAGCATAGGTTTTATCTTTCTCTTCCATAAATGCAGTATTATAGTCCCATATAAAGCTCTGGCTATGTTTTATATTCCTAAACTTCTCATTTTTTTGTAAGAGGTTATGGTATGGTCTTGTTATATCAAGTAAATATTCTTCTTCACTTACTATATCAAGTTCCTTTAGTATGTCTTTAGAAATATCCCTTAAATCATCTTTGTCTACTCTATGTTCTGTATTTCCTATTCTATTCCCTAATCCGTCATATATATAATTCTTTGCTTTTCCTGAAAAACTGTAACTTAAACTAAGCCTATCTAAGGTATCATACTCATAACCTCTTATAAGCTCTCCTCCACTTAAGACAGACTTTAAGTTCCCTCTTTTATCGTAACTATATTTCCTATTAGGATATACTCCTTTTTCTTCTACAAGCTGATCCAGTGCATTATAAATGTAGTGTATATTACTGTCTTTGCTTTCAAAAGTCAATCTGTTACCAAATGCATCATAACTATAACTATGAAGTTTTTTACTATCTTTTTTTACGGATATAAGCCTGTTTAGCTTATCATATTCATAATTAAATACTGCTGAATCTTCCCATAGCTTTTCTTCTATTTTTTCCGGGTCTTCTACATCTATACACTCTATCTGTGTACTTCTTTTCTTTGAAATGCCGGTCTTATTCCCTGCTAGGTCATATAGATAGCTGTACTTTTCAAGGTTTCTTTCTTTTTGCAGATGTGTAAGACTTTCTAAAAGCCCTCTTTCATTATAAGTATAAATGCTGCTTATCTCCTCCGGCATATCCTTTCTTATAAGCCTGCCATAGTCATCATAAGCATAGCTTATCTCCTTATCTCCACTTATAAGTTTAATAAGATTAAGCTCATCATCATAACTATACTTTACTTTTTTTCCGTCAGGATATTCAAGTTCAAGCCTTTCTCCAAAAGCACCAAGCTTATATTTTGTTTCTCTACCTTTATAGTCAATAACCTTTTTTGCTCTTCCAAGTTTATCAAGCTCTATATTTATTTCTCCAAGCACATCTTTTACTTTGGTAAGCTGCCTTAAGCTATTATAAGTATACTCTACTTTTCTCTCATCAGCATAAAGGATACTTGCTATATCTCCAAGTTCTGTGTAAGTGTACTTAGTTTCATAGCCCTCTCTATCTGTTTTTGATATAACTTTGCCGGTTAAATCATATGAGAAATGTTCTTCCTCTCCAAAGGCATTTTTAATGCATTCAACCTCTCCCATAAGATTTCTATAATATCTCATTATTCTTGGGGCATTTAATTTCTTTTCTTCTAAATCTTTTTTATTAGGAGCTTTTGCATAGTGATCTTCTTTTTGTATTTCTTTTTCTAAATCTTCAAGTCTAAAACTATCTCCCTCATGTCTATATACAGTTATAAGTCTACCCATAACATCATAGGCGTACTCTGTCCTATTTCCCATAGCATCAAGCACTGAAGTAAGGTTACCACTTAATGAATAGGTATATTTAGTGGTATTTCCAAGTGTATCTGTTTCTTCTACTAAGTTACCTACACTGTCATATACAAAACTTTGTTTCTGAGAAAAACTATTCTTAACTTCTACTATGCGATTTAGCTTATCATATACAAACTTAATATAATCGCCCTTATCATTTTCCCTTTTAATAAGATTTAAATTTTCATCATAGCTAAATATTTCATATCTTTTGTCTGTATAAAGTTTCTTGTGTAATAATCCCCCCTTATGATACTTATATCTTGCTTTTTCTTTTCCATTTATTTTTACTAAAGTAACCTTTCCAAGCTCATTATACTCATATTCTTTTTTAATACCGTCTATTCCTGTATCTTCTATCAGTCTACCTAGTTTATCATACTTAAGTTTCCTAGCATTTCCCATATCATCGGTAATACTTAAGGTATTTTTAGTATAGGTATAAGTCGTAACTGCACCTAGAGCATCTTCATAACTTATTAGTCTATCCCTCTCATCATAGCTAAATCTTGTTTTATTTCCTAGAGGGTCTGTTACTGAAGTTCTATTGCCGTTTAGGTCATATTCATAATGGTAAATGCCTCCATTTTGTAACTCCTGTTTTTCTATGTTATTATACTCATCATAAGTATAATTTATACTTCCACCATTAGGAAATGTTTCTTTAACTACATTTTGCATAAGGTCGTACTCAATGTTAAATACTCCTCCACTTGGCAGAGTAAATGACTTTATCTTATTCATTTCATTATAATCAAGCTTTGTAACTGCTCCATTAAAGTTCTTAAACTCAGTTAATTTTCTGTTTTCAGTATAGCTATATTCACAGCTATTCCCTAAGGCATCTACCACCTTTGTTATCAAGTCCTTATCATTATAAGTAAATGCAGTTTTATTTCCTTTACCGTCAATACTTAAAGTTACTCGGTTTAATTTATCATACTCATAGTGTGTAACTTTTCCGGTTTCCTCTTTTATACTTGAAATATTACCTCTTTCATCTAAGCTTATTAGACTTTCAGAGCCGTCAGGTAAGGTTATATTTATCTTCTCCTTATCTTCATACTTAAACTTTGTAGAGATTCCAAGTGCATTTTTACTTTCTATTATCCTGCCCTTATCATCATAAGTATTTTCTACTACTTTAATATCATCTATAAAATAGGCTGTTACTCTATTCTCATCATACTCCGCTCTTTCTGTCTGACCGTCAGGATGTACAGTTTTTATCCTATTTCCTGCTTTATCATAGGAATACTCTGTTTTATTCCCCATTTTGTCAGTGTATGAGGTTAAAAGATTTCTGTCATCGTAAGTAAATGTCTCTACTGCCTCTCCACGCTCTGTACTTATATTTCTAAAGTTTTCATCATGCGTATATGCTTCCACCTTTTCATTTTGATTTCTTACTAAGGTACGGCTTTGCTCTTCATAATACTCGTACTTTATAATACCTCCGTCGGCAAACTTTTGCACTACTACTCTATCATTTCCGTCATAGGCATTATCAAGGACATAAACACCTCTCGGGTTTAGTATCTTTGTTAAGAGTTCATTTTCATAATAATATGTATATCCCAAACCGCTCTCATCATAGGCACTACCTAGTTGCTTTCCGGTATAGCTGTACTTAATCTTTCTTCCTGTATGATCTTTTACCAAAGAAAGCTTACCAAAGCTGTCATATTCAAACTCAAAGCTACTGCCAAGTCCATTTGATACTTTTTTTAGTTTTCCCTCATTATCATGGTAAAAGTTAAGTCCTATATCCTCTTTATTTTTTATAGTTTCAAGTCTGCCTTCTTTATTAAAAGTATAGATAGCACCCTCTTTAGACTTATACCTAAAGCCCTCCTCATATCTTTCAAGACGGTTAAAGTCATCAAATATGGATATTATATTTTCATCATCATCTATAAAATAAGTTTCATCCTGTCCATCTGATAAATGTATTATACAAGAGTCCTTTTCTATAGATAATGAAATCTCATAGCTATGCATCCAACCTTTTCCCATTACTCCTACTTCACTTGCTGTACTGTTATAAAAGCGTGTAAAGGAAAGAGGCACTACACCACCAATGCTTAAATCTTCTTTTGTATATATAAAGTTACCTGTATTAGCATTTACAGGATCTCCTGTCATTGCACATATCGCAGCTCTTGCTCCTTTTAAGAAATCTTCAAGGCTGTTCTCTTTCATAAGCTTAATTAACGTATGATTCCATGAAACAAAAGCAGGACCTGCTTTTTCAAGCATTTCGGACATAATCTTATACATCTCTTCTTTTATCTCATTTTCACTAAGTTTACCTAAACTTTCCTTAGCTCTACTTCTAACACGGTTTAATACATTAGTATAAGATACTTCATATCCTGAGCCGTCAGCTTTTTTAGTTATATCTACATTTCCACAAACAGAGATAGCACCAAGAAGTTTTAACATAAGCTTATCCTTCTCACTTGGCACTCCTGCAGTTACGTTTATACTTCCCAGCAGTTTTGGAAGTATCTTAGTAAATATTTTAGTTTCATCCTTAAATGGCTGTTTTAAGTCTTCCCATGTCTTTGACTTTTTCCCACTAAATATAACTTCATCGGCAGCAATATTTATATCACTGTTAAGTCTTATAGAACTTCCCTTTATAATCCTCTTTTTCATTAAGATTACTCCTCTCTGCTTTATTAATACTTTTATATTTCCTTGAAAACTTATTAGCTTAAATTTACTTTTATCTTCCCCAGCTCTCCCATATATACTCCTGAAAGTATCTTAAAATCCTTACTCCTTTTGATTTTCATAAAAATTTCTGTTTTAATCAACTTTTCTACTACCTTATTCCAGTATCCGGTAGTTATATAGTTATAACCCTCTAATACAAATCTTATAGTTTCTTCTAACTTCTGCTCCTCTAAGTATATATTGCTTTTAAGCTCTTTTATTATATCTTCCACTTCCTCATCTATCTTTTCAGGCTTCCAATAACTAATCACCAGTGGCTTATCTATATATAAGTTCCCACTTGCTGCATAAAGCATATATTTATAAGTTTTTGTATACAGGCTTGAGCTTAAGCTAAAGAGTATAAGGCTTGATAACTCTATATCTTCTTTTTCTCTTTGTATCTCATATACTTTAGATAAAAGCTCTATACTTTTTTCTAAAAGACTTTCATCAAAGTATCCTTTTGAAGAATGTATCTTATCAGTAATCCATTTATACTTAAATTTTTTTAAGTGTTTTTCTAAAAAAGCTTTCTCTTCCATAAGTTACCTGCCCCTATATTCAATACTTCCAAATATATCCATAACTGCCCTTTTCCATTTATAAATATCATTTTCTCTACAATTAAAAGTTACTTGAAGTACTTTTTCATTAACCTCTCCCATAGCTATTAGGTGATATAACCTTTCATCTACTCCCATTAAGGTAAAATCAAAGTATCTCATTTCTATAAAACCCTCTTTATTTAAACAGTTTAAATCCCCAAGCTTTATTCCCTTATGAGCTTTTCTAAGAAGATTCATAAAATCTACTGCCATTACTTCTACATCAATTTTTTCTACATTTGTAAGAAGACTAAAGCTTAAATCTATATCTCCTAAAAGATTGGTTTTTATTATATCAGGTCTAAAATTGGTAGGATATTTTATCTCCTTAACCTCATCAGGCATATTTATAAATGAATCAGGAACATAGGCTGATATTAAACCCTCAAAATACTTTTCCTTAGAAAAGGTTTCAAGCCTGCCTGATATATAGTATCCCTCTTCTAGGGATTGTTGAGATTCATCGGTGTTACTTACCTTTATTGGTATTATTTTTTCATCAATATAATTGTCCATAAGTACCCCTTACTAATCTTAATTAAATACTTGTTATCTAAAAAATAAATTCAATAAAATACTAAATCTATTTTTGGTCTATAATCAGGATAATAATATTTTCCCTTTAAACTCTTAGGAAGTTCTATTCTTTTTAATGAAAGACATTGTGCAATAGCCCATAAATCCATATCCTCCACTTTCTCCGGTATTCTTAAAGTTTCAACACCACAAGCAAAAAAGGCATATTCTGATATTGTTTTAATATTTTTTGGTAATTTTATTTCCTTCAAATTGCTGCATAAATCAAATGAATGTCCTTTTACAGTTGTTAATTTACCATCTTCTTCAAACTCAACTTTTTCTAAATTATGACATTTAGTAAATGTATATCTTCCTATATGCTCTACACTCTTAGGTATATATACCTCTTTTATACTCTCTGCATTATTAAATGCACTTCCTGCTATTAATCTTGTTCCGGCTTTTATCTCTATTTTCTCAGCACTTTTACCTGTATATTCAAGTAAAATATTTTCTTGGTACTTACACCCATATTCATCCTCTTTTATACTATCTAAATACTTAGTTCCATAAAAACTCCCTCCTTTAATATCTATAATACTAGAGGGTAAATTAATTTCTACTAAATTATAACAATCTTTAAATGCTCCATAAGATATTTCTTCCAATCCGGCTGGTAATACTACTCTTTTTAGCCCTGAATTTAGGAAAGCATATTCTCCTAAATATTTAACACCTTGTGGTATAATTATTGACTCCAAATTTATACAACCTTCAAAGGTACTATCTTCTATCTCTATAAGTCCAAGTGGTAAATCAACATTTTTTATTATTCTATTATTAATAAATGCCTTTGCTACAATAGTCTTTGTAGAATCTTTTATCTTGACATATTCTTTAGTATCATTTGCTTTTAAGAGCAAATTCCCTAGATAAATGCAACCATACTCATCTGGTTTAAGACTATTTATAAATTCTGTCCCCTCAAATATATCTTCACCAACCTTACTTACACTATCTGACATCTTAACTTCTCTCAAATTAGTACAGTTCTCAAATGCAAACTCGCCAATACTTTCTAAACTATTTGGTAAAATTATCTTTTTTAAGTTTGTACACTCTCTAAAGCTTGACTCTCCTATTTTCTTCAAATCATCTGGAAAAATAATACTTTCTAAAGAACTACAACCATAAAAACTTGCTGCTCCTATATCTTTTAAATTATTAGACAATTCCAATTTTTCTAATGACTCACAGTTTCCAAATGCCCCAATTCCTATACTTTCAACTGTATCTGTAAATTCAATTTTTCTCAGATTTCTACAACCTAAAAAAGCATATTCACCAATACTAACCACTCCATTAGGAATTTTAAATTCTATTAAACTTTCCCTCTTCTCTTCAAAACCATCTTCTATTCCATAGAATACTCCATTTTTAATTAACGCTCTACATTTTGCATGTATAAAAAAATATACTAATACAATTACACCAGCGATAAGGTAAGCAATATACCTAATTTTATCTTTCATTTCCAATTTCATCCCATCAATCTCCATAATCTATATTACTATCTAAATCTTCTAGGATATTCCTTAAACTGTCAGATGCGTTTAACAGTGGAGTTTCATCAAACTTTTCTAATAATTTAAATTCTCCCAACCAATATTTTTCTCCAAATATATCTGTTACCACATTTTCATATTCAGGATGTTTTTCAACTTTTAACTCTTGCATATAATAATCCCCTACTATTATCTCAGTACCTGGATTTGTATCATATAAGAATATTTTTGTATAACTACTGCTTAATCTATCCAATTCTCCCCTTAATCTTTCTAACAATGGTCTGGGAAGAAACGATATTAGAGTTGCCATTACAGACAATGTTGTTCCAGTAAAAGATAAAGGAAGGTTTAAAGTTGATAATGTTTTAGGTGCAGCTGATTCCAAAGCTCCAATTAAAAGAGAGGCTAAACTAGATTTATTTGCAACATCTGATGTTTTATCTTGTTTTTTTAATAGTTTCTCCCCAATTAATGCTCTAATTATTATACTGTATCCTCTAGTTAAATACATAATTACAATAGGAATTCCTTTTCCTCCTGTTTCTTGCCTTTTAGACCTTTCATGTGCATATAAATATGGTTCCTTTTTCTTTATAACATCATTAAAAATCCAAATTCCTGATGAATAGCTATTACCTATTGTTTCAATTTCCTGATTTCCTACTAACCAATATGATATTTTATTTATACCAGGGCAATCAAGTTCAATATAATAGTCATGACCTGGTGAAAGAATAAATTCTACCCAAGTATTAAATAATTTTATGTTTCCTGCAATTTTGGCTTTCTTAGTAAAGTTTCGTCTCTTTATTTCATATGCCCCCATATATTTAAGTTTTTTGTTATCCTTCGCATATAGAAAAAGACTTCCTGAACTTCCATTGACTTCACCATCCTTACAGTCTATTCCAAAATTATACAAACCATAGTTACTTACACTTATATGTCCTAAAAAATCATGACCTTTCTCTTTATTACTCCAACTACCTTCCACATTTTCCACTATTTCAATAACTTCTCCTAGATTTGTTTCGCCAAAACTTGGTGAAGTCTGACCTGATGTGATAATACTAACACTCCCTCCATGATAGCAAGTTGCGGTATCACCTACTTCAACAGCATACCCTAGTCTTCCTATTTCTGTATCATCTGTTATATAATTCTCTGATTTTACTGTCCAAGGAGTAAGTGAGGGAGTACACAGCTTACCAGTTACTCTGCATTTCCCAAAGCCAGATATATTTATCCTATCTTTATCTTGAATATTTATTAAAGGACGACTATCTGCTGTATATACCCCATGATCTTGAGGTAGTTGTAGTATACAAGTATCTGTTCCTTGATCACATTTAATATTTGCACCTCTCACTACACACTCTTCGCCACCTCTTCCTAGCAACTGTTGATATTCATACATCTCATCAAGTCCTTCATCATTCCCTGCCATTTTCTTACCTCCAGTTTACTTACTGATAAAAATCATTTAACTTTTGATTTTAGTTTCTTATTTATAGGCTATTACACCAAAGTTTCCATATTGTTAAACATTACATTTAATTTTCAATAATAATCAATAACAGTTTAATAAAACACAATTTTAGGTTTTGGTCTATCAGAAATCCAATAATACTTCCCCTCTAAACTTTTTGGAAGTTCTATCCTTTTAAGCGATAGACATTCTATAAATGTCCAAACCTCTATATATTATACATTTTCTGGTATTATTATAGTTTCTAAATTATTACAAATGCCAAAAGCATGACGTGATATTTTCTTTAAACTATGAGGTAAATTAATAACTCTTAAACTACTACTAAAAAACATATAATTTTCAATACTTTCCAATTTACTGCCTTCTTCAAATTCAACTTTTTCTATATTAGAACACATACTAAAAGCTTGATCTCCAATATACTGCACACTTTTTGGTATATATATTTCTTTAATGTTTTCAGTATTATAAAATACATTACCAGCAATTAACTTTGTACCTTCCTTTATTTTTATTTCATTAATTTCTCTGTCTACATATGCAAGCAATAAGTTTCCTACATATTTACATCCATACTCATCTGTTGACATATTGTTTAAATACTTGGTATTTTCAAAGCTATCCATTCCAATTCTTTCAATATTTGATGATAAATTTATACTTTCTAAGTTATCACAACCTTTAAATACATAGTCTCCTATTCCTATTATACCCTCAGGTAAAATGACTTCTTTAATTTTTTTATTATCCTCAAATGCCCCACCCATTATAATTCTGGTAGTATTCTTTACATCTATATGTTCCTTTAGAGACAGACATTTTAGAAGTACATTTCCATAATATATACAACCATTTTCATCAGCTTTTATTTTATTTATAAAGGCTGTGCCATTAAAAGAAGTTTTATCAATACTTTTAATATTTTGTGGTAATTTAACTTTACTTAAATTCATGCACCCCCGAAATGCTTCATACTCAATATTACTTATGTCATCTGGCAAGTTCACTTCTTTTAAGCTTTCACAGTTACTAAAAGCACTTACTCCTATTTCATCCAAGTTCTGTGGAAAATCAATGCTTTCCAGTGAAGTGCAATCTGAAAAGGTATTATCTTCAATAATGGTTAGCTTTTGTGGTAACTTAATCTTTTTTATTGATTCACAATTCAGAAAAGCTCCATTTTCTATGACTTCTAAGCCATCTGGTAAGTTTATTTCTTCTAAGTTTATACAGTTACAAAATGCCTTCCACCTTATGCTCTCAACTGTACTTGGTAAAGTAACATTCTCTAAACTTGTACAGCCATAAAAAGCAAATGCACCTATATATTTTATTCCTTCAGGAACATTAAATTCTGTAATATCCTCTCTTCTTTCAAGAATACCACTTTGTAGCTTAACTAAGGTATCCCCAGATATAATTGGTCTGCATTTTAGGTTGGAAATAATTAGATATAACAATAAAACTAATATAACAGCAAAAGTAATTTGCTTACTTTTTGGCTTGCTTTTTATTATTTTTTGATTTTGTATTTTTAGTTTCATTTTTACTATCCTTTTTATTATTTGCTGATTTTGTGTTATTAGCTTTAGCTTTATTATCTGTTGATTTTGTATTATTATTTTTAGTTTTATTGTCTACTGATTTTGTATTATTAGCTTTAGTTCTATTATCTGTTGATTTTGTATTATCAGTTTTAGTTTTATTGTCTACTGATTTTGTATTATTAGCTTTAGTCTTATTATCTGTTAATTTTGTATTATTAGCTTTAGTTTTATTGTCTGCTGATTTTGTATTATTAGCTTTAGTTTTATTATCTGTTATTTTGTTGCCATTATTTATCTTTTGACCTTTAATTTCCTTTGTATTTTCAGCCTTTTTCTTACTATTAGTTGACTTTATCTCTTTTTTTTCTCCATAATTTTCTTCTATTTCTTTAAAAACCTTATCTATTTATTTCTTTATTTTCGCATTATATGAATTTCCTATATTCTTTAACAGCTCAAAACCTCCTAGAAGATACTTTTCTCCATATATATTTATTTTTTTGTTCTCATATTCAGGATATTTTTTGACCTTAAATTTTTGTATATTATAATTATCTCTATCAGCTTCTTGATTTATGATTACATCAAATAATACAACCTTAATAAATGTATCTGGATTTCTTGCTACTTCATCTCTAAGTCTTTCTATTACTGGTTTAGGAGTATACGCCAATATTAAAGCTATTACAGACAATGCCAAACCAATATATCCCGCCAGTACCTTTATTGATTCTTTTGCTATGCTTGATATTCCAATTCCTCCAGCTCCAAATGAAAGCCAACTAAACTCTACCTTTTTTTCATATACTGTTAAATTCTTTCCACTATCCTTTAGCTCATCACCTATTTTATAACTTATATATGACTTGAAAGCATATATAATTCTGTCATTGTCATTATGTTTTTCAAGCTTTATACTTTCAAGTATTATATCTTCTTTATTTATATTCTCACCTTCTCTAAGTCCAAGCCATATATTAGGACTTTTTGTAACTGTATCAGGATAGATAAAGGTTCTTAAATCTGCTGTCATTCTTTTTATAAATTCCCATGCAGTTTCTTTATAACAGAGTATTGGCTTTTCTATCTTTCTATCTCTTATATTTGCAATGATATTTCCTGCATATTTTCTTGCACTGTATTTGATAAGTTCCTCATAGCTTTTATTTATATCCTGAAAAAGCTTGGTTTCCTTTTCTCTATCAAGCTTTTTACTGTATGAATAAGCAGTAAGCTCAAAATTATGTATGTTTGCTACTGAATTTATCTTTATATCTCCTACTACTCCTCTAAAAATACTAACCCCTTTATATTTTATACTTATATCTGTCCCCTCTTCATTCAGATAAACAAGTCCTTTTATATCATTTGTATTTAATATTCCATACATTTTACATTTGATATGCTCATTAGGTCTTACTTCTACTGCAAAGCCTTCTACCTGAAATATCGGTAATTCAGTTTCAATACTTAATTCTTGTGTTATTAACATACATTTCTCCTATCAATAGCTTTTATATATTCTAAAGACTGTTTTTCATAAACTATTTTAGAATATAATGTTAAGTTTCCTAAAATTAACTTATATTAACTCCATTTCCACTTACTCTTATTCCGTCCTTTAGAATAATCTGCGTATCTTCTTGTAATAGCATAATCCTTTTATCTGCTGTTAAGGATATATTAGAGTCCTCACTGCTTATTTCAATAGTATCCTTAGCTCTTATACTTATATTACCTTTACTTAATATCTTAATACCTTCATCATCAGAAATTTCTATATAATCTCCCATATTATTGGTTATAGATATACTATCAGGGGTTAGCCTAATCTCTTTGCCATACTTATTTCTCCAAATCTTATTCTCAGGATTATTTCTTATGCCACTGCCTTCATCTTCATGAACTGCACTGCACACATAAGCATCAGCCTCTTTTTCAGTAGGAAAATAAAGTCTTACTTTATCCCCTTTTTCAGGCATACAATACCAACCTGCTCCGTTAGAAGAAGAATACACTGTTGAAAAACTAAACCAAACACCTTCTAAATCTTTGGTACTTTCATCTTCATCTATACTGACCATAACCTGTTCTGTTCCTACTTTTTTTACTTTGGCACTAAGTGAAACTCCTATAAGTTTAGAGTTATAATTATCTATTTCTTTTAATATATGAGCTATATCCTGCACTAAATAATAAGTATGATAGAGTTCATTTCCTAAAGTTTGTGATATAACTTTTGAAACTATATAGACTTTTTCATTAAATTTAAGCCTATCTCCTAACTTATATATCTCTCTTGAACTTACTTCATACATTATATAATCTCTATTTATGACTAATCTAAAATCATTAGAAGTAAAGGACTTAATATCTCTTTCAGGTAGTCCAAAGTAATATTTAACTCCCTGTGTATGATAATAAGGTATAATTACCGTCTTTTTGGAGGCTGCCAGTCTTTTAATAAACTCCCAATCATTTTCTCTATACTGCATTGTAAAACCTAAAGTTTTATTAATATCTCCCATTATATAATGAGAGTTTTCATACTCTTTTTTGCATATATCAAGTATACTATTAAGCTCCTCATTTCTTCCAAAACTTCTTGTATGTTTCTTATCTTCCATTAAATAAGTTCCTGTAATAAGTTCAAGCTCCATAATAGAACTTCCACTTTCTTTTCCAAATTTTATGCTTTTAAGTAAACCAAAGAATATCGTTTTTTCTTTTTCATTCTCATCAACAGCCGTAACTTTTACCCAATTAGTTTTTCCGGCAATATCTATATATTCACTTTCCTTTTTATCTTTTATAATAGCCTTAATTACAGCCTTTCCCTGTTTACTTAACTCATTTTCTGCCCTGTAACTTACAATACTTATAACATCAAAAGTATCTATTTTTATTATATTTTCCCTCATTTATTCTTCCTCCACCTCTATAAATTCTATGCCTTTTACATTTCTTCTTATTAGACTTTCAGCAAAATCAAGGCTTATAATAAACCCTATATCGTCATCTTTATGTGCAAGCCTTAAGTCTTTATTTATACTCTTCTTGTAAGACTCTCCTGTATATAATAAATAATAGCTTAAGACTTTCCTACTTTCTGTTTCAATTAGTGCAACTCTTTTTGAAAATATCTCTATATTATAAAGATGAAGTAACTTCATAAACTTCTCTGAAACAAGAGGATATACACTGGTCATCAAGTCAGGAAATACAGCTGTATCTGCCTTATCTACCTTGAGTATATTTCCCTCTCTGATATTATAAAAGTTTTCATTATAAAGTTTTTTGTCCCTTGGTATATCAGGTGAAATATGTACTCTTATACCTCTTGCATTAAACTTTTCTTCTCTTATATAAAAATATGGCAGTCCCTGTGAATTTAAGCCCATAGCTTAGTTTCCTCCATTAAATTTCTTATATAGATTATTCCAATGAATTTATACAAACAAATTTAATTACCACTATTCTAATTACCACTTATGATAATCTCCCGCAAAGCACACATACATAAACTTACTTTTTCCTATATCTATAATATCTCCACTCTCCAGCTTTGCTGATTCATATACTGCATTGTCATTTAACCTTATAAATCCTTTACACTCTCCTCCAAGTAAGGTTCCTGTTAAATTTCTCATATCAAAGGCTATCACTGTATCTCTTATATCCCTGATTTCCTCATCTCCAAGCACCTGTATACTCATAGTGTCATCTTTTCCTATATAGTTTTTTTCTTCTACTATGTTATAGCTCTGTCCTTTTCTTGCTCCCTCTATACATACAATCCATGCACATATAGGAAACTCTTCCTCAACCGAAAGTTTTTTATCAAGTCTTTTTTTTATATATTTTTCTTCTTCCGTGGGCATTTTTCCTTTTAAAAATCTATATTTTCTCTCCTGTAATTCTTCTTTGTCCTTTTCTTCTTTATTTAGCTTAATTTCTCCCTCTTCCCAAGTATCTTTGTATCTTCCTATGAACTCCACATACATAAACTTACTATTACCAAGTTCCAAGATGTCTTTATTCTTTATAATATACCTGTCATATACTGGCGTATTGTCTTTATATACTATTCCATCTGTTCTTGGTGGGAGAAGTGCCGCCTCATTAGTAACCTTATCAAAAAATATAAGTGTATGTTTATCTTTTATCTTTTCATCTTGAAGCACTTGTATCTCACATTCTCTATCCTTTCCTACAAAGTTATTACCATAGCTTATTTTATAACTTTTCCCTTTTCTTGCTCCCTCTATACATATAAACCATGCACATACAGGTCTAACTTCCTTTATAGAAAGCTCACATTCTTTTCTGAGTCTTACATAAACTTTTTCAGGTGTATCAAGGTCGAATCCACACATTGGGCATATACTTCCATGTCTTGTTTTAGAAAACCAATGCCCATAGGGGCATATCATTATATTGGACATACACTCCTCCACTATTCTTTTTACTTTTTAAAACTATATAATAAAAGTTTTTATGTAAATAACAAATTAAATCTTTTATCAATCTACTATTATTTTCCTAGGTCTATTAAATACACGTCTTTCTACTTTTAAGTTCTCTGACATATTCATTATCTCAAGTAAGTTATTAAATATTAAGCTTCTATCATTACTTTTAACTTTTTTCCCAAGCTTATAGCCAATATAATCTTCTATTATTTCTATATCTAATGCATCTCTTGTATTAAGTGCCATATAGCAAAAACTTCTATCTATACTATCTGCTTCTTTTGTTTTTAGGTATTCCTTAACAAATACCTTAAGTACTCTTTCACTAAAGGTAGTCCTTTCATATCCTGACCAGTCGGCATTTATAAGGTTTATGGTGTCATACTCTGTTTTCATATCTTCAAAATCTTTATATGTATCCCTGAGTGCAAAGCCTTTTTTAAGTTTAAATCTACAAACTTCTATCTCATTATCTTTACATTCTTTTTCATCTAAAACTATTTCTATAAGCTGACCTTTGAAATCTTTATCTAAAAGCACATCGGCAAATTTAAGTTTAAGTATCTCCCATACACCACTGCTTTCATAACCTATTTTCTGTACTTCATTTATGGGATATATCTTCTCATTAAATTTTACTAAACCTCTGCCTATACTTATAATCCTTTCACTACTGTCTACACTTATTTTAATGCCTCTTATAATACCATTTGTATAGCCCTCATATTGTATGTTAAGAGCATCTATAAGATAATCTCTTATGCTTTCTAAAGCTTCTCTCTTTAGTACCCTTCCTCTTTCAAATATTGGCTCTTTATACTCAAACTTTTCTCTCAATTTTCCTACCTCATCATTTCCCTACTGTAACTTTAATAACTCTATATTTTAATTTTTAACTATATCACTTAATGTTCTCCGTCAAAGAAGTCTAGCATCCATTCATCAGTTTCAAACTTATATTCTTTACTCTTTCCAAGGTAGAGCTTTTCTTCTTTTCTAAATACCGGCACTGCCCTAAATCCCCATTTCCTGTGGTCTGTCCAAACAAACAGTTTTATTTCATCATTTTCTATATCATCTGTATCTTCCTGCTTTATATAACCTTTATATTTTCTAGCAAGTATGTCCCTATCTGTTTCCTCGGCACTATCTACTTTACAGTTAAAAATATACTCAAATCTCTTTACATCTAAGGCATCACATAAATAAAGTCTTATAATTACATCTTCAAGACTTCTTATAATACTTCCTGTTTTTAATGAATCCTTAAAGCCGTCTATTAACACTTCCTCTCTTCCAAGGTAAGACATAGCTTTTACTTTGTAAGGCACGACAGGTTCATCTTCTTTTATATCAAAGCCTGCATATCCTGTACGTCTATCATATAAATACTTCATAAGTCCGTCTACACAAGCCATTTTAAGTTCTTCCCTATTTGCACTTCCTGCACTGTGCATCATATTTCCGGAAACAAACTCTTTTAGAGCATCCTTAAAAAGACCTATCTTACAAGACTGACCTGTAAGTCTTATCATATCAAAATCATAAAGTTCTCCATTTAAGTAAAGTCTTTCCATAAATGCTTTCATCACATTATAAATTTCTCCTGCTATAAGTTTTTCTACTTCATAGCGATTAAAACTTATCTTCGGCATTCTCTCTAAAGTTTTAAAGCCATTTTCTATATATGATACTTTCCACCTATCTGCCTCAAGTCTTGAATATCCAAGTAGGGCATTTTTATCTTCAGGTACTGTTACTTCTATACTACTTTCACTGAAAAGCACCTGCTTTATCTCATCTGCAAGTCCAAATAAAAAGAAATAGTTATTTCTTACCCTATAATACTCAGCTCTTGTACTTGTTTCATAGTCCTTAAATCTTGTAGGGATATATTGTTCTGCTTCTTTGTATTTTTTATCCAAGTTCTCGTAAAAACTTCCTATTCCATTTTCATCTATATATCTATATGTATCTTGTGGTAGACTTTCCATTAAATTTTTAGCCGTATCTTCTTTAGCATAACCAAGACTTGAAACAAGTTTTATCTTAAGTAACTGCATAAGCCTATAACTTATATTATTTCCTCCAAAGTCTGTATCTCCGTTTTTATAGGTATTTTCCATAACGTAGGTATAGATGTCGCCTCTTTTTCTTACTCTAAACTTGCAGGCACTAAGGTCAGTAGTTCCTCCTCCACGGTCCATTATAAGTGCCTTATACTGTTTTCCGTCCTCAAGACTTCCCTTTTCTCTCATTCTTGTTATAAAACTATAAAGTACAGCTGTACTCTCATCTAAGGATATTTTAATATTTATGCCTATCTTCTTTGAAACTATGCTTAAAAGTTCCATATATGTGTGTTTTTGCTTAACCGGAACAGTTATATAAACTTCATTTATAATACATTTGAACCTATCCTTGGTTATATTAAGCACATACTTTATAAACTCACATATAATATCAATTCTCTCTACATAGGCAAACTTTCCGTCGGCATCTATTACTTCTTCTTTTCTTTCAAAATCTGAAACCCAACGTTTTATATCATAAAATACAGAAAATCCTTTATCTGTATAGCTTAAGTTTGCAAGCCACAAGGCTTTTTTTCCAAACACATACTCTACACTCCCTCTGTCATCTATTTTAGATACTGACACCACGGTAGGTATCATAGCATCTTTACTAGCTACATCTTTTTCTATTGAATAAAAGCATGTATGGCATATGGTATTTTCTTTTATCTCTTTTTTTATCTGTCCTTTTACCTCTCTAAAGTAAGAGCTGTCTGCATATATTGCTACTGTCGTATTAGTAGAGCCAAAATCAAGTGCAACAGGCATATTTAGAGAAACAAGCTCTCTAACTTCAAAGTCCATAAGACTAAGCTTATACAAAATATCCTTACTTTGGTCTTTTTCATAGCTAGTACCCATATACTCATGATAGATATGCTTAGAAGTTTCTCTTTCCATTATATAAAGACTATAATTTTTCCTATCACTTACCTCACACTTAAGAGCTGAATTTTTTACAAGATAAAGACTGTCCTTTTCTCCTGCATATCTTAAAACATTAAATATAGCACAGACTTTATTTTCTCCACTTACAACTACTGCATTTGTATTTATAAATCTCTCCTGATAACTTAGTTTATACTCGTCTGCAAAGTCTACGGCTGCCCCTTTATATACTGTAATCTTTCCTGAAACCTTTAAGTTTTCATCTGTTACAATGCTTACAGCAGAGCTTTGCAAAAATGTAGCTAATCTCTCAAATCCTTCCTCTATCTCATCTTCTATAAGTTTACCTTTACTACTATTGCAATATCCAGCAATTAAGTCTATAAGTTCTTCCTTACTTAAATCTCCTGATATTCCTTTTACTATATGCTCTCTTACACATATATCTTTTAAGCGATTTATACTCATTAACTCAAGTTCTTCTTTTGTATATACTGTTTCTGTACTATTTACTTGTCTATCCCTGTTAAGCTTGTATCCCATAACCTTTAACACAGCTTACGCTGTTTTCCCTTCATTTTAGTATTTCCCTTTATATAAGTTTGTAATCTCAATTAATATACTGCTATATCCTCTATTATCATTGATTCATCTACTCCAATAACACCAAAGTGTTTATCCCAAAAAACTTCTATTTGATAGGAAATAGGTAAAAATAGTTTACAAAGTATATCTATCTTTTTTATATCAGCCTCATTTTTCTTTTTACCAATATAAAGAAGTACCTCTTTTTTTGCCTCTGAATTTTCATATATATTAGACTTTGGAAAAACCTCTTTTAGTGCTTTTTTAAACATAAATAAATAGTCCTTACTCTTATATAAATCTAAAAGATAAAATATAATTTTTTTCATCTGCCTATCACTAAATAATGAAAAATCATTTCCTATAAAAGAAAACTGTCTTTCTTCTAAAATTTCTCTTATTATAATAGCTGCCTGATATTCTCTTTTGTCATATCCACTTCGCAAATCCCATACTGCCACACAGTGAAGTATTACATCTATAAATATTTCTTTTGTCTTTTTATATTTAAAATCTTTGTCATTTAAAAGTGATGAAAAACTTTTAGAAAATCTATATATAAGATTTATTTCTATGTCTGTATCTACAATCTCTTTTGTATTTACTATATCAAATGCACTTTCCATATATGGGCTTGGACACCTTGCCTCTATAAATCTAAGATCTTCTAATCTCTTTCCTGACTGCCTTGCCCTTAAGACTATATCCCATATCCCATTCATTTTTATTTTTCCTTTCACTTTACTAAATATTTATAGAAAAAATTTAATCCTCAAGTATTCCAATACATCTATATTCATCAAAATCCATTTGTATCTGTGATAAAGTATATCTGACCATAGCCTCACATAAGCTACTATTTGACGTTCTTATAAACCTCATAAGTATCACAGGTCTTTTATCAAGTGGAAGTAAATCAGCTCCTAAAAAGAAGTTCATATCTGCATAAATATAGCTTTCTTCATCGGTATCTATAAAACCTACTGCTTCACAGTCTATAAATTCTATGTACTTTTCTATTTCAAGTTCTCTTATCTTTCTGTAAAGTTCTGCTTTAGTGTGAAGTACTACTCTACTCCTATTTGCATATCTTCCTAAAAATCCATATTTTCTTTTATTGCTTATTATATCTTTTAATCCTTTTTCATTTTCATAATAAATGTTGTTTATTTTATACCCTAAAAAATCTGTATAACTTTCTTCATCAGTCTTTACTATAACTTTTCCTACTTCCTGTCTTATGCCTACTATGCCACTTTCAGGACATATAAGCATTAAAGCACTTTCCTCCTCTTTTTTTATATCTATTTCATGTTCATAGTAGACTTTATCATTACTTGGAGTTATAAATTCTCTGCTTTTAAGTGTAACCCTTTCTACATTCCAAAGAGGCATTACATCTTTCATTAAATAGTTGGTATACTCCTTAAAATCTATCTCTAAATCTTTAGCATCTTTAGGCAAGCTAGAAAAGTCAAGTTCAAAAAATCTATCTAAAAAAACCGTATTTACTGTATTCCATTCTATGGCATTTTCTGAAAAAGCATTATGAAGTTTTGTAACTTCCTCCCTATATCTTTTTACTCTTTTTACGCTTATATAAGTGCTTGCAAGAGTACCATTAAGACTATATATAACCTTAAGCTTATCTTTTTCAAACTGCTTGCATATTTTATCAGTAGCTTTAAGATATAAAGTCCCTAATAGGTTTACATTTCCTTCTATGCTTTCTAGCTCTAAGTCTTTTTCACAAATAGGCAATAACGCTCCCATATAATCTTCATAGTCGTCTTTTTTTATAACAGCTGTTGCAATCTCATATTCTTCTATCGGATTTTCAAGTTCCTCATACACTTTTCTCTCAAGTTCGTTAAACCTATCCTCAAATACTTCACTCATTTTATAAAGACTTTCAAATAAAAGAGTTTTAGAAAAGTCATGTTCATCACTTTCTTCTATTTCTTTTATCCTTTTTCTTATATACTTTCTTATATCAAAGTCGCTTTCATAAAAGGCTCTGTTAAAAGCTTTGTTTTCTACCATTACTTTTTCTCCAACTGATATTTATCTTTTTCTACAATGTATATATACTCCTTATAACTGGTAACTAATTAAAATACATTATGGTAATGTAATAACTTTATATTATTTAGATACGCACTATTCATCTTGTGATTTTGAAGTAGAAACCTCTGAGGATTCACTTTTAGAGCTTTCTCCCTCACTACTTTGTATAGTTTCTGTACTTTGTGTAGTTTCCTGCATACTTAACTGAGTTTCTTTTTCTTTACTTTTTTCTTCAGCTTTAAGTATCTTATCAATATCTTCTATCTTCTTATCCATTTCTATAACCTTTACTTCCATATCAAGATTTCTATAAAGTCTTCTGGCATAGTCAAAGTTTTCTTTTGCTAACTTATAATCCTTTGCTACATCAGCATTATTTCCGGCAGTTTCATAATTTAGGGCTTCCTGCTTTATTTCATCTTTTTCTTTTATCTTGGTTTCCAGGTTCTTTAGCTTTTCTTCAATCTCTTTGACTTTTTCACTATCTCCAAGCCCCTCATAAATCTCCTTAGCAGTTTCATAATTAGTCTTAGCAAGGTTATAATCTTTATCATTTAATGCTGTATCTCCAGAGGCGGCAGAAGTATTTCCAAGTATCTGTTTTCCTGCCTTATCTTCTGCTTCTGACTTAGCGGCCGCTTCTCCTTCTTTTAGAGCCTCATCTGCTTTAAGAAGTCCTGCCTCAGCCTGTACTTTACCCTCCTCATAGCCTGAATCTCTAGCTTCTTTTTTAGCTTCAATAAATCTCTCCCTTGCCCTTTCATACATTCCTGCGTCTAAAAGAATATCCCCATTTTCTAAAAGAGTATTTACACTGTTATAGGAAATGACAAAGTTTATTCTTCTATTTATATGTTCTGCTCCCATGTTATCTATATAGGGAATTTCCTTTAATATAAGCTCATAATCAGTCCTTGCCTCAGTATATTTTTTATCATCAAACTTTGTATCTGCCTCTATTATGCTATCAAGCACTGTATCATATCTATTAAGAAGTTCTATCTTTTTTCTGTCCCTTACTTTTTTAGCATTTTCTAAAGCCTCAGTACATTTTTCATCTGCCTTTATGAAGTTATTTAAGCTTACATAATCTAGCATCTTCTGATAGTCGGAATTCATATCTTCTGTTTTCTCTTTTTTCCATTTTTTATAAAAAAACATTATAACTAAGGCTATACATATGATAAGCACTACAATAACGGTTGCTATTATAAGTTTCTTTATTCTTTTCTTCTTTGTAGGGTCGCTTTCAATAAATACCTTATCCATAAATATAGCTGCTATACTATAATTATCTAAATATTTATACTGCTTATTTAATATCCCCTGTTCAACTTCCTCTACGGCTTTCTTAGGTTCATTATCAGTATCTGCAAATATCTTATCAATCTCTGCTTCACTTAAACTCTCCCATATCCCCTTAGTATAAAGGGAGATTATGTCCGTATCATTTACCTTTATTTTCTTTGAAACCTCAGGTCTAAAACTTTTACTTCCTAGATATGAATAGAGGTTAGTTCTTTCTTCATGCTTTGAAAGTACATCTTCACTTATAGTTTCTTTCTTTACCATATCTGCACTTACAGAAGTATCAGAAGTTTTAATATAAGGCTTATTATTTCTATAAAGCTTTAACCTTACATTTCCTGCATAGGCATATATTATGCTCTTATAATCAGTAACAACCACTGCTATTGAGGCTCTAAGTTTTGTATACTTTTCTGCTTTAAGTAAGACTTCATTCGCATACTTTAGATACCTTTTAAGTGCATGAGCTGATATGGAGGGCTTTTCTAAAAATTTACTTATTATACTCTCCACTGCCTCTTTTGAAGACTCACAATCTGCCAAATCCTCTATATCATCAGCCATTACATAACAAGCATAATCATCTAGCTCGATATATCCGAAGTAATCTTTATTTTTAAGCTCGCTCCCTGTTTCCGTTATAAATGCAGTAGAAAATTTACTGTTTTGTTTTCTCACCCCTTACCTCCTGTATATACCATTTCTTATAATAAATCTTAATAATGAACCTTTAATACCTTTATTAAAATAACCCCCATGTTATCCTGCTCCTTTATTCCTTTATCTTTTACAAGTGAAGTTATCATTTTAGCCTTTTTCTCTACATTTCCTGTCTTTGATAAAATATTTTCAATATCTTTCCAATTAATAGACTCATATATTCCGTCAGTCATAAGTACAACAATATCTTTCTTTTTTAATGTTATAGGACTTTCATTAAACTCTGTATTCTCATAATCATCTCTACCTAAAAAACTATAAACTTTCTTAGAATGAATAAGTCTTTTAACTGCTCCTTCTCCTATACTTCCGTCATTTAATTTTTCTTTAGTAAGCACATTTAATAACTGTCCCTCATTTATAGCTATTAAATCACCTTTTCTATATATTGCTATTTTGATGTTACCGGCTACACCATAACCTAATCTATTCTCATCTATAAGTACACAACCTGCCATTGCATAGCCATTATTTCCCTTTAGCACATTTATTATATTTCTATTTACACTCTTAAATACCTTATCAAAAAATATCTGACTTCCATTAGCCGGATTATAATGGCTATAATGTTTTGTAAAAGTCCTCGCTGTTGTAAGAGCCGCAGCTTTTCCTGAGTACATTTCCCCCTCTCCGTCTACTAAAACTGCCATAAGACTATCTCTCATCTGCTGAAAACTGTAAGCATCGGCTTGTAGCTGTCTTTTTCCTATATCAAGAGATACTCCAATCTCATACTTATTTTTGCTGATTTCAAGGCTAAATATAAATAATCTGCGTAAACTTAAAGCAGTACTTAAAAATACTAATATAATTACTGTTATAAATATAATGTCCATTAATACTGTTTTCCTTTCGGAAGTTGGTTTTGTTATATTACTTTAGTTACTAGCTTCAAGTGGTTTCATTACAACCTCTCCTTCTGCATTCATTACTAATACAGGATTTTTACCATCATTATCTAGTCGTAAAATTGCTGTTTTAATATCGCCTGTATTAAATATTGTTGGGGAGTTTCTAAGTTCACCTGTACCATTTTTATTAAATATTATATAGAAAAATAGAAAATCCTTGCTTGAATACATATTCACAGCATACAGTGGTATATCTGAAATTTCTGCAACCTTGAATTTATACAATTTTTCCACCTGACTACTTTCCATGTTTAACCTGTACAAATAAACCTGATTATTTTTACATGCCGTGAAATACATCTTATCTCCCTTTATCTGCATCTCCATGATGTAGTCCACCTCACCATTACCATTATACAATATATCAAAGTCTACATCTGTACATATATGCTTAGCATCCCAGTTAGGTATCATACTGCAAATAAAAATATCCTCAACCTTCTCAGCAAAAAAAACTCCAGTCGGTTTTTTAGGATGCTCAAAATAGCCACTTAACCTAGGAATAAAATAAAGTCTTCCATTATAAAATTGACCTAACCTTACAGGTGAATACACGCTTGAAACTAAACTTGTCAGTCTGAGGCCTTTATCAGCAATCTCTCTTCTCTGAGACTCATCCATTCTATCCACAAAACACTTTTCTATGTCAATGTACTCTTGAGCATTCTCCTCTAAATCAAAATTTTTTTTAGGTACAATGCTTACTCTCAAATACTCAACCTCATCTTTATTAAACATATAATAATAAGGTTTTAAAATATCAATCCCATATGTACTACATGTTATGGCATAATTATTTATTACAGCAATATAACGTAAAAGTCGTGAATAATATGACTCACTATTATTAATAGTTTTATTAAACATTTCCTTTCCATTACCATTATACTTAATTATCTCTCTGTTTGAAAAACTATAAATAGCATTATTAGCAATCCTTGTTTTTACTGAATCAGAATTTTTTATAGCATCGTATTTAATTATCTCTTTAAAACCGCTCCCATTTCCTACATATACAAAATCCTGATCACTAAAATAAACCCTTTCGCCTATTCTACTTAAACCATATATAAAGGAATTTGTACTATAAACTTCCTTTATAACATCATTATTCATAAGCATAAGCCTGTTATCATATGTAAAGTAAATCCCTTCTACACTATCTAAAACAAAACCTGTACTTTGTCTTGCCATAGATCTGTATGCTGCACTATCATAAGTGTTCTCACTTTCTACATCAGGCTGTTTACCTGCGTAGTATAAGAATTTATATTTTAATCCTGGTGGAAAAAAGTACAGCAGTGTATAAATACCAGCTATTATAGAAGTTATAAAAATTAGTATTTTAAGCGATTTTTTCATAGAATAACCTTTCCCTAAAACAAACTTCTCAACTATAAAAAGTACATTTTTTATTAAATATGTTTTACCTTATTAAATTAGATATTATTTCATGTTTATATTATTATTTATCTGTTTCAAGTGGTTTCATCACAACTTCTCCCTCTGTATTCATTACTAATACAGGATTTTTACCATCATTATCTAGTCGTAAAATTGCTACATCATAATTATTTATATCATTAAAATACCTCATGTAAACAAAAATCCAATCCTTACTAGTATATAATAGCATCCAAGGAATATCATTAGTGCGTATTTCTTTAGTATCAAAATGATAGATATTTTCTAGTTCTCCATTTTCTATATTCTTTCTATATAGATAATACTCTCCATTTTTTCCTACTATAAAAAATATATATCCATCTTTTATCATCATACTTGTAATTTCACTAACTTCTCCCAAACCTGAATATATAATATCAAAATCTGTATCATAGCATCCCTTATCAATAGAAAGGTCTACTTTAGCCCTGCAGATGAATAAACTAGGAGAAAAAAAAGAATAACTTTGTTTTTCATCTTTTTTTATTCTATTTCCTTCTCTAATAATGCTATCAATCCCACTTACTGTATACAATTCATTATTATAAACCTGACTTATATAAGCATCTGATATTCTCATTCGTGATGTATAGTAATCATCTATGGTCTTACCCTTGCCTAACTCTACTTGATTCAAAAAATACCTTTCTAGTTCTATAAATTGTTTATCTGTAAAATATCCACTGTCTGAATCAGGCTCTTTTACTATTCTAAACTCTGTTGCATTATATTTTTTAAAATATGGATTTAGAATATAATTACTAGGTTTCTCTACAGTTAAATCATCAAAATTACCTATGTGTATTATATAATCATCTTTTATAAAAGGTTGATATACAGAATTAATATCATTGATTTCTCCTTTTGAAACTATCTTTCCATTTATGTCATATTTTTCTACAATTTTATCTGTTACTTTATAAATATAGTTACCATAAGTTCTAATATTAGTAGAACGTACATCTGAATTTACATTAACTATTTTAGTTATATCATCTTTAACTTTATATATATTTTTTTCATCAGAAAATATGACATTTTCTCCTAATTTAGCAAGTCCAAATATATTTTTATCCATTGTCTTAACTTCAGTTACATAAGTTCCATTATTTTGCATAAGCATTAACTTATTATTATATACATAATATACCCCCTCCTCTTTCTGTAACACCATTCCATTGTACATATTTTCTCGATTGGAATAATTTTCATAACTATCTTCAGTTCCATAGCTTATATTCTTATTATTGTTTCTACTATATAAAAAATTATAAACATCATAATCAGGTGGATTAAAGCACATATAAATAAGTCTAGTTAGCAATATAGCAGTCCACACTCTCCTTTTTTTTAAATACTTTAATATTTTTTTCATTTTTTCTCCATAAAATCATTTACTGTATTATTAGCAAGCTCATCTATCCACATTTTGCTTGATGTAAACTTCTTAATTTCTCCATTAACTATTTTCTCTACCTTTATTTCTCCTAAAATTTCCCAACCTGATATTGCCCTTGTTTCATCTACTTGTATCTTCCTTATAAACATATCTTTTATAAGCCTATTTAACTTACTGATACAAGTATCATTTACCTGAAATTGCATACCTCCTAGTTTTAAATGCACTTTTGAATCTATATAATTATTTTCTTTTATCCTTAGCTTATCTATAAGTCTTTCCTCATCAATAGTTATATTCTTTATGTTTTGAATAAAATTATTTATTTTAACTCCTGTATCTAAAGTTGAAAGAGCTATAAACTTCAAATCATTGATTATATATCCACCTCTTATAAATGCTACTTTAACTTCAAATATTTCTAAAAAATCAAATAAACTTTCAACCTTACCCTCATAAGTTATCACCATACTAGAATCATTAGTTCTGCTACTTTCATTATTTTCCAAACTACTTAATACTGTCCATCCAACAGAAAGTGCTGTCCCTATTTCTGCCCCTTTATTAACATTGTCAAATCCTAACCCCAAAGCTATAGTTATAATAATATTTACACCAAGCATAGTTTTATTTTTCAATCTAGCATTTTCTTTATTAATTACGCTTATTATTCTCCCCATAGACTCCTTGGCATCTAATAAGTCTTTTGTTTCTGATATTTTTACATCTACAGTACTTACTGTAATAGAATTACTAATAATGGGGTCAAGCATGTTATATTTAATATTTATTCCATTTTTACCATAATTTTTTTTATCATCATCTAAAACTAATTGACTAGCTATTAGTATAGAATTAGTTTCAGATGAATAATAAAAATTTGTATTTTTTATATATAAAAGTAGAAGATAATTCCTCAAAAATACTTTAATGTTATCTTCTGAAATATTATATATTCTCTGAAAATTAATAAACTTTTTTATGTGAAATTCTGCACATTTTAATAGAATACTAAAATTTTCACTCAAACTACATTTTTCTCCTGTATTTATTTCTTTATGTATAAAAAACATATTAACCATAGTATCTAATTGCTCAAAATTTTTATTCAATATAAAAAACTTTGCCAACCTATAAATCCATAACTTCTCGGTATCACTCATTCTTTCAAAATTTCTTGTCATCAACCTTTTCACCACTCCACTATCAATTGGACAATTTTTACCAAAGTCATGAGTCTCCCAATAAGTATCGAAAGCATCCTTATCACTATGAATATCTGAAATAAACTTAGGATATATAAATATCTTAGAACCTATGGTAAATTCTTGACCGGAAGTTACAGGCTTAATAATTCCCGGTTTTCCCTGTGCTTGTTCTCTTATATTCGCAGCTTCCTTTAAATTATTTTCTAATTCCTTAGCCTTAGTTTCTGATTGACTATTCTTATATTTATTGAAGTAGTTTTTAAAGTGTTCACCTACTTCTGCCTTATTAGAATCTTGTTTCAAAGTGCATAACATATAGGAATTCATTGTAAGTGCTTTTGAATTATTATCACCTATTTCTATATTACTTTTCTCCACCCACTCCAAATCTTCATAAGCATAACTATAACCTACATAATCACACACCTTACATCCACTACTAAGCTTCTTATCTGTATCATTTAGCATAGCTAATTGTTCTGTGCTGTCTGTATACACTTTGTGATCCTTTCCAACTATATTAAATAGAGTTTTTCCACAAGCACATCGCATAACTGCTCCATTAA
>CALALP010000001.1 GCA_937925515.1 uncultured Lachnoanaerobaculum sp. | reverse complement strand
TGCCATAATAATAGCCTCCTATGATATTTATATTTTACCATAGAAGGCTATCTTTGTTTCTATTAATTTACAGACTTTTTTTCACAGACTCCTATATGGTATTTGTCCCCCATAGGGGACAAATACCAATAATGAATAAATAAACGAGTTGTTTTCCAATAAGGACAATCAAAGTCTTCTATCTTAATCTATCTACTTAATTTAGTTATAGCCTCTATAACCAAGTCAAGACCATTACTTTGTTCTGAGTTTGACATTTTTTCTATAAAAATTTCTCTATTATTATAAGTGTCTAAGATACTGTTATAAAGTGAGTCATCAGTTATATTTTCTTCCTCAAGTACATTTGAAAAGCCTTGTTTTTTAAAGGAGTTTGCATTTAAAATTTGGTCTCCTCTACTTGCTTTTGCTGAAAGTGGAATTAAAAGATTGGCTTTTTTTAGTGCAAGTAGCTCATAAATTGCATTTGCTCCTGCCCTACTTACAACTACATCAGCAAGTGCAAATAAGTCCTTTAATTCTTCTTTGATATATTCAAACTGTTTATAATTTGTCTTATTTTCTAAACTATTATCTAAATTACCCTTTCCACATAAATGAATGATATTAAACTTTTCTAAAAGCCTTGGTAATATATTTCTTATTGCTGTATTTACTCTTACTGAACCTAAACTTCCACCAATTATAAGTAGTACAGGTAAATTATTTTTTTCAAAGTTAAGCATTTTTATTGCCCTATCTTTATCCCCTAAAAAAAGTTCATTTCTAATTGGTGTACCTGTAAGTTTTGCCTTATCCTTTGGAAGAAGTGCCAATGTTTCAGGGAAGTTACAGCATATTAGGTCTGCATTTTTAAAAGAAATTTTATTTGCAAGCCCAGGGGTAAAATCAGATTCATGAATTATTACAGGAAATTTTAGTCTATGGGCGGCATAGGTAACAGGTACAGTTACAAAACCACCTTTTGAAAAAACTATATCAGGTTTATACTCTTTTATAATTTTCTTAGTTTCAAAATATCCCTTTATTACTCTAAATGGGTCTGTAAAATTTTTCAAATCAAAATATCTTCTTAATTTTCCTGAGGAGATTCCCTTATAAGAAATGCCTAAAGACTCTACAAGTTCTTTTTCCATACCATTATAAGAACCTATATAGAGTATATCATAATTAAGTTCCTTAAGTTTAGGCACAAGTGCAAGGTTTGGAGTTACATGTCCGGCAGTTCCTCCTCCGGTAAGTATGATTTTTTTCATATTTCCTCCATTTATTTTAATACAAATTAGTTTATTTGCGATTATAACATACTTTTACTATTACCACAAATAACCTTATGCTTATTGCAGAAGTTAAAATATTCTGTTATATTTTCTAAAGAATTAAGTCATTATTATATTGGAGGTGAATATGTATAAAAGAATTGGTGTTATAGGTGCAATGGACGAGGAGATTGAAATATTAAAAAAGATACTTGAAAATAGTGCCTTAGATATAAAATTTATAAATAAAGCAGGAATGGAGTTTGTAGAAACAAAACTAAATAATGATAAAACAATCATTTTAGTAAGGTCAGGGATTGGCAAAGTAAATGCTGCTATCTGTACTCAGATACTTATTGATATTTTCAAGGTGGAATTAGTAATAAATACAGGTATTGCAGGAGCTTTATCAAAGGAAGTAGAAATTGGCGATATAGTAATTTCAAAAGATTTGGTAGAACATGACATGGACGCAACTGCATTTGGTTATAATATGGGTCAAATACCTAGAATGGATACATTTTCTTTTAGTACAGATGAAACTCTTTGTAATGTGGTATATGAAACATGTAGAAGAGTAAATACTGATATAAATGTATTTATTGATAGGATAGTAAGTGGAGATAAGTTTGTATCTAGCTACGAGGTCAAAGAGGAACTTTTTAAAAATTTTAATGGACTTTGTACTGAAATGGAGGGTGCAGCAATAGCACATGCTTGTTATTTAAATAATATTCATTTTGTAGTTATAAGAGCCATATCAGATAGAGCAGACAAAGCTGCAAATATTACATTTGAGCAAATGAAAACTAAGGCAATAGAGCATTGTGCAAAGCTTACTTTAGAGCTTATTATGTCAGTATTGTAAATAGGCATTTCACATTAAAGCATTGTTATGTTATAATTCTATTTGAACATTACATTGAGTGGAAAATATTATACAAAATTAGTGTAATCATTTGAGCTTAAGAAAAATTATTATAGTTTTCTTAATTAAACACCCTAGTAAATGTTCAAGGGTAAATAATTTTAAGAGAATATTTGAGGAGGAATATATGGACGGTATAAGATTAGATTATTCAAAGGCAAAAAGATTTGTTTCAGAAGAAGAATTAGTAAATATAAAAGAAACAGTTTTAAATGCAAAAGAAACTTTAGTTTCAAAAAAAGGTGCAGGAAATGACTATTTAGGTTGGATTGACTTACCTATAAATTATGATAAAGAAGAGTATGCAAGAATTAAAAAGAGTGCAGAGAAAATAAAGTCAGATTCTGATGTTTTATTGGTAATAGGAATAGGTGGTTCATATCTTGGAGCAAGAGCTGCAATAGAGTTTTTAACTCATAGTTTTTACAACATTTTACCTAAAGAAGATAGAAAAACACCTCAAATATTTTTCTGTGGAAACTCTATTTCTTCAAAGTATATAAATGATTTAAAGCAGATGCTTAAAGATAAAGACTTTTCAATTAACATTATTTCAAAATCAGGAACAACAACTGAGCCTGCAATAGCTTTTAGGGTATTTAAGGAAATGCTTATTGAAAAGTATGGCAAAGAAGAGGCAAATAAGAGAATTTATGCTACTACTGATAAGGCAAGAGGAGCATTAAAGAGTCTTGCGGATGAGGAAAAATACGAAAGTTTTGTAGTTCCTGATGATGTAGGTGGAAGATTTTCAGTTTTGACAGCAGTAGGTCTACTTCCGATTGCAGTGAGTGGTGTTGACATTGACAAGCTTATGGAGGGAGCGGCAAGTGCTAGAGAAAAAGCTTTAAATAATAAATTTGAAGATAATCATGCTCTACTTTATGCGGCACTTAGAAACATTTTCCTTAGAAAGGGAAAAAACATAGAGATAGTAGCAAACTATGAGCCAAGTTTGCATTTTGTATCAGAATGGTGGAAACAACTCTTTGGAGAGAGTGAGGGAAAAGATCAAAAGGGAATTTTTCCTGCAGCAGTAGATTTAACAACTGATTTACACTCAATGGGACAGTTTATACAAGATGGTTCAAGAATATTATTTGAAACTGTATTAAATATTGAAACTTCTAAAGATGAGGTTAAGATAAATAAAGAGGAAGTTGATACTGACGGAATGAATTATCTTGCAGGTAAGGATATTGAATTTGTGAATAAGTCTGCAATGAATGGAACTATACTAGCACATACTGACGGAAATGTTCCGAATTTAGTTATTAATATTCCAAAGCAAGAGGCTTTTTATTTAGGTGAGCTATTCTATTTCTTTGAGTTTGCTTGTGGTGTAAGTGGATATATTTTAGGTGTAAATCCTTTTAATCAGCCGGGAGTTGAAAGTTATAAGAAAAATATGTTTGCTTTACTTGGTAAGCCGGGTTATGAAAAGGACAGAGAAGTTTTACTAAAAAGATTAGGAGAATAATATGAAACCTAATCTTTCAGAGTTCTTAAATGAGGCTAAGGCTAATTTACAGGAAGTCATTGTACTTGAGAAAGACGAAAATGATTTAAAGTTAGAAGTATCAAAACTTAAAGATAATATTGAGGCAAATAGGAAAGCTCTAAATGTAAAAATAGATAATACATTAAAAAGTAGAATGAGTGAACTTACTAAAACTTATGATGCTGAAATAAATTCTATTAGAAATAAACTTAATAAAGAAAAGAGTAGTCGAAAGAAAGAAAAGAATACCAAAGTAAAGGGAAGAATAGTAGATGAAACCTCAGAATTAAAGTCTGCAAATAAAGACATTAAACGTAGAATTAAAGATGAGCTAAAGAAAGAAAAAGTACCTCTATTTTGTAATTCTAATCTTTATTATTCAATATTTTTTCCAAGAAGTTTATTTGATTATTTAAGACTTCTTATATTGTTTATCATCTGCTATGCAGTCATTCCGATAGGTGTTTATTTACTATTTTTTGCAAAAAACTATATGTATCTAATTTTGATTTATATTGTTTGTGTTGTTGTTTTTGGTGGAATATACATTTTAATTAATAATACTACCAAGCTAAAACATTTACAAACTCTTAAATATTGTCAAAGCTTAAAAATGGATATTGAAAGAAATAAGAAAAAGATAAAGCTTATAACTAAGAGCATAGTAAATGATAGAGATGATACTATATATGAACTTGAGGGATTTGATACTCAAATTAAGTATTTGGAAGATGAGTTTAATGCTGTTGTAAAGAAAAGACAGGAGGCAGTGGATACATTTGAAAGTACCACTAAAAAGACTATTGTAGATGAACTTACAAATGTAGAACTTCCTAAGTTTAATGAACTTGAGAGTGAATATAAAGCCAAAAATGAGCAGTTACAAAGTATAAGTGCAAAAAGAAAAGAAAAAGCATTATATATTACTGATAACTATGAAATTTATCTTGGAAAAGATTTTTTGAATTTTGAGAAATTAGATATACTTTTAGAAATAGTAAATGAGAATGAAATTTCCTCTATTAGCGAGGCAATAAAAATATATCATGATCGTTTAGGTTAATTAAGAGGCAGAATGAAAAAAGATGATAAAACTTATGAGAATGATAGAGAGCTTTTAAAGAAAAAGCTAAGAAAACAAGTTATTTCTAATGATGATGTTGATAATAAAGATATTAGTAATAAAGATGTTGATAATGCTGATAATACAGAAGAAAAATCAAATAGCGAAGATACTAAAACTGAAAAAGATGAAGTTAAAGAAAAAACTTCAGATAAAGAGAAAAATTCAGATAAAGAAACTGAGAATAAAGGGGCTGTAGATAAAAAAAAATCAGATGAAGAGGTTTCAAGTAAAAAAACCTTAGAAAATGAAAAAAAGGTTGTAATAAGACAAAGAAGTAGAGCATATTATGAACCTGAATCAAGCGATTTAACAACTACAAGTCCAAGTAGAATGGCTATTTGGATAACTGTCGCAACTATGGCATTTGTACTTATCTTTGCATATTTTATGTTTAATAATTATACTAAGTTTACTGAATATAGGGTGGTTTGGTCAAGGGATTTACCTCAGGGAAGTTTTGTAGGCTATGAGAAATTTGGTGGCAGTCTTATGAAATATTCAAAAGATGCAGTTACATATCTCGATAAGGACGGTAGATCAATATGGACTGACGGCTTTGAAATGGAAAATCCCTTTGCAACCTCAAACGGAGATTATTTGGCAATAGCAGATAAACAAAAAAATAAAATATGTATTTATAATAAAAGTGGTAAAACAGGAGTAGTTGAAACAGTTAATCCTATAACAAGGTTTACTATTTCTAAAAAGGGGGTAGTGGCAACCGTTGAGGAGGACAATGTTTCAAGCTATATAAATTATTATAATAAAGACGGAACTAAGCTTGGTATTACAATAAGAACTAAGATGTCAGGAAATGGTTATCCAACAGATTTATCAATATCTCCGGATGGTTCGACTTTAATGGTTTCATTTGAATATATTGAAAATGCGTCTTTGCGAGGTAAAGTAGTATTTTATGATTTTTCAGGGAATACAGAGGATTCCAAAAAAGCAATAGCAGGTTTTAATGAACCATTTGACAATAGTTTTGTTGCAAAAGTAGGGTATATAAATCAAGTTAATTCATTTGCAGGTGCAAGTAGTGGGATTTATATTTTTTCACTTAGAAATCCTATGAGTCCTGAACTTGTAAAAGAGATTAAGTCTGAACAAGAAATAGAAAATATTGCGTATTCGGATAAATATATAGCGCTTGTCAGTAAATTGCAGGGCTATGCAAGTCAAATAGAAGTTTATAAAAATACAGGTTCTTTAGTCTTTAAAAAGAAGACAGATAAAATATATAAGTATTTTGATATAGACGGAGATTACTTTTTCTTATATAACAACAATGAATGTGCAATATACAATTCTTTAGGGGTCGAGAAATTCTCAGGAACTTTTGATTTTGAAATTTCAAAGATAACTAAGGGAAAAGATAATAATAGTTTTATAATAACAGGTCCGTCTTTTATGAAAAGTATTAAATTGTATTAATAATAGTTGGAGGAATTTATGGAAAATAATATTTGTGTGGGTGTTGATATAGGGGGAACAAGTGTTAAGCTTGGAATATTTAGTACTGAGGGAGAACTCATAAAAAAGTGGGAGATTCCAACAGATAGAACTGATAATTGCAAAAATGTAATAAGTGATGTTGCAAAGTCTATAAAATATGAGCTAAGTTTAGGAAAATATACTCTTACAGATTGTGTTGGAATAGGAATGGGAGTTCCGGGGCCTGTACTTTCTTCCGGATATGTAAAGGTTTGTGTAAATCTTGGCTGGAAAGAATGTTACCCTGCAAGAGAGTTATCTGAAATACTTGAGGGAATGCCTGTTAAACTTGGAAATGATGCAAATGTAGCTGCACTTGGAGAAACTTGGGCAGGTGGAGCAAAGGGATTTTCCGATGCTGTGATGATTACACTTGGAACAGGAGTTGGAGGTGGAGTTGTTATAGACGGTAAAATAGTTGCAGGAAGACATGGACTTGGTGGCGAAGTAGGTCATATACATATAAGAGATGAGGAAAAAGAGGCATGTAATTGTGGTGGTCATGGTTGCCTAGAGCAGATTGCAAGTGCAACAGGTATAAGAAGAGAGGCTCTTAGAAAACTTTCTTATACAGATACACCGTCTTTAATGAGAGAACTTGGAGATAAACTTACTTGCAAAGATGTTTTTGATTGTGCAAAGGCAGGCGATGAGGTAGCACTTGATGTAATAGAGGTAGTGAGTGAATACTTAGGGCTTGCATTATCCTATATAGGGCTTTTGATAGACCCTGATGTAATTGTTATAGGTGGTGGTGTATCAAAAGCAGGAGAGTATCTTTTAGACATAGTAAATGAAAAATACAATAAATATTTATCTATGTCAGATACAAAGGCAAAAGTAGTGCTTGCAACACTTGGAAATGATGCAGGAATATATGGAGCGGCAAAACTTTGCTTAGGATAATTTATTTCTAAGTTTTTTAAAAAAAGATTGCATAAGTTCTTTACAGGCAATATGTAAGTCATCATCAAGTAGAGTAACATCTACTTGATGATTGAATTTTTCAATATGCATTAGATCAAGGATTGAACCTGCACAACCTGCTTTAGGATTTAAACAGCCTATCACAAGTTTCGGTATTCTAGCTTGAAGTATTGCACCGGCACACATAGGACATGGCTCTAGGGTTACATACATAGTACATTGTTCAAGCCGCCAATCTCCAATTTTTTTACAAGCTTTATTTATTGCAATAATTTCAGCATGTGCAAGTGTATTTTTATCTGCATTTCTACGATTATAACCCCTTGCAATAATCTTTCCTTGATATTCTATTACGCAACCTATTGGTACATCGCCAATATCATATGCCTTTTTTGCCTGTTTTAATGATTCCTGCATAAAATTATTTAATTTCATATGTTTATTTTCCAATTTTTATTATAGATATTTTTTAAATTTATGATACTATGTTATATAGGGTAGTGTCAATTCAAACTCCAATAATAAAATAATAAAAGAGAGGTAAATTTATGCAAAAGATTTTAGTATGTGATGATGACAAGGAAATCGTAGAGGCGATTAAGATTTATTTATCAGGAGAGGGATTTGAAGTTATAAGTGTTTATGACGGTCAAGAAGTTCTTAAGGTTATGAATGAAACAACAGTTGACCTTTTAATAATTGACGTAATGATGCCGGGACTTGACGGAATAAGAACTACACTTAAGATTCGTGAAACAAGCTCAATCCCTATTATTATTATATCTGCAAAGTCTGAAGATACAGATAAGATTTTAGGACTTAATATAGGTGCAGATGATTATATTACAAAGCCATTTAATCCTCTTGAATTGGTTGCCAGAGTAAAGAGCCATTTAAGAAGATATACTCAACTTGGAAATTTAGCAGGTCAAAATGATTCTCAAGTCTTTACTTGTGGAGATTTAATGATTAATGATGATACTAAGGAAGTTAGCATTGCAGGAGATCCGATAAAACTCACTCCTATTGAATACAATATATTATTATTATTAGTTAAAAATGCAGGTAAGGTATTTTCTATTGATGAGATTTATGAGCAAATCTGGAATGAAGAGGCAATAGGAGCTGATAATACAGTTGCAGTTCATATAAGACATATTAGAGAGAAAATAGAAATCAACCCTCGTGAACCTAGATATTTGAAGGTAGTTTGGGGAGTAGGCTATAAGGTAGAAAAACAGTAAATTTGTTATATCCTTTTACATGTGAAATGGAGAAGTAAGAAGTAATATGCAAGTAAAAAAAGGTAAACTAAGCTATACTCCAATAAAGCTGTTTTTTAATATTATACATCTTTTAGCCCTTTTAGTATTTGTAGTGGGCATAATATTATTGTATACTAATCCAAACTTTAAAAAGGGCATTTACTTAATAGGCTCTGAAAAGTTTGAGGAGTCAAGTTCTTTTATTTCAAAATTTGAAAAAGATACAGTAACTATTTTTGACTATGTATTTTTAAAAAGAATTTTTGAAACTGACGGCGAACTTGATGAGAGTAAACCTGTATTTGTCATAGAAAAAGGGCAGGGATTAAGTGAGGAATATACAATAGGAGATGTTTTGGAAACCTCAAAGGATCTTGGTTTTTACTTTGACTCAAATTATGAAGTTGTAGTTTCAAGTTTAGCAGGAGAACATAGTGGTACAAATAAGGACATAGGTAAACGCTACATTTTAAGGTGGCGTTCCTATGACAACACTCCGGGAACTAATGAATCAAATGGAACAAGTATAGTTTTAGATGATTTAATATATGATACAATGGTGTATTTAGGAAGATACTACTATGCACAAAATCTTACAGATATTTCAAAATCAAATTTAAGATATAGACTTGCTTATGGAGAAAACATTTATACAAATGATGAAAGTCTAGTCTATGATTCGCTTAAAAAGTATGGGAAATATGCAACTGTAAGTTCTGATAATCCAATAGTTGAAACTAATTTATTTGAAGTTCCTGAAAATTTTAAATATTTATCGGATTTAGCATCTAAGTATATTGACTCAAATTATCAAGTTATGATAGCAGTTGATACTGAATATACTGCAAAGGATAGTTATTATAATGCAAGAAATCAGTATGAAGTAAACCGTAAACAATATTTTAATGGCTTAGCACTTATGATTACAGGAATTATATTTATGGTAATTTCAATTATAAGTTTACTTATAATGTCAGGAGTACCTTATCATGGTGCAAAAGAGAGAGTAATATATAAATCTGATAAAATGGGAGTAGAGATTAATTCATTTTTATGTTTTATATCTTCACTTATTTTCATATATATAAATAATTTGATTGGAGATAGATTTTTGCATGTTTTACTTCCATTTTACATGTGGAAGTTTGCAGAAAAAACTATTGATTTTGTTATAGTTTATTTATGTGTATTAGCACTTATATTTTCAGTTGTAAGAACTATAAAGTCCAATGTTTTCCTTAAGTATAGTTATATAAAAAGGCTAAAGGACAGATATGGAGTTTATCCGAAAGAGCTTACATTTTCAGCCGGCTTATTAAGAAACTTTATTATTTTTTGTTTACTGAATATAGGCTTTGCCTCAGTTATTACATACATGATAATTGTAAGGACAGCTTTTATAGATAGACTTACTGCTGTAGCATTAATTATTATTATAGTTTCACTTGATATACTTCTTTATCATAGAATAAATAGAAATAGTAGTCAAAAAGAGGAGATTGCAAATGCTTTAAAGCGTATGTCAAATGGAGATACCTCTTTGCACCTTAATGAGAAAGAATTTTCAGGGAAAGAGGCTGAAATTGTAAAAAATCTTAATAACATCGGTCATGGCTTAGATAAGGCAATTTCTGAGCAAGTTAAAAGTGAGAGAATGAAAGCAGACTTAATTACAAATGTTTCACATGATATAAAAACTCCTCTTACTTCTATCATTAACTATGTAGATTTGATAAAAAGGGAAAAAATAACAGATATTAAGATATTAGGTTATCTTGAAGTACTTGATAAAAAGACACAACATTTAAAAAATCTTACAGAGGATTTAGTAGAGGCAAGCAAGGCCTCAAGTGGAAATTTAAGCCTAGAAATCACTGACATTGATTTTGTGGATATGATAAAGCAGACTAATGGAGAATTTGAAGAAAAATATGAAACTAGAGGTTTAATTATTGTTTCAAGTCTTCCAAAAGAGCATTTAATTATTAAAGCTGACGGTAGACGACTTTGGAGAGTTCTTGAGAATTTATATAATAATGCTTTTAAGTATGCAGCTTATGGTTCAAGGGTTTATGTAGAAATGAATAGAGAGGATAAAAATGCAGTATTTGTAATTAAAAATATGTCTGAAAATCCACTTAATATAAGCCCTGATGAACTTACTGAAAGGTTTGTAAGAGGCGATGTTTCAAGAACTACTGAGGGAAGTGGACTTGGACTTTCTATTGCAAGGTCTCTTACTGAACTGCAAAGTGGAGTATTTAAAATACAGATAGACGGAGATTTATTTAAGGTAAACCTACATTTTCCACTTGCTAATAGTTTTGATGATAATTCAACACTAGCTTAATAATTTATAAATTATTTATTGACAAAGATATTACCTAGATATTATAATATCACTGAGTACTAGCCGGGGAGATAGCGGTGTCCTATACCTACAATCCGCTTTAGTAGGGGTGATGTCCTGCCTAGGGTATTTGGTTGTAAAGCTGCCCAAGGCAAGCAATGTTGAGGTGAGGGTCCCTACGCAACAAAAACCACTGAACCGTGTCAGGACAGGAATGTAGCAGCACTAAGGGGGAAGTTTTGTGTGCCGTAGGACAGCCGTTGCTGAGTTGAGGGTCTTGGTAACGTTTGGAGTCATTATTCAAAGCAGGATGTACTTATAATTAGTTTAGTATATTTTAAAGTTTGAAAAGAGTCGTGATAGGTTACAATATAAAAACTTATCGTTAGCGACTCTTTTGTTTAATTGTTATTTATTATTTTTTTCAAAGTTTGCTATTATAGTAAATTTTTGGTATTATTATAAAGAAGTTCATTTAATAGTTTTGCTTTAAAAAGTTTGGAGATAAGTAAGAATGTCTTATGTAGCATTATATAGAAAATGGCGACCTAAAACTTTTGATGAGGTAAAAGGACAGGAGCATATATGCAGAACTCTTAAGAACCAAATAGTAAATAATCGTATAGGACATGCGTTTTTATTTTGTGGGACAAGAGGAACAGGAAAAACAAGTGTTGCTAAAATACTTGCCAGAGCAGTAAACTGCACTAACTCAAAAGACGGAAACCCTTGCAATCAATGTGAGATATGCAAAGGGATTTTACAAGAAAAACTTATGAATGTCATTGAGATAGACGCAGCCTCTAATAATGGAGTTGATAACATTAGAGATATAAAAGAGCAGGTAATGTATCCACCTACTTCCGGAAAATATAAAGTTTATATAATCGATGAGGCACACATGCTCTCAACAGGGGCTTTTAATGCTTTACTAAAAACATTGGAAGAACCACCGGAATATGTTATATTTATACTTGCAACTACTGAGGTACAAAAAATTCTAAGTACAATAATTTCAAGATGCCAAAGATATGATTTTAAAAGAATAGATGCTGAAACTATTTTTGAAAGACTTAGCTTACTTTGTAATGAGGAAAATATTGACATAGAAGATAGAGCCTTAGAGCTAATTGCAAAAAGAGCTGACGGAGCTATGAGAGATGCACTTAGTTTGCTTGATGAGTGTAGTGCTTATTATCAAGATAAAAAGATAGGTTATGATGAAGTGCTTGAGGTACTTGGCATTGCAGATGTTTCTTCATATAATAAGTTATTTGAGGCACTTGTTAATAAGGATTTATCTTTAGCACTTTCAGTAGTAGATGAGCTTGTAATCTCAGGTAGGGAACTTAGTCAGTTTGTAAATGATTTTATATGGTATCTTAGAAATGCTTTAGTTATAAAATCTATTGAAAACTTTTCAAGTATAGTTGAAACCACAAGTGAAAATAGGGAGATTATTGCAAATATAACTGCTAGAGTTTCTAAGGAGATGATTATAAGAGATATAAAAATGTTCTCTGAATTATCAAGTAGAATGAAATATTCCTCACAAAAAAGGGTTCTTTTAGAGGTTGAAATTATAAGAATGGTAACTCCTGCAATGGATTTAAGCCTAGATTCAGCACTTGAAAGAATAGCAAGTTTAGAGGATAATATTAAAGAGGGTATCATTGTCCCTGAAATAAAAAAAAAAGAGAATAGAGTAGAAGATAGAGTTGTAAAAATAGATAAAGCAAGTTATGATGATTTTATACTTCTTAGTAAAGAATGGGGACATATTGTAGGCTCAATGGAGAGATTTTATGCTATAATTTTTTCAGACACTACTTTAGAGGTAAGAAATGACGGAAGTATAGAAGTTATTTTCGCCGCTAAAAGTAATTGTGAGCATGCATTAAGACATAATTGTACTGAGTTAATAGAAAAAACTGTAGCTGAAAGATTAAATAAAAGATTTCATTTTAAATTTACAGGTAAGGAAAAGAAACATAATACTCAAATAAAATATGTTACAAAAGATGAAATAAGTAATATAATAAATATGGAAATAGAAGAAGAATAAGTTTTGGAGGGAATAAAAGTGGCAAAACGTGGAGGTTTTCCGGGAGGAATGTTACCCGGTAATATGAATAATTTAATGAAACAAGCTCAAAAGATGCAAAAGCAACTTGAGGAGCAGGCTAAGGCACTCGAGGCAAAGGAGTTTGTTTTTACCTCGGGAGGTGGAGCAGTAAGCGTTACGCTTAGTGGAAAGAAAGAATTTACAAGTATAAAAATTGATAAAGAGGCTATTGACCCTGAAGATGTTGAAATGCTTGAGGATATGATACTTGCAGCTATAAATGGTGCAATGAAAAAACTTGAAGATGAGAATAAAAACTCCATGGGTATGCTAGGTGGAGGCTTATCTTTATAAATGGATTATTATAGTAGTTATATAACAAAACTTATATCAGAGCTTTCAAAACTGCCGGGAGTTGGTAATAAATCTGCACAAAGGCTGGCATTTCACATTTTAAATATGTCCTCTGAGCAGGTAAGCGAATTATCAAAGTCTATGTTAGAGGCAAAGGAAAATGTACATTACTGTAAAGAATGTTTTACTCTGACAGATGAAGAATTATGTCCTATTTGTAAGAGTGAAAAAAGAAATCATAAGATGATTATGGTTGTAGAAACTACTAGAGATTTAGTCGCTTATGAGAAAACAGGTAGATATGAGGGGGTATATCATGTGCTACAAGGTGCAATTTCTCCAATGCTTGGCATAGGGCCGTCGGATATAAAACTTAAAGAACTGATGATAAGACTTGAAAAAGATGTTGATGAGGTTATAATAGCAACAAATTCAACATTAGAGGGTGAAACAACTGCTATGTATATAGCAAAACTTATAAAGCCTACAGGAATAAAGGTAAGCAGAATTGCAAGTGGAGTTCCGGTGGGTGGAGATTTAGAATATATTGATGAAGTTACATTGTTTAGAGCGTTTGAGGGTAGAATTGAATTATAATTAAGTTACTACTGTTTAGGTTAAGACTGACTAGGGAGAAGACTAAATATGGATAAGTACGAGTTTAACATAAAAGTTGAACAATTAAAGAAAATGGTAAAAGCAGGTGATTATGAAACTGCCATGAGAATAGCTGACAGTGTGGATTGGAGTCGTGTCCATAATGCCAGTCTTCTATCGGTAGTATCAGAAGTATATGAAAAAAATAGAGAGTACGGAGAGGCAAAGGAGATACTTCTTTTGTCTTATGAAAGAGGTACTAAGGGTAAGAGAATATTATATAAATTAACTATACTTGCCTTAAATGAGGGAAATATAGACGAGGCGGAGGAATTTTATCAAGAATTTTATAACTCAGCTCCTGAAGATCCTAGAAACTATGTTTTGAGATACCTTATCTTAAGGGCAAGAGGTGCTGATATAGATCAAATGATTTTGACACTTGAAAAATATAATAAGCAAGAACTTGATGAAGAATGGCTTTATGAACTTGCTGAGCTATATCATGAGGCAGGTAGGTCTGAGGATTGCGTAAAGACTTGTGATAATATTATGCTTATGTTTGGACTTGGTAAGTATGTTGAAAAAGCAATAGACTTAAAAACAAACAAAGAGGGTAGACCTCTTACCGAGTATCAACAAGGTCTTATTGACAATAGAAGTAAGTATGAGGAAAGATTTAAAGTCGTTTCAGAAAACCTTAATTCAGAAAATGCAAATGAAGACACAAACAACAGTGTAAATGAAAATGCAAATGAAAATGCAAATAAAGATATACCTGAAAGTGATTCTAATGATAACACTCAAGATGTAGTTATAGAAGATAGCAACATTGAAAATGAAGTAGTAGAAGAAAATACATCTGAAAATGAAGAGTTGGCTCATAACATTATAAATAATGAAGTTATAAGTAATCAAGATGATGAAATCGTTCAAAATGATTATGAACCTGAACAAGAATCTTATTATAGAAATGAAAGAGAGTATAGCTCTCAAACAGAAGATGAAGAGCAACTTAGTAGAGAGTTAAGTTCTATAAGAGAGGATTTGGTTGAAGAGCAAGAAGAATCTGATAATGATAAAACTAAGATTTTAGCAAATATTAGAGCTGCACTTGAGGCTAGAGATATGTCATCATTGGCACTTGAAGATGATGAAAAAGACGGCTTATATGAGGAAATGGGACTTGAAATAGAAGACCTTGATGAAGAAGATGAGGAAGAATCATTTTATAAGAGTGCATTTGTAGAAGTAGAAGATAAAAATGACAGTATAAAGTTTGCAGCTGAAAAGTTAAAAGAAATATACGAGGTTACCGGTGTACAGAAAAAGATTGCAAAGGTAAGTGCAGCAAAGATAAATGAAAAGGGGTTAGCTGAATTAGCTGAAAGAATAGGGGAAAAAGACCTTATAATAGATGATGCAGGAAGTCTTGACGAAATTTCTGTAAATGAGATTATGGACTTTGCAAGTAATTCTGATAAATCATTTATATTTGTTGACACACATGAGAATCTTGAATTATTCAAGAAAGATTTCCCTGAAGTCTTTGAATTATGTGGTGGAAAACCTACAAAGAAAAAGAATAAAGTAAAAAGAGAAGTTAAGGAAGATGAGGGCATAGTAATTAAGGCTGAAGAACCTGCTAAGTCAAGTTCTCTTAACTTTAAAGTAAATAAAAAAGTTAGTCCTGAAGTAGAAAAGGAAAATGTAGTTGAAAAGGACTATGAAGTTGAAACAAAGTATGTTGAGCCTGAAGAAAATAAAGAAGAGCCTGTTGTAAAGGTAAGAGAAAGAAAAATCTTTAGAAATGAAAGCATTAAGCATGAAGAGGTAGAGGAAGAAAAATTCGACCCTGCAATGGAAGAAGAGCTTGATTTGGAGAGCTTTATAGCTTATGCTGATGAGTATGCAAAGAGGATAGATTGTGCCATACCCGGAAGAAGTATGAATGCACTTTATGAAAGAGCAGAGATTATGGAAGAAGACGGCATTACTCTAAATCGTAAAAATGCAGAAATGCTTATTGAAGAGGCGGCAGACAAGGCTGAAAAGCCACCTATACTTAGGCGAATCGCAGGGCTATTCTCTCAAAAATATGACAAAAATGGTCTTTTGATTTTAAAAGAGGAGCATTTTGTATAGCAACACTATTTAAAAAAGATATAAATTTTTATTAATGGGACTTGGGGGTTGCAGAATGATAATGAAAATTGTTGAGTGGCTTGTAAGCCACTTACTTGAGATATTAGTTATAATGTTTTTAATACATTTTGCGTCTTTGGGGCATAAAATGGGAACAAATAAATCTCTTGTGTATTTATTTCAATTTATAATAGCTATCGCTTTGGCAGCTTACATTGCCCCTAATATGGTTAAGATTTTAACCGATATAACAGATATAGACAAATTTGTTAAAGGAAATTTTCTAGGAAAAATAGACGGTTATAGTAATATAAGTTCTAATGCTACAAGGGAACAAGCAGAAATGCTTATAAATGGTTTAGGAGTACCGAATACAGTTAAGACGGCAATTTTAAAGTATAAAGATGTACAGTCTATATGGAATGGTATAGGTGTAAGTAATACAAGTGATTATATAGCATTTTTTCTTAGTAATATTATAATTAATATATTTTCATTTTTAATATGGTTTGTTGCAGTTGCATTTGCAATTAAGATAGTTGTTAAAAAATATGATTGGATGAGTAAAATTCCTGAAGATAGGGGAGTAGGACCACTTTTAGGAGCAGGAGTATTTATATTTGTAGGGCTTATGTTTCTTTGGCTTGCCTGTCTTTTAATTTATGCACTGTCGGGTATAACAATAGGGCATGCAATTTTAGACAAAATAAATAGTAGCCCTATATTAGGTACAATATATAAGACTAATTTTGTGGAGTACTTGATTAAATATTCGATATATGAGTTGTATTAATAGAATTTAGATTTTTATAAAAAAGATAACCGCCTTAGCCCTGAACTTAAGCGGTTATCTTTTTAAGATAATTAATCAGGGCAACCGTCTATCGGTAGCACTTTTTATATATAGTTTAACATGATTTATTTGAAAATCAAGAAATTTATATAATAAAAAAGCACGAGACGGGACTCGAACCCGCGACCCCGACCTTGGCAAGGTCGTGCTCCACCAACTGAGCCACTCGTGCAAATAAGCAGGTGATGGGAATCGAACCCACGTTTTCAGCTTGGAAGGCTAATGTTCTACCATTGAACCACACCTGCGAACAAGAATTATTTTACTAAAATTATAAGCTGTTGTCAATAAGAAATTTTTTACTAAATACCCAAATAGCAAAGAGGTCTTATAAAATAATTAATTAACAACAGTTTTTAGATTTGTAAAATAACTAATGCTCTCGTATACTTTCTCTTTCCACAACTTCACATTCAAGCATAACTTCTTTATTTTCTATTTTATGCCCTTTCATTATTTTAAGTAATAATCTTGCAGCCTCTATACCACCCTGTTTATATGGGTAGCTTACAGAAGTAAGTTTTGGAGATACTACATCACAAAGAGGATTATTGCCAATGCCTACAATCTGTATATCATTTGGAATTGATTTTTTTATCTCCTTGGCATACTTCATAAAGCCAAAGGCTATTGTGTCAGTTGAACAAAAAACTGAATCAATATCATTAACTTCACTTAGTACTTTACGAGCATTTTGATAGCCTGATTCTATATCAAAGCTAGCATTTGTAAAATATATATTTTCTTTTTTTATACCTGTATTTTGACAAGCTTGTAAAAAGCCTCTATATCGCAAAAATCCTGCTGCCACATCTTCATTTGAAACGCCTATGTATGCAACTTTTTTTGAGTTTTTTATCATAGTTTCAGTTATTTTTCTTGCCGCCTCAAAATCATCATAATATATACATGGATTATCTTCTACTTTTTGTGCTAACACAACTATTGGGATTTTGCTTTCTTTTAAGCATTTTAAATGATCCTCGGTTATAAGAGTACCGAGTAGTATTATACCGTCAACCTTATATTCATTTAATGCCTTTATATAATTTACTTCTTCTTTTGCATCATTAAAAGTGTTTGCAAGAAGTAATTTATAATTATTTTTTGTGAGTGTTGAAGAAATACCCTCTACCATTCTGCTTACTGATTCGGAACTTATTTTTGGTATTATTACAGCTACCATTCCTGTTTTTTTAGTTCTAAGTGTAATAGCATAACTTGAGGGTTTGTATCCTGTTTCATTGATTATTTTACTTATTATTTTCTTCTTGTCCTCACTTATATAACCATTGTTCATATACCTTGATACTGTTGCTTTTGAAACTCCTGCCATACGAGCTATATCGCCTATATTCATTTATATTCTCCCTATATCTATTAAAATATAATAAGACAAATTTTTTTTATAAATTTGTCTTATTATACCATGGATATAAGTCAATGTTAATACTTAGAAAGCATTTTTCACTAAAAAAATAATTTCTTTAGCTAAAAAGGCACTATAATTGACAAGAGAATATTATTTTAAGACTACTATTTTATCTGCCTTAAGAATTTCTGACTGATTATCCTTGTTTACTGCAACAGGATTTGACCATATTAAACATTTATCACCTTTTTTGATATCTTTGAAACTTCCCTCTGATTCAGTTGAGATAAATATAGGCTTTACACCTTTATCAAAAGACCATTCTACGTTGTTTGCTGTATCTTTTAAAGTAGTTTCATTGCCTGATTCATTTACACTTTCTATACTATTTGTAAATTGTGGCAAAACTGCATCTTTAACATTTGTTAAAAATGCATAAGTATTTACTTGAGGAGGTAGGCTCAATGTTTGTTCTTTTGAAATAAATGCTACAATTTCATCGCCATTTTTAAGATCTAGTGATGCCTTTCCTGTTTCAGCATCTAAAATATAAAAACCACTTGAGGTTACATTTAAAACTATTGTATTATCCTCAGAAGATTTTTCCGTATCTGTTCTTTCTAAAACAATAGAGCTACCTTGAAATTCTTTTACAGTACCTCTTACAAAGTCCTCAGAACCAAGTGTTTCAATGGAATCGTCCATTTTTGCATCATCAGAACCTTTTGCCTCAGTAGATACGCTGCCATTGTCTTTTGGTGCAGTAGTTTCCGCCACTTTTTTAGAACAGCCAAAAAGCATAGCAGATGTCATTCCTATTAGCATAACTTTTACAATTTTTTTTCTCATTTTAATCTTATTCCTTTCAATACATATTAATTTATCATTTAAAATATATAATAAAGCAAGTTCCATTTTCAAGTCCCTTTGCTTTTATATCCCAACCATGTTTTTTAATTATTTCTTTTGTAAGAGCCATACCTATACCTGTATTACCATTTTTACCGGTGTAAAAGCGTTCAAATATATGACTCAAATCTTCTTTTGATATACTATCTCCGTCATTATAAATAGTCAATTTTTCTTTGTCAGCTTTAATCTCTATTAATTTATCTGCATGGCGAACTGCATTTGAAAGTATATTTCTTACTGCAATTTCAAGTTGCCTTGCGTCTGCATTAATAAATACTTCCTTAATTTCTTCTTTTAAAGTTATTTGTTTTTCATCTGCTTTTGCCTCTATTTCGTATAAACAATCATATATGATTTCTTGTAGTGAAACTTTTTTTATATTTATTTTAGTAAAACCACTTTCTAACCTTGAGAGTTTAAGTATTTCATCTACAAGTTTAGCCATTTTATTACTTTCTGAGATTATAATATTAGAGGCTTTTTTTACATCGGATATAACTCCGGATTCTATTCCCTCGGCGTAACCTTGTATAGCCATTAGTGGTGTTTTTAGCTCATGTGAAGTGTTTTCAAAAAATTGTTTTTGCTTTTTCCTGTCATATTCTATAAGTCTGCCTATAAAAACACCTATTACCCCTGCAAATAGGATAGAGAAGATTATAATAAAGATTATAGCATTATAAACTTTTTGTAGTATAAGTTCTTCAGGAGTTACCTCTACATAACTAACCCATATAACAGAAGTTCCTGATAAACTTGAGTTAAGGGGAGCAGGTTCATAATAAAAGTCATTTTTAACTAGTTTTCCCTTTAACTGAGATATATAGTAATATCTATTGCCAATAGACAACCTAAATGGAAGTTTCTTTGGCGAATGTGTCTTTAAGTAGTTTGCAATCTTTTTTTCCGTGTAGGTATAATAGAAAATAAATATACTACTGTTAAAAGTGTTATGCTCAGAGTCCAATGTAATAATTTGTGCATAAGCTCTTGCCTCACTACTGTCAGGAATATTATAATCAGGATAAGTTCCCTCAGGAAAGTAATCATATACTTCAGTTTGAAAAGAATAATCAATAGCCTCTTTTGCCATATTTTCTATATGTTTTCTAACTACTATATTAAAGACTAACAGGAGTAAACTACATACTAAAGTTACAAGTATACAAGTAATAATTAGAGTAAGTGCTTTTATATGTTTCAATGTTTTATCTCCAATTTATAACCAAATCCCCATATAGCCAAAAGTCCTACTTTGCTTTTTGCAGTTCTTAATTTCTGTCTTATTCTATAAACTGTTTCATCAACTACTCTAGTTTCTATCTCTGCATTTATACCCCATATTTCATCCAGTAGTTCATTTCTTGGTATGGACTTATCAAAATACTGCATCATATACTTTAGAAATGACAGTTCTGTTGGAGTAAGCCCTAAATTTTTATTATTGCATACAATAGTATGTTTATTTGGTATGTATTTAAGGTCAGCAAATACTATTTGATTATCTTGTTTGGTGTTTTGCTTTTCCATTTCTATTCTTCTAAAAATTGCTTTAATTCGCATAACCAGTATGGAGGGGCGAAATGGTTTTATGAGGTAGTCATCGCCACCACTGTTGATTCCTAGAATGTAATCTAAATCACTGTCTTTTGCAGTTAGTAGTATAATAGGAACTTTGGAAACTTCTCTTAGTTTTTTACAAATGTTTATTCCGTCAGTCCCCGGCATCATTATATCAAGTACAACGAGTTCACAAGGGATTTTTAAAAATTCCTCAAAGAGGGCATCGCCTGTATCAAATACTTTAACATTATAACCTGAGTCCTCTAAAAAATTTTTTAATATCTCACGAATGTTTACATCATCGTCAGCTGCATAAATAAGTTTTTTTTCCATTTCTACTCCATACTGATTATACTAAAATATAATTATTTATTAGGATTTTCTACAATAGAATCATAAGGTACAGGCGTAATGTCTGAATCTCCAAAAGCCTTTTTCTCAAGTTCTATATTCTTATCAAATAATTCATCTAACTTTTTTTCAAGTTCTTCAATCTTTTTTGAATCCTCATCACTTATATTATTATTTTTATCGTAAAGTGGGTAGAGTTCATCGTATAATTTATCCATTTCTTTATAATTTGAAAGTAGAGTTTGTTTTTCAGTTTCACTGATAGTAGTACTCTTATTTAATTCATCTTCAATATATTTTGTATCAACAATTCTTTCAGCCTTAATATTTAAGTCTTCTATATTATCATAGATACTATCTATTTCAGACTGAAGTTCATTGATTCTGTTATATGCTTTTACTAAAGTTTCTCTTTCTGTCTTGGTTAGTGAGTTATCTCCATTTTTTATTTCATTTATATACTCATCATCATATACCTTAGCATGTTCTATACCTGTATCAGCCTTAACTGTTGGAATATAGATAAGCATAGCTATTGCAGTAACACTTATAGTTATAGCACTCATTAAAAAATATTTTGTTTTCATATTGCCTCCTTTGTAAATGTGAAAATTAGTTGGTTACTTAAGACTTATGCACTTGTCTTATGAGAATATTACAATATAAAAGAGGTAAAATCCCCTAAAAAAAGAAACAAAATTATCATAAAGTTGTTACAATTATGATTTGATATTGATTGTAGGCTGTTAAAATGTTATCATATAACTATACTACAACATTTTAGGAGGAAAAACTATGAAACGTTTTCTTATAAAAGAATTAATTCCTTTAATCATAGGTTACACTCTTATGTCAGTGATATTTTATCTAATAGAGTCGGTTTTAGATAAGGAGTCTTAATTGAATTTTGGAGGTGCAATATGATAATAGCTTTGGTAATTACAACATTGATTACTCCTGTAATGATGATAATTATTGGACTTATATTTAATCATAAGCCACCTAAAGTAATCAATTCTATGAATGGTTATAGAAGTAAACTTTCTATGAAAAATCAAGATACTTGGGATTATGCAAATAGATATATGGGTGAGGTATGGTTTAAGTTGGGCATAGCTATGTCAATAATATCTTTAGCTCTTACATTTTTGTATATTGGAAAAGATAAGGATACACAAGGTTGGATACTATTTGCATTTACTATGGTTCAGTTAGCTATAATGCTATCTACTATAGTAGTTATTGAGTTTAAGTTAAGAAAAGTATTTGATAAAGACGGCAATAGAAAATAATTATTTAAAATTCAGCGAAATAAACAAATTAAAAGTAACTTAGAGAGCTTTTAACAAGTTATTTATGGTATTAATTTTTGGTAAAGAAATCTATATATAATATTCTGTTTATAAAAAGAAATATTTTTGTGCTTTTCTATATAAATTTATAGTTTAGTGGTTGACCGGTTTGTTTTGCCTTGGTTGACTTATTAGGGATATTTACTCTATAATCAAAATGTCGAAGTAGTTTTACTTTGGTCTTACAAATTTCTCATTAGGTTTATAGAGGTGGATATGAAAAATATATTTCGTAGTTATCTTCTAAGAAGTCAATATTTACAATATAATAATCAAGGCTATTTTTCTGCAATTAAGTTTATGATTGTAAGTAATATCTTATCTAAACTTCATTTTGATAAGGTGTATTGTAACTATGGGGATAGTGTAAGCTTTAATTTAATAAATAAGATATAAAGGGGACAGTGTATGCTGTTCTCTTTTTGTTTTCAAAAATTAAGGGAGGAAATGATGAAAAAAGTTGGGATTCTTATGGGAAGTGATTCAGACTTACCTGTGGTAGAAAAGGCGATTGAGGTTTTAAAGGGGTATGAAGTACCGATTGAAGTTCATGTTTATTCGGCACATAGAACTCCAAGGCAGGCAGAAGATTTTGCAATTAATGCAAGGAAGAATGGTTTTGGTGTAATGATATGTGCAGCAGGAATGGCGGCACATCTTGCAGGAGTTATAGCAGCAAATACTACATTACCTGTAATAGGACTTCCATGCTCATCTAAGGTACTTGACGGTTTAGACGCACTTTTAGCGACAGTTATGATGCCCCCCGGTGTCCCTGTGGCAACAGTTGGAATAGATACTGCAAAAAATGCCGCACTTTTAGCTATTGAAATTCTTGCAGTGGAAGATGAGGTTCTTGCGGAGAAATTACTTACTGAAAGAGAAAATAACAGAAAAAATATACTTAATAAAAACAAGGCAATAGAAGAAAAATATAATAACTAATTAAAAGGAGAATATTATGTCATTAACAAAAGTAAAACAATTATATGAGGGAAAAGCTAAGAAAGTTTATGAAACAGAGGATAAAAATTTTTACATTGTATCATATAAAGATGATGCAACAGCATTTAACGGATTAAAAAAAGGAACTATTGAGGGAAAGGGAGTAGTTAATAACAGAGTTACAAATTTTCTTATGAAAATGCTTGAAGAAAAGGGAATACCTACTGACTTTGTGGAAGAATTAAATGATAGAGAAACAGTTGTAAAGGCTGTAAAGATAGTACCTCTCGAGGTTATTGTAAGAAATATAGCAGCAGGTTCACTTTCAAAAAGACTTGGTATAGCTGAGGGAGTAAAACTTAATTCAACTGTTTTAGATTATTGCTATAAAGATGATGAACTTGGTGATCCTATGATTAATGAATATCATATAGCGGCACTTAACATTGCCACCAAAAAAGAACTTGAGGAAATCTCAAACTATGCTTTTAAGATAAATGAGATTTTAAGAGATTATCTTAAGCAAGATAACATTGACCTCATAGATTTTAAACTTGAATTTGGTAGACTTGCAGATGGAAAGATAGTTCTTGCAGATGAGATTTCTCCTGATACTTGTAGATTTTGGGATTCTAAAACAGGGGAAAAACTTGATAAGGATAGATTTAGAAGAGATCTTGGAAATGAAAAAGAGGCATATCAAGAAGTTATAAAAAGGCTTATGGGAGATAAATAATGAGAAAGGTCAACGAAGAATGTGGTGTATTTGGGATATGGACTCCGGATACTCGCAACTTAAGTATGATGACCTATTATGGGCTTTTTGCCTTGCAACATAGGGGGCAGGAGGCAGCAGGAATTGCAGTAAATGATGAGGGCATATTTAGATATTATAGGGATTTAGGTTTGGTAAATGAAATATTTACCCCTAAACAACTTGAAAGACTTGGAAGCGGTCAGATAGCAGTAGGGCATGTGAGATATTCTACAAGTGGAATTACAAATCGTATAAATGCTCAACCGATAGTTGTAAACCATGTAAAGGGTCAAATGGCATTATGCCATAATGGAAATTTGGTAAACTCTTATGAACTTCGTCTTGAGCTTGAAAATCAAGGTTGTATTTTTCAGTCTACAACCGATACAGAAGTCATTTCCTATATTATAACAAGAGAAAGGCTAAAAACAGCCTCTATTGAAGATGCAGTAAGTAATGCAATGAACATTATAAAAGGGGCTTATTCACTTGCTATAATGTCGCCTGCAAAGCTTATTGCATGTAGGGATATTAACGGTTTTAGACCACTTTGTTATGGTCAGACTGAAGACGGAGCATATATAGTTGCCTCTGAAAGTTGTGCAATAGATGCAGTAGGTGGAAAACTAATAAGAGAGCTTGAGCCCGGAGAAATTATCATTATCAACGAAAATGGAATAGAAAGTAGAAGAGAACATTGTAACAAAGCTAAGAATAGACTTTGTATATTTGAGTATATATACTTTGCAAGACCTGATTCAATTATAGAGGGGGCATCTGTACATGAGGCAAGAATAAGGGCAGGGGCATTTTTAGCACTTGAACACCCTGCACAAGCCGATGTAGTAATAGGAGTTCCTGATTCAGGGCTTGATGCTGCAATAGGTTATTCAAGGCAGTCAGGTATTCCTTATGAAATAGGGCTTTTAAAAAATAAGTATGTTGGTAGAACTTTTATAGCACCTGATCAGGCTATGAGAGAAAACTTAGTAAAAATGAAGTTAAATCCTATTTCAAGTGTTATAAAAGGTAAAAGGGTTGTGCTTATTGATGACTCGATAGTAAGAGGTACAACATCTTCAAGACTTGTTAAACTTATAAGAGATGCAGGAGCAAAGGAAATTCACATGAGAGTTTCTGCCCCTCCTTTTATAAATCCTTGTTATTATGGAACTGATATAGATTCTAAGGAAAATTTAATTGCAGTTTCTCATACTACTGAGGAGATAGCAAAAGTAATAGGCGTGGATAGCTTAGGTTTTTTATCAGTGGAAAATGCTAAGAAACTCCCAATTACAAATAAGCCAAGTGCAGGTTTTTGCACTGCTTGTTTTGACGGAGATTATCCGACACAAGTTCCACAAAGAACTGAAAAGAATAGATTTGAAAAGAAAAGACCTATGAAGAAGAAATAAATTGATTATTTAACTAAATTATGGAGGAGATTATGTCAGAGGCTTATAAATCTGCCGGTGTTGATATAACTGCCGGTTATAGGGCAGTAGAACTTATGAAAGGTTATATTGCTGATACAATGACAAAACATGTCATTTCAGATATAGGGGGTTTTGGGGGAATGTTTGAACTTCCAACAGGTTATAAAAAACCTGTGCTTGTTTCAGGAACTGACGGAGTTGGAACTAAACTCAAATTATCTTTTATATTGGAAAAATATGATACAGTCGGTATTGACTGTGTTGCAATGTGTGTAAATGATATAATCTGTTGTGGGGCGAAACCTTTGTTTTTCCTAGATTATATAGCTTGTGGAAAAAATTATCCTGAAAAAATAGCTGACATAGTTAAGGGGATTTCAATAGGTTGTAAACAAAGCGAGGTTGCACTTATTGGTGGAGAAACAGCTGAAATGCCAAAGTTTTACCCTGAAGATGAATATGATTTAGCAGGCTTTAGTGTTGGTATTGTGGATAAGGATAATGTAATAGATAATAAAACTATGAAAGAGGGCGATGTAATAATTGCATTACCCTCAAGTGGAGTTCATTCAAATGGTTTTTCACTTGTTAGAAAGGTCTTTGATTTAGATAATAAAACTAAAAAGGAGTTATTAGTTCCTATAAAAGAACTTAAAGATAAAAGTCTTGGAGAAACACTTATAGAACCTACTAAGATATATGTAAAGCAGGTACTTAAAGTACTTGAAAATATTAAGGTAAAGGGAATAAGCCATATAACAGGGGGTGGTTTTTATGAAAACATTCCTCGTTCAATTCCAAATGGACTTGGTGCAAAGATAGATATAAAAGATGTAAAAATACTTCCTATTTTTGACTACATTAAAGAACTTGGAAATATTAGTACACAGGATATGTTCAATACTTTCAACATGGGAGTGGGAATGACTTTGGTTGTAGACAAAGAAGATGTGGATAAGGCACTTGAAATTTTAAATAGTGAAAATGCCTATGTATTAGGTAGTATAGTAAAATCAGATGAAAAACTTATATTAGGATAAGGACTAGATTATGGAAAATAGACTTCAAGAGTTATTAAAAAATAATGATTACCATGGCAGAGGGATTATTTTAGGTAAAACAAAGGATAGTAAAAAACTTGCTGTTGCATATTTTATAATGGGAAGAAGTGAAAACTCAAGAAATAGAGTATTTGAAAAGATTGGAGATTCTGTAATTATCTATCCAGCTGATGAAAGTAAGCTAAAAGATTCTAGTCTTATAATATATACACCAATTAAGATGTATAAGAAAATGCTTATAGTTACAAATGGAAACCAAACCGATACCATATATGAGGGATTAGAACAAGGAAGAAGTTTTGAAAACTCTCTTGCTCTTAGAACATTTGAACCTGATGAACCTAATTTCACGCCTAGAATTTCAGGTATAGCAAATCTTGAGAGTATGAATGAATATAAGCTTAGTATATTAAAGTCTATGGATAGCTTGGGGAAAAGTTGTGCAAGATATTTTTATAACTATGAAACTCTTTTAGGCAAGGGGCATTTGCTACATACTTATAATAATAATAATAATGAAGAGCCACTTCCTAGCTTTAAGGGAGAACCTAGAATTATAGATATACCTGAAAGTGCAAAAGAGCTATCCGAGTTAATATGGGAAAATTTAAACTATGATAATAAGATTTCACTGTATGTAAGGTATATTGACAGTAATTTTAATGTAGAAGATGTACTTATTAATAGGTACAAAAGGGTTTAGGGAGGAAAAATGAAAGAGTTTGAACTAAAGTATGGTTGTAACCCTAATCAAAAACCTGCTAAGGTTTATATGGAAGATAATAGTGAACTTCCATTTGAAATATTAAATGGAAGAGCAGGGTATATTAATTTATTAGATGCTTTAAATGCTTGGCAGCTAGTGTCAGAATTATCAAAGGCAACCGGTATGCCTGCTGCAACATCTTTTAAGCATGTATCTCCAACTTCTGCTGCAATAGGTAGAAAACTTTCTACTACCTTAAAGAAAATGTATTTTGTAGAGGATATAGCAGGGCTTGATGAAAGTCCACTTGCATGTGCCTATGCAAGGGCTAGAGGTACTGACAGAATGTCATCTTTTGGAGATTTTATAGCTCTTTCCGATACTTGTGATGAGGTTACTGCAAACTTAATAAAAAGAGAAGTTTCGGACGGAGTCATTGCCCCTGATTATTCAGATGAGGCACTTGAGATACTTAAAAGTAAGAAAAAAGGTAATTACTGCATAATAAAAATAAATAAGGACTATATGCCTAAAAGCTTAGAAAAAAAGCAGGTTTTTGGAGTTACCTTTGAGCAGGGTAGAAATGAATACAGAGTAGATGAAAATACTTTCAAAGACATTGTTTCAAAAAATAGGGACTTAGATGAAGAGGCAATACTTAATCTTACTATTGCACTTATAGCACTTAAATATACTCAGTCAAATTCAGTTTGTTATGCAAAAGACGGTCAAGTCATAGGAGTCGGTGCAGGTCAGCAATCTCGTATTCATTGCACAAGACTTGCAGGAAATAAGGCAGATTTATGGCATCTTAGAGGTGCAGACAAGGTGCTTAATCTTCCATTTATAGAGGATATAGCAAGGGCAACTAGGGATAATGTAATAGACATTTATCTATCTAAGGACTATGAGGACGTAATTGGAGATAAAAATTGGCAACAGTACTTTAAATTTAAGCCTGAAATATTTACAGAAAAGGAAAAAGAGGAATTTCTTTCAAATGTAAGTGAAGTTGCACTTGGCTCTGATGCCTTTTTTCCATTTGAGGATAATATAGAAAGAGCATTTAAATCAGGGGTTAAATATGTTGCCGAGTCAGGGGGGTCTATAAGGGATAAGGACATTATAGAAACTGCCGATAAATATAATATGGTGCTATGCTTTACGCATGCAAGACTTTTTCATCATTAGAGGGAAATATGAATAAGAGGGTAGCAGTTTTAGTAAGTGGTGGAGGAACAAATCTAAAGGCTTTAATAGATGCAAGGAGTAACGGAATAATTAAAAGTGCCAAAATAGTACTTGTAATTTCAAATAATAAAAATGCTTATGCACTTGAGAGAGCCAAAAATGCAGACATTTTAAATATGGTAATACCAAACAAAGAAGAAGATAGACTTATAGAGGTATTAAAGGAACAGAAAATAGATATAATTGTGCTTGCAGGTTATCTTGCTATATTATCTGAAAGATTTACAAATACATTTGCAGGAAAAGTTATAAATGTACACCCAAGTCTTATTCCCAGTTTTTGTGGAAAGGGATATTATGGGCTTAAAGTACATGAAAAGGCACTTGAATATGGTGTAAAGGTTACAGGAGCGACAGTGCATTTTGTAAATGAAATTCCTGACGGAGGTAAGATTATTTTACAAAAGGCAGTAGAGGTAAAAGAAGATGATACCCCTGAAAGTTTGCAAAAAAGAGTAATGGAAGAGGCAGAGTGGATAATACTTCCAAAGGCAGTGGAAATGATTGCAAAGGAGAACTTATGAAAGTAGCAGTAATAGGAAGTGGCGGCAGAGAACATGCAATAATAAAGTCTATAAGTTTAAATCCAAAAGTTGAGGTTATTTATGCTATTTCAGGAAATGGTGGTATGACTGAGGCTATTTGTGAAAATATTGATATTAGGGACATAGATTCAGTAGTTAATTTTTGTAAGCTTAAGGAAATTGATTTTGTTATTGTTGCCCCTGATGACCCTTTGGCAGCAGGAATGGTAGATGCTCTTGAAAATGTCGGTATAAAGACATTTGGACCAACTAAAAAGGCAGCCATGATAGAGTCTAGTAAGGCATTTTCCAAAAATCTTATGAAAAAATATAATATACCAACTGCTAAGTATGAAGTGTTTGAAGATATGGATAAGGCACTTGAATACATTGAAAATACTTCATTTCCACTTGTTATAAAAGCTGACGGCTTGGCACTTGGCAAGGGGGTAATTATAGCTAACACAAAAGATGAAGGTACACTTGCAATAAAAGAAATGATGCTTGAGAAGAAATTTGGAAATAGTGGTCTTAAGATTGTAATTGAGGAATATCTAAGTGGAGTTGAGGTTTCAGTTTTAGCCTTTACAGACGGAAAAACAATTATTCCGATGATTTCATCTATGGATCATAAAAAAGCCTTAGATAATGATGAGGGTCTAAATACAGGTGGCATGGGAACAATAGCACCTAATCCTTATTATACTGAGGAAATCGCAGATAAATGTATGCAGGAAATATTTATCCCTACAATAAATGCAATGAATACTGAAGATAGAAAATTTAAGGGTTGTCTATACTTTGGGCTTATGCTTACTAAAACAGGGGCAAAGGTTATTGAATATAATTGTAGATTTGGAGATCCTGAAACACAGGTTGTGCTACCTCTTTTAGACAGTGATTTATTAGAAATAATGCTTGCTGTAAGAGAGGAAAGACTTGATAAGATAGAGGTAAAATGGAAAAATAAATGTGCTTGTTGTGTAGTAATAGCAAGTGGGGGCTATCCACAAAGCTATAAAACAGGCTATGAGATAAAGGGAATTTCAGATTGCAAAGAAGTCTTTGTTGCAGGGGCAAAGCTTGAGGATAAAAAACTTGTAACTTCAGGGGGGAGAGTTCTTGGAGTTGTAGGCATTGGAGATACTTTGGAAAAGGCAATAGAATTAGCGTATAAAGACGCACAAAAGATAAGTTTTAAAGATATGTATATGAGAAATGACATTGGCAAAAAGGCACTTGAGATTAATAAATAGGAGATTAACATGGTTTATAGGGTTTTTGTTGAAAAAAGACCTGAAATTAGTCAGGCAAGGACATTGTGTGAGGATATAAAGGAATCATTACTTATAAAAAATTTATCAAATATTCGTGTATTCAATAGATATGACTTAGATAATATATCAGAAAAACTTTTTAAAGAGGCAGTTGCAAAAGTGCTTTCAGAGCCACAACTTGACATAGTTTATGATAGCTTACCGGAGGAAAATGCAGTAGTTTTCGCAGTTGAATACTTAGCAGGGCAGTATGACCAAAGAGCTGATTCTGCAAGTCAATGTATACAGATTTTATCACAGGAAAATGCACCTCTAGTAAGAACTGCCTTTGTTTATATGCTTTATGGCAATCTGAGTAAAGAAGATGTTGATAAGATAAAAAAATACCTTATAAATCCTGTGGATTCGAGAGAGGCTAGTTTAGAAAAGCCAAAAAGTCTAAAGCTAAACTATGATATTCCTAAAAATATTGAGGTTTTAGAGGGTTTTATAGATTTTAATGAGCAGGAGAAACAGGCATTTTTAATGGAAAAATCGCTTGCAATGGATATAGATGATTTAAGTTTTTGTCAAAACTACTTTAAATCAGAAAAAAGAAATCCAACTATTACAGAAATAAGAATGATTGATACTTATTGGTCAGATCATTGTAGACATACAACATTTTTAACTAATATAGATAATGTAAGTTTTGAGGAGGATTACTTAAGGGCTGCTTGGGAAAGGTATTTGAGTATAAGAAATGAATTAGGACGAACAAAGCCTATAACTCTTATGGATATTGCAACCATATCAGTAAAGTATTTAAGTAAAAAGGGAATTTTAGATAAACTTGATGAGTCAGATGAGATAAATGCTTGTACGGTTAAGATAAAGGTTGAAGTTGAAAATAAATTTGAGGATTGGCTTTTATTATTTAAAAATGAAACTCATAACCACCCTACCGAGATAGAGCCTTTTGGAGGGGCGGCTACTTGTATCGGAGGGGCTATAAGAGATCCTCTTTCCGGTCGTGCTTATGTGTATGCGGCAATGCGTGTAACAGGTGCTAGTGATCCGACTGTATTATTATCTGAAACTATAAAGGGAAAACTTTCACAAAAAAAGTTAGTAACTACTGCTGCAAATGGTTATTCTTCTTATGGAAATCAGATAGGGCTTGCAACAGGGCTTGTAGATGAAATATATCACAAGGGCTATATGGCAAAGCGTTTAGAGATAGGTGCAGTTATAGGGGCAGTTCCAAGTGAAAATGTAAGGCGAGAAGTGCCTAAAAATGGAGATTTAATTGTTTTACTTGGAGGACGAACAGGCAGGGACGGTTGTGGTGGTGCAACAGGTTCTTCAAAGGCACATAAGCTGGAGTCTATTGAAACTTGTGGTGCAGAGGTTCAAAAAGGAAATGCACCTGAGGAAAGAAAATTACAGAGATTTTTTAGAAATAAAGAAGTTACGTCTATGATTAAAAGATGTAATGATTTCGGTGCAGGTGGGGTGTCGGTAGCAATAGGAGAGCTTGCAGACGGAATTGAGATAGATTTAAATAAAGTTCCAAAAAAATATGAGGGTCTTGACGGAACTGAGATTGCAATATCTGAATCTCAGGAAAGAATGGCAGTAGTAATAGAAAAGGAAAACTTAGAAAAGTTTTTAGACCTAGCACATGAAGAAAATCTTGAGGCAACTTGTGTAGCAACTGTAACAGCTGATAATAGGCTTAAAATGAAGTGGAATGAGAACTTCATAGTTGATTTATCGAGAGAATTTTTAAATTCAAGTGGTGCAAAAAAGCATATTAATATAGAGGTTGAAAAATTTAATAATATAGAGAACAAAAAAACTTATAATGACTTTGTTTCGGAGTTTAAGTCCTTGGCAAGTGATTTAAATGTATGCTCAAAGAGAGGACTTTCTGAAAGGTTTGACTCTACCATAGGTGCAGGAACTGTACTTATGCCTTTTGGTGGCAAATATCAAAGAACTCCTATACAAGCTATGGCAAATAAAATTTCTATTGAAAATAAAGATACTAAAACAGTTTCAATTATGTCTTATGGCTATAATCCATATATAACTGAAAAAAATCCTTATAAGGGTGCGTATCTTGCAGTAGTTGAATCAGTTGCAAAATTAATTGCAACAGGTGCTAGTAGAGATGAGGTGTATTTAACATTTCAAGAATATTTTGAAAGACTAGGAAAAGATTCTAAGCGTTGGGGTAAGCCACTTGCAGCACTTTTAGGTGCATTTGAGGCTCAACTAAACTTAGGTATTGTGGCAATAGGTGGAAAAGACTCTATGAGTGGTTCTTTTGAAAACCTTGATGTACCTCCGACTTTGGTATCATTTGCAGTTACTACTGATAATATAGATAAGATAAAATCGCCTGAATATAAAAATGCAGGCAATAAGGTATTTATTCTTTATCCAAAATATGAAGATGAATTGCCACAGACAAAGAGCTTAATTGCACTTTTTGACTTTATTTTTGAAAATAATGATAAGTTTAAGTCAATTTATACTCCTACTTATGGAGGCGTAGCAGAGGCTGTACTTAAGCAGTCTATGGGAAATGGTTTCGGCTTTGTGTTTAATGATGATTTTAATGTTAATGAAATGTTTAGTTATGCTTATGGTGCATTTTTAGTAGAAGTTTCTAATGACTTTGAAATTTTGAAACTAGAAAAGCTTGGTATAACTAAAAAACTTGTAGGTACTATAAGTGTGGAAAATGAGTTTAAGTATAAGGATTTAATTATAACCACAAAAGAGTTAAATGAGCTATATGAAAATAGACTTGAAAAGGTATTTAAGTGTAATGATGTAAATGTAGGCACAAATACCTTAGACATTGAAAGTTTAGGAAGAGAAACTTTAGCTAATAAGAAAAATAACATTAAAAGTGTAAATATAGGGATACAAAAACCTAAGATTTTGATACCTGTGTTTTCAGGAACAAATTGTGAGTATGACAGTGCAAAGGCAGCTAGTAAAGCAGGGCTTGAACCTGAAATTGTAGTTATAAAAAATCTTAACTCAAAAGACATTTCAGACTCAATAGATTTCATTACTAAAAAGATTAATGAAACTCAGATTGTATTTATTCCGGGGGGATTTTCAGGAGGAGATGAGCCTGACGGTTCAGCTAAGTTTATTGTTTCTTTCTTTAGAAATGCAAAAGTTAAGGAGGCAATTACAAGGCTTTTAGAGGAAAGAGAGGGGCTTGTAGCAGGTATATGCAATGGTTTTCAAGCCCTAGTTAAACTTGGGTTATTGCCTTTTGGTAAAATAATAGACACAGATGAAACAAGTCCGTCAGTAACTTTTAATACTATCGGTAGACATCAATCAAAGATTGTATACACTAAAATAGTTTCAAATAATAGCCCTTGGCTTAGTAATACTAAGGTCGGAGAAGTTTATGCAGTTCCTATCTCACATGGGGAGGGTAGATTTATTTGGAATGAGGAAAAAACTCTTGAACTTGCAAGAAATGCTCAGATAGCTACTCAGTATGTGGATTTATCGAAAAATGCTACCATGGATATTCAATATAACCCAAATGGTTCACTCTTTGGAATTGAGGGACTTATATCTCCTTGTGGGAAAGTATTTGGAAAAATGGGACATTCTGAAAGAGTTGAAGAGGGTCTTTATAAAAATGTTATCGGACATTATGATATAGGAATGTTTAGGGGAGCAAAAAGTTATTTCAAGTATTAAATATAAACTTAATATTTTTTTCTAAAAGTATATCAATTTGTAAAAATATGTAAGCTAAAAGAACTAGTATTTTGTTAGATTATGCTATATCATATAGTCGTAAGTTAAAACTTAGGTGGAAACAAATTTAACTTAGCAGTTTCGCTTTTAGTAGAGCAATAATTAGGCATCATTTAAAATATAATGGATTTCATAAAACAGTTTACAATAATATACTTTAAGGAGGAAATTAAGATGAAAATTAGATTTTTAAAAAGTGCTATGGCATTTGGTTTGTCCTTAGCTTTATTAGTAGGAGCGGTTACTCCTGCATTTGCATCAAATAACAAGCAAGATATTACAGAGGTTAAACTTAGAATTGATACGAGTGATATAGTTATAGGTTCATCAGATAGAACTATTGATGTAAATTCAGCTGATGACTCAAAATATACTGTTACTAAGGAAGAGGGCAAGGCAATTAATATGGAAGGTAGTCAGTGGCAAGCCGGAGTTGCACCTAGATTTACTATTACAGTTAAACCTGAAGAGGGATTTAGATTTAAGTCAGATAAGGTTAAGACTGCTGCATATTATGTACTTGAAACCACTGCAGGCGAGAAAGCAACTTTTGTTAAAGCATCAGGAGCATCAAATACATTAACTCTTACAGTTAAGTTAAATAAACTTGTAGGAGATACTTCACAACTTGGAGTTTCAGACCTTGAGTGGGACGATAATTTAACTGCAAGGTGGTCTCAAGCAGAAAGTGCTCAAAGCTATACAGTAAGATTTTATAAGGGCAATGTACAACAAAGAGAAGTAACAACTACTGATACAAGCTATTCATTTGCAAATGACATTAACACAAAGGGAAATTATAAGTTTAAGGTTCGTGCAAATGCTTATGGAAAGCATGGCGAGTGGGACATCTCAGATGAGATAGAAGTTGATAGTGAGATGTTAAAGAGAAAAGGTAATGGTTCAAACTCAGGTAGCAATGATAAGGGTTCAGGAAATGGTAGCTGGATGAAAGATAGCACCGGTTGGTGGTATGCACTTCCTGATAGGTCATATCCTGTAAATGCTTGGAAACTCATCAACTCAAAATGGTATTTCTTTGATAACAGAGGTTATATGAAGACAGGTTGGATTGAGTGGAAAAACTTATGGTACTACTTAGATAAGACCAATGGAGATATGTGGGTAAATAGCACAACTCCTGACGGATACAGAGTAAATGGCGACGGAGTATGGGTTAAGTAACTTTAAAAATTAAATAAAAACAAGAATCTGACATTGCAAGGGGGTACAAATTTGTACCCTCTTGTTCTCATTTACTAGACAAAAATTGGAATTATAGGTTATAATTAGGAGAATATATATATATTTAGTTAAGTATATAGATGTTTTTTGTATAGTACAATGACAAAAAATATTATATAATATTACTATTTAGTAGAAGTTAGGGATTATGAGGCTTGCTATGAAAAAAAATAATAATGAGATTTGGAGAAGTCTTTCTTTAGTTTCTCAGTTGGGCTTTTCAGTTGTAGTTCCGATTTTTATGTGCATTTGGTTTGGAACATGGCTTAAAAATAAGTATAATATAGATATTATGCTTATACTTGTTATTTTAGGCTTGGTTTCAGGTTTGCAATCAGCATATAGATTAATTGAAAATGTTTTGCAAAAAACCGAAGAAGAAAGTCAGGAATTAGATTATACAGAGAACAAAAAGATGACAAGTAAACCTAAACTTAAGAGTAGGGTATTTAAGGAGAAAGAGTGAATAAAAAGCTAAAAAAAACCATGTATGAGATGTGGTTTGGACTGTTTATATTTGAAATTATTTTAGCAATTCTGGCATTTTTTTTTGCTAAGAAAATTGGATATGATATAATGTCTTTGGAGCTTGGCATACTTGTTGGCTTTGTAGTAAGTATTTTGTTTTTATGGAATATGGCAACTACAATAGAAGATGCTGTTAGTAGTAAAGATAGAGAATATGCTAGAAAAAAAGTTACTATAAGGTCTACACTTAGGATTGTATGTGTTATTATAATAGTTGCAGTGTTTTGGAGAAGTAAGTATGTAAATGTCTTAGGAATAGCATTTTCACTTTTAGGAATAAAACTTGGAGCATACTTACAACCTTTAGCTCATAAAATATTTTCCAAGTAAAAATAATTAAGTATGTTTAATTCATTTAACATGAATTTTACAAAGAGGGGAACACTCCTCAATAAGGAAAATTAGGAAAGGAGGAAGTATGAATAATGTAGATTTTTCTATACATGGAATTTACTCATTTGAATTATTTGGGCATAAGCTTTGGATAACCACAACTACAATATCGCTTTTAGTAGTAATGCTTATCATTTTAGGTTTTGCTATTGCAGCAAATTTGACATTAAGAAAAGCAACTGATAGACCAAGTGGTTTTCAAAATGTCATAGAACTTATGTATGAGATGCTTGATAATATGTGTCAAAGTGTATTAGGAGAAAATAGAAATAGATTCATAAATTATATAGGAACACTTTTTATATTTATCCTAGTATCCAATTTAAGTGGGCTTATAGGACTTAGAAATCCTACTGCTGATTATGGTGTTACATTTTTATTAGGAATGTTTACATTTCTTACTGTACAGTACCAAGGAATTAAAAATAATAAGTTAAAGCATTTTACAAGTCTTTTTGAACCTACTCCATTTTTGTTTCCAATTAATTTGATTGGAGAACTAGCAAACCCATTGTCAATAAGTTTACGTCTTTATGCAAACTTATTGTCAGGAGTAATAATAATGGGTCTATGGTATGGAATGATGCCATTAGCATTTAAGTTTGTAATTCCGTCAGCACTTCATGCTTATTGTGATGTTTTTTCAGGTTGTATACAAACTTATGTATTTTGTATGTTGAGTATGGTTTATATTAATGATAAACTATAAGTTGTTTTACAATTAGTTATTTCAAATACCTTGTGTATATTTGAATAAAAAATTTTAGGAGGGTTTTAGTATGAATATTTCAGGACAGGATTTTATTTATGGTTGTTCAGCACTTGGAGCAGGTATGGCAATGATTGCAGGTATAGGACCGGGAGTTGGTCAAGGAATTGCGGCGGGACATGGTGCAGCTGCAGTAGGACGTAACCCGGGAGCTAAGTCTGACATTACTTCTACTATGCTTTTAGGTCAAGCAGTTGCTGAAACTACCGGTCTTTATGGACTTGTTGTTGCAATTATTCTAATGTTTGTAAAGCCATTCAAGTAGGAGGAGGGCATTTTGGAAAGAATAATAGGGTTTGACGCTCAGTTTCTCTTTGATGCTTTTATCATGGGTGTTGCAATGCTTATTCTTTTTGCACTTCTTTCTTTTTTACTTTTCAATCCTTTGAAAAAAGTTTTAAATGACAGAAAAGAAAGGATTGCAATGCAAATATCTTCTGCACAAGATGACATGACAAAGGCTTTTCAATTAAAGGCTGAATATGAGGAAAAATTAAGGCAGGTAGATAAAGAGGCAAATACAATTTTGGAAAACGCCAGAAAAAAAGCAAAACAAAATGAAGATGAAATAATTAAAGAGGCAATAAAAGAGGCAGAGCGAATCAAGGATAGAGCCGGTAAAGAGGTAGAACTTGAAAAGAAGAAAGTAATAGATGAAATTAAAAATGATTTTATAAACATTTCATCTTTAATTGCCTCAAAGGCAATAGGCTCATCTATGAGTGTGGAATTATCTTCAAGTCTTATAGAAGATACCCTTAAGGAGATAGGTGAAAGCACATGGCAAAGTTAGTTTCAAAGGTTTATGGAGATGCACTTTTTGAACTTGCAAAAGAAAGGGATATTCTTGATACTGTATATGAAGAGGTACTTGTTGTAAAAAAAGCATTTTTACCTGAAATTATAAAGATATTTAACTCTCCACAAATTAATAGAGAGGAAAAAAATATTATTTTAAAAAATATTTTTGAGGGTAGAATTTCAAAAGAATTTCAAAGCTTTTTAAGGACTGTACTTGATAAAAATAGACAGGAAAATTATATAAGTATATTTGATTATTTTATAGGTCTTTATAAGGAATATAATAACATCGGAATTGCTTATATAAAGAGTGCAATAGCTTTAAGTGAAGTACAAAAAAAGAATATAGAAGAAAAACTAATTTCTACTACTAAGTATAATAAATTTGAATTAAATTTTGAAGTAGATGAGAGTATTATAGGGGGTCTTATAATACGAATTCAAGATAGAATAGTTGATTCCAGCATTAAAACAAAAATATATAATATAAAGAAAAAACTACTTGAAGTTAAAGCATAATTAAGTTGTATAAACAGAAAAAAGAAAAGGCAGGTATAAACTCGAATGAATTTGAAAGCAGAAGAGATCAGTTCAGTCATTAAAGAGCAGATTGAAAGGTATTCAAGTAAACTCGAGGTGTCTGATGTAGGTACTGTTATTCAAGTGGCAGACGGCATTGCAAGAATTCATGGTTTGGAAAAGGCTATGCAGGGCGAACTTTTGGAATTTCCAAATGAAGTTTATGGCATGGTTTTAAATCTTGAAGAGGACAATGTCGGAGCTGTTTTACTTGGAGATAGTTTTGCCATAAGTGAGGGAGATACCGTAAAAACTACAGGAAGAGTTGTTGAAGTTCCGGTAGGAGATGCACTTACAGGTAGAGTTGTAAATGCATTAGGTAGACCTATTGACGGAAAAGGTCCAATTCAGACAGAGAGTTTTAGAAGAATAGAAAGAGTTGCACATGGTGTTATAGAAAGAAAGTCAGTTGATACACCGTTGCAAACAGGAATTAAGGCAATAGATGCCATGATTCCAATAGGTAGGGGGCAAAGAGAGTTAATAATAGGAGATAGGCAAACAGGAAAGACTTCTATTGCAGTAGATACTATTATTAATCAAAAAGGGCAAAATGTACATTGTATATATGTTGCCATTGGTCAAAAAGCATCTACTGTTGCAGCCATAGTTAAAACTTTTGAAGAATATGGTGCTATGGATTATACAACAGTAGTCGTTTCAACTGCCTCAGACCTTGCACCACTACAATATATTGCACCTTATTCAGGTTGTGCAATAGGGGAAGAATGGATGGAAAGAGGAGAGGATGTTTTGGTAGTGTATGATGATTTAACAAAGCATGCAGCAGCATACCGTACACTTTCACTCTTACTTAAAAGAGCTCCCGGTAGAGAGGCATACCCCGGAGATGTATTTTATTTACATTCAAGACTTCTTGAAAGAGCCTCAAGACTTTCAGAAGAACTTGGAGGAGGTTCACTTACTGCACTTCCTATAATTGAAACTCAAGCAGGCGATGTTTCAGCATATATTCCGACCAATGTAATCTCTATTACAGACGGTCAAATTTATCTTGAAACAGAGTTATTTAACTCAGGCTTTAGACCTGCTATAAATGCAGGACTTTCAGTTTCAAGAGTTGGAGGAGCGGCTCAAGTTAAGGCAATGAAGAAAATAGCAGGCCCTATAAGAGTGGAACTTGCACAGTATAGAGAGCTTGCTTCATTTGCACAATTTGGTTCTGAACTTGATGAGGCAACAAAGAATCAGCTTGCACAAGGAGAAAGAATAAGAGAAGTATTAAAGCAACCTAATTATAAACCTATGGCACTTGAGTACCAAATAATAATAATTTTTGCAGCTACAAGAAAACTTCTTTTAGATATTCAAGTAGATAAGATACTTGAATTTCAAGATAGATTATTTAAATATATTGAGAATAATCATTCTGACATTTTAAATGAAATAAGAGATAAAAAAGTTATAAGTGATGAATTATCAGAAAAACTGATAAAGGCAATAGAAAATTGTAAGAAAGAATAGGTAAAGAGAGGTAAAGCTATGGCTTCTATGAAAGAAATAAAGCGTAGGAGAGCGAGTATACAAAGTACAAGTCAAATAACAAAGGCTATGAAACTTGTATCCACTGTAAAGTTACAAAAGTCAAGAAGTAAAGCTGAACAGTCTAAGACTTATTTTACTTTAATGCATGAAACTATTAGCTCGATACTTGAAAAAAGTTCAGGTCTTGATCATAAGTACCTTAAACTTAATAAAACAGGTAAAAAAGCAGTCATTGTTATAACAGCAAATAGAGGCTTGGCAGGGGGGTATAATAATAACATTATAAAATTAGTATCCTCAAAGCTTGATAAAAATGATACTCTCGTGTATTCAATAGGTAAAAAGGGAGAGGACGGACTTAAAAGAAAGGGTTATGAAATTGTGGGAGAATATCCTGAAATTATAAACTCTCCACTGTATCAAGATGCGTCTGATATAACAAAACTTCTTTTAGAGGAATTTGAAAAAGGGATAGTTTCAGAAATTTATCTTGCATATACAGGTTTTAAAAATACTGTTGTACATATTCCTACATTTTTAAAACTTCTACCTATTTCAAGTAAGGACATTGATTTTAATTCAGAGCAGGCAAATGGTGTAGAAAAAACAGAACATAGCTATAAAAGTCAGATGAACTATTCGCCAAATGAGGAAGAAGTTTTAAATGCAATAGTACCTAAATATATGGCCTCAATTATTTTTGGAGCTTTGCAACAGTCAGTTGCCTCTGAAAATGGGGCAAGAATGACAGCAATGGAAAATGCAACCAATAATGCAAAAGAGTTGATTGAGGAACTTGGACTTTCTTATAATAGAGCAAGACAAGGGGCAATTACTCAAGAGCTTACAGAGATTGTTGCAGGTGCTAATGCAATTAGTTAAGCTAAAATTAGGAGGAAAACATGAACAATGGTAAGATAACTCAAATTATCGGAGCTGTACTTGATATTAAATTTGAGCAGGGAAATTTACCACATATTAATGAGGCAATAAAAGTGCCTCTAGCTGATAATACTTACTTGACTGTTGAAGTTGCTGCACATTTGGGAGATGACACTGTAAGATGTATAGCAATGGGAAGTACTGACGGACTTGTAAGAGGAATGGATGCAGTTGCTACAGGAGCTGCAATATCAGTACCTGTTGGAGAGCAGACACTTGGAAGAATTTTCAATGTACTTGGAGAGGCAATAGATAATAAACCTGAACCCAAGGTAGAAAAATATTTTCCAATTCATAGAAAAGCTCCGTCATTTGAAGAGCAATCAACTCAAACTCAAATACTTGAAACAGGTATCAAGGTAGTAGATTTACTTTGCCCATATCAAAAAGGAGGAAAAATAGGTCTTTTTGGTGGTGCAGGAGTTGGAAAAACAGTTTTAATACAGGAACTTATTAGAAATATTGCTACTGAGCATGGTGGTTATTCAGTATTTACAGGAGTTGGAGAAAGAACTAGAGAGGGAAATGACCTTTACTATGAAATGAAAGAGTCAGGAGTTATAAATAAGACTACAATGGTATTTGGTCAGATGAATGAACCTCCGGGGGCAAGAATGAGAGTAGGACTTACAGGTCTTACAATGGCAGAGTATTTTAGAGATGAGGGTGGAAAGGACGTACTTCTTTTCATTGACAATATTTTCAGATTTACTCAGGCAGGTTCAGAAGTTTCAGCACTTCTTGGACGTATGCCGTCAGCAGTAGGTTATCAGCCTACACTTCAGACTGAAATGGGAGCATTACAAGAGAGAATTACTTCTACAAAAAATGGTTCTATAACTTCAGTTCAAGCTGTGTATGTTCCTGCTGATGACCTTACAGACCCTGCACCTGCTAATACTTTTGCACACTTGGACGCTACAACAGTTTTAGACAGAGCAATAGTAGAGCTTGGAATCTATCCTGCAGTAGATCCACTTGCATCTACTTCGAGAATACTTTCTCCACAAGTTGTTGGAGAAGAACATTATGAAGTTGCAAGAAAAGTTCAACAAGTACTTCAAAAGTACAAGGAATTACAAGATATTATAGCAATGCTTGGTATGGACGAGTTGTCAGAAGATGATAAACTCACTGTATCGAGAGCAAGAAAAATACAAAGATTTTTGTCTCAACCATTTTTCGTAGCTACTCAGTTTACAGGACTTGATGGAAAATATGTTCCTATATCTGAAACTGTAAGAGGTTTTAAGGAGATACTTGACGGAAAACATGATGATATACCTGAACAATTTTTCTTAAATGTAGGTACTATTGATGAAGTAGTGGAAAAAGCAAAAGGTTAGGAGGGCTCTATGGTAGGATTTAAATTAAAAGTTATAACACCTACTAGAGTGTTCTATGAGAAAGAAGTGAATATGGTAGAATTTAATACTACCAATGGAAGAATAGGTATTTATGCTAAGCATATTCCTATGACTTGCATCATTTCCCCCGGACAGCTTATAATACATGAGGATTCAGAGGAAAAAGTTGCCGCACTTATTTCAGGCTTTTGTGAAGTACTTGAAGAGCAAGTTACAATTATGGCAGAGATTTGTGAGTGGCCTGATGAGATAGACGAGGAAAGAGCAAAAGAGGCTAAAATAAGAGCTAAAAGACGACTTGAAAACCCTGATTCAGGTATAGATGTACTTAGAGCAGAAATTGCATTAAAGAGAGCTTTAGTAAGAATTGATACCAAGAATAGGGGCTAGGGATAAAGCAATGTGTGGGGCTGTTTTAAAATTAGTTTTTATGAATAGATTATCATTGTCCTTTATTGGAAAACAATAAGTTTATTCATTGTTATGTGGGATTTGTTCCCCTACGGGGGACAAATCCCAACAGATAGATATTTTACAACACCCCATAAAAAAATATAATGAAGAAAGATGAAGAAAAATATATTCTCTATGACATTTTGACATTTAAACGGAGTAGGAATGGGAAAAAGACTTACAAAAGAAGATATTAAAAAAATACAAAATGAGATAGATTATAGGATACTTGAGTTAAGACCTAAACTTATAGAGGCTGTAAAAGAGGCAAGAGCTCAAGGAGATTTATCTGAAAACTTTGAGTATTATGCAGCCAAAAGAGAGAAGAACCAAAATGAAAGCAGAATAAATTATCTGAAAAAAGTTATAAACTTTGCAGAACTCATTGAAGATACTACAAAATTCGATGAGGTAGGACTTAATAAAAAAGTCAAGATTTATTTTGAAGATGATGGCGAAGAGGAAGAATATAAACTTGTTACTACAATTAGGGGGGATTCTTTAGCAGGAAGAATAAGCATTGAATCTCCAATAGGAAAAGCATTAGTTAGGAAAAAAGTAGGCGACAGGGTATATATAAAGATTTCTGAGGATAAGGGATACTATGTTAAAATCCTTGAAATATCCGAAGATATTGCAGATGATAATATTAGAACTTATTAGCTAATAGGAGGATTTATGAACTTATACAAGATAATGTTAGTAGATGACGAAGAAGAGGCTCGTAAGAGTATTGTAAGTAAAATTGACTGGGAAAAAGCAGGCTATGATTTTGTAGGAGATGCTGAAAATGGTCAAGATGCAATGGAAAAGATTGAGGCTTTGGAGCCAAATGTAATTATAACAGATATTCACATGCCATATATGAGTGGTCTTGAACTTGCAAAGTGGGTTCAGCAAAAATATCCGTCAATTAAAGTTATAATACTTTCAGGATATAGTCAGTTTGAATATGCACAAGAGGCTATGAGATATGGTGTAAAAGAATACATTTTAAAACCTATTGATGTAGAGGCATTAAATGACGTTCTTACAAGAGTTAGAGATTCTCTAAATGAGGAAATAGAGGCAAGAAAAAATATAGCTATGCTTATGGAAAACTATAATGCAAGTCTACCTACTCTAAGAGAACAATTTTTAAATAAATTAATTAGAAACAGCAATCATTATCACTTAGATAGAGAAGAGATAGAAACAAAAATTAAAAGATTTGAACTTGACCTACTTGGTGCAAGAAAATGGACATGTGCAGTAGTAGACATTGAAATAGATAAGATTGATGTACTTGGAGAATTTACAGGAGATAGAGAACTTATTCCTATATCAGTGAGAAAACTACTTGAAGAAAAGATTACAGTTTATTGCAGAAATGCTATCTTTTCATCAGCACTTGATTCAAGAATAGTTATAATATTTGCTATTGACGAAACAAATACTCAAACAGGTCTTATGGACGTACTTAGAGATGTATGTAGAGAGTCTTTAAGAACACTTGGAGTACCTATTACTATGGGATTTGGAGATAGTAAAACAGATATTTTAAATATTGAGGAATCTTATAATGCGGCAGTTGATGCAATAGGATATAAGAGAGTGATAGGAATTGGTGGAGTTATTTATATCCAAGATGTAGAACCTGTAAATGTAGGAATACTTAAGTTTGATGAAAAAGAAGAAAATGATATAATTTCAGTCATTAAATTTGGACCTGAAGAAAGAATTAAAGAAGTAGTTGAGAATATATATCAGAAAATGACTTCTACAAGAGTTCATGTAAGACAGTCAAAAGCATATATGTTTAGTATAGTTGCTTGTGTTGTAAACCTAATGCAACAATATGAAATCAATACCGATGCAATGTCTGATTATTCATACATTATTTCAAGACTTAATAATGTAAAAGACTTTAAAGAGTGGCTTATTGAGATTTGCAAAGACCTTAATAGTAGAATACAACTTAAGAGAGAAACTACTACAAAGCAGATTATAAAAGAGGCTAAGGAATACATTAATCATAATTATCAAAATCCTGCTCTTTCAGTTGAAATAATTTGCAAGCATCTACACATGAGTCCTGCATATTTCTCAACACTTTTCAAGAAAGAAATGTCTCAGACTTATGTAGCTTATTTGACTGACTTAAGACTTAATAAGGCAGTAGAACTTTTAAATACTACTGATTATAAAACCTATGTTATAGCAGAAATGGTGGGTTATCAGGAGCAAAATTACTTTAGTTATGTATTTAAGAAAAAATTTGGTATACCACCTACAAAATATAGAGTTGCTACCTTTAAACAGGTTCATCCAAGAAAGATATAATTTAAAATATTATGTCTAGTGAAAAAGTCATTAAAAAGACCAAAGAACAGAGTATAAGGAACTCGATTTACGGTTATTTTACATTTACAGCACTTGTTGCAGTATGCTTACTTGGGCTTGCAATGTATATAAAACTTTCGAGTTCCCTTACTAAAACTGTTCGTGAAGATAGCATAGGAAGAGTAAATCAAATCAATTTATCGGTAGAATCCTATATAAGAAATGCAATAAGACTTTCAAATTCAGCATATTACGGAGTTATAAAAAATACAGATTTAGATGACGAAACTCAAGATGTAGTAGGAAAGCTGGCTTTGTTAAGAGAGGGAAACAAGGTAATTGTCGAAGATATAGCATTAATTTCTAAGGCAGGAGAGCTGTTGGAGGTTGTGCCTGCCTCTAGGATTAGGACAGGATATAAAGTAAATAAAGAGGAATGGTTTAGTAAAACCCTGGAAGAACCTGATACAGTTCACTTTTTTAATCCTGAAGTGCAATATATTTTTGACATTGCTGAAAATCAATATAAGTGGGTCAATAAACTTACTCGTGCAGTTGAAGTAACCAAAGACGGCAAAACAGAACAGGCAGTTTTACTTATTGATTTAAATTATTCAGGGCTTGATGAACTTATAAGTAATGTTAAGCTTGGGAAAAGTGGATATGTCTATCTTATGGACGCAGACGGTAATATTATCTGGCACCCAAAGGGGAGTTTAGTATCTGCTAATATATTTAAAGAAAATAATATGCAGGTTAAAAATCAACCGGACGGAACTTATGAAGAAAGATTTGATAACCAAAACAGAACTGTAATCATAAAAACTGTTGGCTATACCGGTTGGAGAGTAGTTGGAGTAATGACTAACTTAGGCATTTCATTTAACCTAACAAAGGATATATTTTTCCTTGTATTTATATTTATAATAATTATACTTCTTGTTTCACTTGCAAATGGCTATATTTCAATAAGAATTACAAAACCTATAAGTGAACTAGAAAAGTCTGTTAATGAACTTGATAGAGGAAACTTAGATGCAAGAGTTTATATAGGTGGTTATTATGAAATTCAACATCTTGGAAGTTCTGTAAATGAGCTAAGGCTTAGAATAAAAAAGCTTATGAAAGATTTAGATGAAGAACATGAACTCAAGATGAAAAAAGAATTTGAAGTATTGCAAGAGCAGATAAACCCTCATTTCTTATATAATACTTTGGAGTCAATAGTATGGATGATTGAGTCTGAAAAGGCTGAAGTAGCAGTTAAAATGGTTACATCTTTAGCTAAGTTTTTTAGAGTAGCACTTAGTGAGGGAGAAACTATTATAAATGTTAAAAATGAAATTGAACATGTCAGAAACTACCTTATGATTCAGTCAATTAGAATGAGAAGTAAGTTTGAGTATACTATTGATATTTCTCCAAATGTAGATGCAGAAAATACAGAATCACTTAAGATAATGCTACAGCCAATAGTTGAAAATGCTATTTATCATGGCATGGAATATATGGAGGGTGAGGGACTTATAGAAATAAAGGTATGGGTTGAAAATCAGGAACTGTATTTTATGGTAAAGGATAACGGCCCGGGAATGACACAGGAAACTATGGACAACCTTTTGTCAAGTGATACTAAAAAAGTTCAGAGTAAAAGAGGTTCAGGCATAGGAGTAAAGAATGTAAATGAGAGAATAAAGCTTTATTTTGGTGCAGAGTACGGACTTTTTATTCGTTCTGAACTTGATGTAGGAACAGAGGTTTATATTCATATTCCCGTAAAGAGGTATATGCCTAAAAATGGTAGGCAGGTAAAGGGACAAAATGAATAATTATAAATTTGAGAAAGTATTTATAGTTGCTATTTTTATTATGGCAGTTCTTTCTTTTATAACTTCCACAACAGATTGGATTATAAAAGAAAATAAACCTGTTTTTTACCCTGTATCTATAATAGTAAATGAAGTTGGAGAAAGTAAATTTGTTAATTTTAGAAGAGGGGTTGACAGAGCTGCCAGTGAATATAATGTAGATATTAACTTTATTACTCTTTTTGAAAATGGAAATTTAGAGGATCAAGTTATAAGAATAAAAGAAGAAATTGAGGGTGGTGCTAAGGCACTTTTGGTAGCTCCGGTATGTGGTAAGGGAGTTTCTGAAAGAATAGTATCTGCCACTACAAATAAAGGCAAGTCTACTCCTTTGGTATTTTTTGAATATAAAGATATGTCTAATAAAATAAGTAGTGTAAGTGTTGACTACAAAGAGGTAGGAGAAAAACTTGCAGATGCAGTCATTGAAGAAAGAAAAGATAAAAATAAGGCTAGATTTGCTTATATAGTTTATTCTAAAAGTTTAGGAGGCTATAATACTGTTTTGGAAGAAACAATTTCTGAAAGATTATTAGATGAGGGATTTCTAGTAGAGGAAATGGCTGTTGATGAAAAAGGAACTGAATTTAGTAATAAACTTGAAAACTTTTCAGGGGAAGATAATTCAGCATTTGTAATATGCCTTGATAAAAGTAGTTTGCTTGAAATTTCAGATATAGTTAAACTAAAGCCAAAATATAGGTGGTTTATTTCAGGTATTTATGGTTTGGGTAATACCACATCTATATTAAGCAATTTAGAGGAGGGGATTATAAATGGTCTTGTAGTATGGGACGAATACAGTGAGGGGTATTTGTCAGTTGAAAATGCTATAAGTCAGATAAAGATTTTTGGAACTAAGAGTCAGGAGTTACTTGAAAATTATTATATTACTTCAAAGGACTTAAGAGAGGAAAGATTTATGAAAATGCTCTATCCGATTGATTAGGAGGTCTTATGCTTAAGAAGAAAAATGTTTTTGTTATAATAATTTTAATAATTGTAGGGATAGGAATAAGACTTTATTATGCACATAATACAGGTTCAGGGCAAAAAGAATCAGTCAGAATAGGTATTAGCTTATATAAAAGTGATGATACATTTATATCAGATTTAAGAAAGTCCATAGAAGAATATGCTAAGGAATACGAAAGGAAGAACAAAATTAAAATTTATCTTGAAGTAGTAGATGCTAATGATAATCAGAGTACCCAAAATAGGCAGGTGGAGAGATTCATTGCTTTAGGTTATGATGTTCTTTGTGTAAATCCTGTTGATAGAACAGATACTTCAGGCATTATAAATCCGGCAGTTTCAAATAAGACTCCGGTAGTGTTTTTTAATAGAAAGCCTATGGAGGGGGATATCAAGCGTTCAGATAATTTTTACTATATAGGTTCAGACCCTAAGGAGTCTGCAGTGCTTGAGGGAAGTATTTTATTGGAGGCATATAAAAAAGACCCTAAAATTCTTGATTTAAATGGGGACGGAGTTGTAAATTATGTGCTTTTAGAGGGAGAACCGGGACATCAAGATTCCATAGTAAGGACTGAATGGTCTATAAAAACTCTAAAAGACGGTGGTATACCTCTTAATAAAATTGACGGAGGTATTGCAAACTGGGAAAGAACTCAAAGCTCTGCACTTATGGAAATGTGGCTTTTGAATTATCCGGAGCAGATAGAACTTGTAATTTCAAATAATGATGATATGGCACTTGGTGCAATAGATGCTATCGAGAGATTAAGTGAAAGTAGAGGTATCAAATTAGTTGGAATTGACGGAGTACCTGCTGCAATTCAAGCCGTAAATTCAGGGAAACTTCTAGGTACTGTTGCAGTAAAAAAAGATGAGTATGCAAAGGCTGTTATAGAGATAGCAGTTGCAAATGCAAGAAATAGACAGATACCAAAGGAGATACAAGAAAGAATTACTGATGATAGGTACTACCTTGTAGGTCAAGAGATTTTAAGTTCTCTTAGTAAGGATTCTTTATATTCTAATAACTAAAGCTATGGGATTTTCCTCGCTAAGGCTAGGAAAATCCCATTTAAACTTTGTAAATATAAAATAATTTGTTTTCCCAAATCTACATAAATCACTAATTACTCAACATCTTGTTGTTTTCTGTAAAAATGTACAAATATATTTCTTGTAGCAAAAAAGATTCTATAAAGCCCAATTAAAAATATATCATATATTTTTTTAATAAAAAAACAAAAAAACATACATAAATACTACTGACAAAATTTTGATAATTGTTAAAAAAAAAATGCATGGAAAAATTGCACAAATAATATTATATTTATGAGGTAAGCTATTAACAATAAGTAAAACAACAATGTGTTTTATGTTAAGGAGGATATTATGAGATTAACAAAGAAAATTGTAGCACTTTCACTTGCATCATGTATGGTATTTTCACTTGCAGCTTGCAATAATGCTAAGCCAGCAGAAACCAAAGCAGAGGAAACAACAAAGGCAGCAGAAAGCAAAGCAGAAGAAACAACAAAAGCGGCAGAGAGCAAAGCTGAAGAAACAAAGGCAGCAGCTGATAAAGCAGGGAAAGATTTAAAAGATGTTAAAGTAGGTATTTCAATTTATAAATTTGATGATAACTTTATGACACTTTATCGTACAGAGCTTGAGAGATACCTTGTAGAAGAACTTGGATTTTCAAAGAATAATATAACAATTCAAGACGGTAAAGGCGATCAGGCAGAGCAGACAAATCAGATTAACAACTTTATCACAAGTGGTGTTGATGTTATGATTCTTAACCTTGTTCAAGCATCATCAGCTCCTACTGTTACAGACCTTGCAAATAAGGCAGGTATACCTGTTGTATATATCAACCGTGAGCCTGATGCGGCAGAGGAAGAAAGATGGGCAAAGGAAAATATCAAGGCTACTTATGTAGGAGCAGATGCTCGTCAGTCAGGTACTTTCCAAGGCGAAGAAATCGCTGAACTTGCTAATAAGGGCGATATAAATGGCGACGGTAAAGTTAGCTACATTATGATTCAAGGTGATCCTGAGAATGTAGACGCACAATATAGAACACAATTTTCAATCGAGGCACTTAAGAAAGCAGGAGTTGAGGTTGAAGAATTAGTTAAGCAACGTGGAGATTGGGATCAGGCAAAAGGTCAGCAGATTACACAAGACGCTTTAACACAACATGGCGATAAGGTTGAAGTTATATTCTCAAACAACGATGCTATGGCACTTGGTGCTAAACAAGCTATTGATGCAGCAGGCAGAACAGTTAATAAAGATATCTATTTAGTAGGTGTTGACGCACTTGCAGAGGCTTGCCAAGATATTTCAGAAGATAAGATGACAGGAACAGTATTTAATGACTTCCTTGGACAGGCTAAGACAGCAGCTGATAAAGCGGCAGATTTTGTAAACGGTAAACCGGTAGATCCTGTAAATATGGTAGACTATGTTAAGGTTACAAAGGACAATGCAGCTGAGATACTTAATAAAGTAAAATAAAGCTAGAAATGATTGGTTAAAAGGTCATAATAGATAATTCATAAGACCGTTATTTTTAAATGGGTGTGTCAGTCTTTATGGCACACCCATTTCTTGAAAGGAGATTAGAATGTCGGATTACAGATTGCAGATGAAAGGCGTATCTAAGAGCTTTCCGGGAGTAAAAGCACTTGACAATATCAATCTAAATGTAAGAGCAGGTACTGTTCATGCACTTATGGGGGAAAATGGTGCAGGCAAATCTACTTTAATGAAATGCCTTTTTGGCATATATACAATGGATACAGGAGAAGTCTATGTAGACGGACAAAAAGTAAATATTCATAATCCTGATGATGCCTTACATAAAGGGCTTGCAATGGTACATCAAGAATTACAGCCTGTTCCTGAAAGAACAATAGCAGAAAATATGTATCTAGGAAGATACCCAATGGTTAAAATAGCAGGTATTCCTGTTATGGTAGACCATAATAAAATGAATGAAGATTCTAAAAAATGGTTAAATGAAGTAAAAATGGATTTTGATCCTAAAGCACCACTTGGCAGTCTTTCAATTTCACAAATGCAGTCTGTTGAAATTGCAAAAGCTGTTTCTATGGGAGCTAAAATCATTATTTTAGATGAGCCAACTTCATCACTTACTGAAAATGAGGTTGAGGGGCTTTTTAGAATTATAAGAGATTTACGTTCAAAAGGTGTTTCACTTATTTATATCTCTCATAAAATGGCAGAAATTAGAGAAATTGCAGATGACATTACCATTATGAGGGACGGAACTTATGTAGGAAGTTGGGAAGTTAGAAATATTTCAGACTCAGAAATAATTAAACAAATGGTAGGTAGAGAGCTATCAAGTATTTATCCTGAAAAAAGTGGTAGAACAATAGGAGAGGTAGTGCTTGAAGTTGAAAACCTTACAAGTATTCACAAAAATTCATTTAAAGATATAAGTTTCAAGCTTAGAAAAGGCGAGATTATAGGTTTTGGTGGACTTGTAGGAGCACAACGTTCTGAAATAATGGAGGCAGTTTTTGGGCTTAGAACAATTAAAAGTGGTAAAGTAAAATTAAAAGGTAAAGAAGTCAAAATTAAAAGACCTAGGGACGGAATTATGGACGGTCTAGGAATGATTACTGAAGATAGACGAGGAACAGGAATTTTTGGTTGTTTGTCAATTTCTGATAATGTAGGCATTTCCTCCCTTAATCAGTACCTAGATTGTGGCTTTATACTAAATCATGGTAAGATTTCTAAAGTTGTAAATGAAAGCATTGCAAAACTTAGAATAAAAACTCCAAGTAATAAGACACTTATAGGTTCATTATCCGGTGGAAATCAGCAAAAAGTAATTATTGCAAGGTGGCTTGCAAGTAACCCTGACATACTTATAATGGACGAACCTACAAGAGGTATTGATATAGGGGCAAAGTATGAAATATATCAAATAATGGTAGATTTGATAAGACAAGGGAAGTCAATTATTATGATTTCCTCTGAAATGCCTGAGCTTTTAGGTATGTCAGATAGAATAATGGTTATGTGTAATGGTAAATTAACAGGCGAACTTTCAGGTAGTGAGGCAACACAAGAAAACATTATGTCGCTTGCAACTAAGTTTTAATTAGGGGGATACTATGAATAAAATTGATTTTAAAAAACTATTTATGGATAATGGAATAATTATAGTTCTTTTGGCTTTGGTGTTATATACAGGCTTTACAAGAGAAAACTTCTTTTCTTTTAACAACCTTGCAAACATATCAGTTAATACTGCTTGTCGTGTTATTATAGCATTCGGTGTATCAGCTTGTCTTATTACAAAGGGTACTGACCTTTCAGCAGGACGTATGGTAGGACTTTCAGCTTGTATAGCAGGTACACTTTTACAAAAAGCAGATTTTGGAGATAAATTTTTCAAGAATTTAGGCGATATGAATATAATTGTTGTATTGCTTTTAACTATTGCGATTTGTGCAGCATTTGGTCTTATAAATGGTGTAGTTATATCATATTTACATGTTCCTGCATTTATAGGAACATTGGGAATGCAGCTTGTAGTATATGGAGTATGTCTTGTTTATACAAATGCAACTCCAATAGGTGGTTATAGAACTGATTATACTAATATTGCAACAGGTAGTTTCTTTAGAATACCATATTTATTTATTTTCGCATTTATTGTAGGTCTTATAATGTGGTTTGTATTTAATATGACTAGACATGGAAAATATATGTATGCAATAGGTGGAAATGAGGCGGCGGCAGAGGTTTCAGGTGTAAATGTAAACAAGACTAAAGTTATAATCTATACTTCAGCGGCTGTTTTATATGCGATTGCAGGATTTTTACTTGGAGCTAAATCAGGTGGTACTTCAGTAAACATGGGACTTGGTTATGAGCTTGAGGCTATCGCCGCTTGTACAATAGGTGGTGTATCTGTAAATGGTGGTATTGGTAAAATATCAGGCTGCGTTATAGGTGTTTTAGTATTTGAGCTTTTGAAATCTTCAATGCAGTTTCTTGGAATTAAAACAGACTATCAATACATAGTTCAAGGTGTAGTTATTATAATAGCAATAGCATTAGACATTAGAAAATATATACAAAAGAAGTAGTATGATTTGGTGGGTTCTCCTCGCCGACGGCGAGGAGAACCCCCCATTAAAAACAAGATGCATAGCTAAAAATTTGGCAAAAATACTTAAATTATAAAAAACTCAAGTTTATATATAGGTTATTTTCTTTCCTTTGCAGGGTCAACCCAAGCACCTACATCATTTACATAGTATCCGTCAGGAGTAGTTGTATTTCTAAGCATTTTTCCCGACTTATCTACATAGAACCAACCTTTTGCTCCATATTGAATCCATCTACCTGCAGCCATATAGCCGTCAGTTTCAAAATAATACCATTCCCCATTGTCTTTAAGCCAAGCGTCAGCAACCCAACGTCCGTCATCTAATTGATACCACCATCGACCATTAAGAGCTTGAATCCACATACCCCTATCGCCTCTGTATTGTTGTATAAATTGATCTGCGAATACATTTCCTGCGAAACCTAAACTTAAAGCTACTGCTAAAGATAAAGCTGCGAATTTTGTTACAATATTTTTATTAATCATATTGATAGACCTCCCATTTATTGATTTATACTAAAAGTATATGAAGTTAATTGGTATTTACTGCTTAATTACTAACTTCATGAGGAATTATACATTATACATAAAAAAAATACGATAAAAAAAACATTATATTTATCATACAATTTTCATACGAGTTAAAACGATTTTATTTCTAATTTGATATATTTTATGATATACTATATCGGTGAAATTAATAAATCATACAAGAATAGAGGTTAGAGAATTATGGACGAATTATTAAAGAATAAAGTATCTGAGCTTATAAAAAAAGTTCAACAAGATCCTTCACTTTTACAAAAAATATTATCAAATCCTAAATCAGTTATTAAAGAGGTTGCAGGAATTGATGTGCCTGAGGAGCAGCTTAATTTGGTAGTATCTGCATTACAATCAGGAAAGTTAAATATTGAGGGAGTAGACCTTTCAGACGGAATAGATATGAATGATGTTAAGGGAATAGCAAACTCTTTAGGAAAAGCGTTTGGAAAGTAGTAAGTATTAGTAGAAAAGTCGCACTTACCTAGTGTGGCTTTTTTGCTTTTAGGAGTTATATGAAACGAGAGATAGATTACATTATTTCATCTGAAAATCAAGATATGAGTATAGAAAGTTTTTTAAGAAAGAAACATTATACTTCAAAAAGTCTTATTAAACTTAAAAAGACCAAAGAGGGCGTAAAAGTAAATGGAAAATGGGAGTATTTAGTTTATAAATTAAGGGAAAATGATAACTTAAAGATTACTATATTGGAAGATGAAGTTTCAGAAAATATTATTGCTGTTTTTAAAGAACTTAACATTATATATGAAGATAAGGACTTAATGATTATAGATAAAGCAGCCGACACCCCCATTCATCCCTCAATAAATAATTATGAAAATACCCTTGCAAATGCTGTAAGATATTATATGAAAATGAATAATGAGGAATTTGTATTTAGATGTATTAACAGGCTTGATAGAAATACAACAGGGCTTACAATTATTGCAAAGAATTACTTAAGTTCCGGAATTTTATATAATGACATGAAAGAAAGGAAAATTTCAAGAACTTATATTGGAATACTAAGGGCAAATGAAGTTGGAGTTAAACTTCCCCTAGGGGGAAAAATTGACCTGCCCATTGGAAGAAAGTCTGATTCTTGTATAGAAAGATGTGTTGACAAGATAAATGGAGAAAGGGCTATAACTAATTTTAAATTAATAGAAAGGAAAAATGACTATTACTTAGTTGAATTTAATTTAGAAACAGGCAGAACTCATCAGATTAGAGTACATACTTCTTACTTAGGATTTCCATTAATAGGAGATGAAATGTATGGTGGAGATTTAAGTCTAATTAAAAGAACTGCATTACATTCCAAAAAATTAAGTTTTAGACACCCAATTTTAGATAGGGAAATGCATTTTGAGGTAGCCATACCAAAAGATATGTTTACTGCTTGGGAAAAAATAAAACGAGCCTGAAACCAACTCTTAAATGGTTTTCAGGCTCTAAAGTTTACTCTTTATATGGACTTACAGATAATACTTTGCCTTTAAATGGTTCTACAGGGTTTATTTCTCCTGTAAATTTAACATTTACCATGTCGCCGTCTTTTACCTTATCAAGTCCCTCAGGCTTTTCATTTTGGTCAAAAGAAAAAGCTATATCTCCACCGTCTGTTTTAAGTGTGAATTGAAAGTCTTTTATTTCAGATATTTCTCCTTGAACCTCAAGTACTTCATCAGAATTTGCTGAGTCAGTTACAACAGTTGCATTTTTAGGGTCTACTGACTCAGGAGTATTAGAGTCTTTATCATTTGCACCTGTTGTTACAACAGTTGCCTCTTTAGGGTCTATTGAACTTGAAGTTGTATCAGCCTTTTTGCCACAACCTGCTGATATTATTACCATTGCTGCCAATACTGAAGTTAAAATTAATTTCTTATTTTTCATTTTACTATCTCCTATTACTAAAATAACTAAATGATATAATGCATTATAAGTGATTTGCCTAAATACATATTATTAATAACGATAGCTATGTTACCATTTAAATATAAACACAAGGCTATATATTTGTTTAAATTAAGTTTAAAATTATCTAAAAAATATTCAAAGCAAAACTAAGCAAAATGAAAGATAAAGAAGATATATTAAATACTTTACAATAGTCTATTTTTAGAGTAAAATATAATGTATACAAATTAATTGAACAAAATCAATTTAAACTAAGTAGTAAAGGAGGTGGCATGCAGTTGAGAGAACTTAAAGAAGAAGTAATTGAAGAGTCAAATTTTTTTGAGAGTGAGAAAAATGTAAAAAATAAAAGTCCTTATAGCAGATTTTTAATATTTGCCCTCTGTATGTCATTATTTGCAATAAGAGCAAGTTTCATTTACATGCCTGCAACAGAGGCTGATAACTTTATTTCAAATACTTATCTTGTGAGAAAAGAAGAGCTTGAAAAAGATGATGAAGATAATGAGGAAGAGGCAGTATGGAATGTAACTGATTTTAATTTTGAGGAAAAGAAGATACTTGGAACTGAGGACAGCGACGGAAACCCTGATGTAGAATATTGTATTAACGGTTTTTCTGAATTAGGTAAAAAGAAAATAAAGAAAATAAAAAAACTTACCCTACCTTTCGAGGGAACTAATGGCAAAAAACCTGTCTGGATTAGTGAGGGAGCATTTTCAGATATGGAAATAGATGAAGTAGAAATCCCCGGAAACTATACACATATTCAGTTTAGAGCATTTAAAAATTGTAGTATAAAAAAGCTTGTTTTAAAAGAGGGAATTGTATTTATAAATAAATTTGCATTTATGGATAACTCAATAGAAGAAGTGGAATTTCCCTCTACACTTAAATATACAGCTGAGGCGGCATTTAAAAATAATAAACTTAAATCTTTGGTCTTTCCTGAAAAAATGGAGTCAATAGGGATAGAGGCATTTATGAATAATAGGATAGAAGAGATATCTTTTAAGGGAAAGCTAAAGCATATACATCATAGAGCATTTAAAAATAATTTACTTACACAAATTCAAATACCGAAAACTATTAGAAATTTTAGTGAGGGAATAGAGGGTATTTATAAGAGTGCATTTGATGATAACCCTGGAGTTAAAAATCCAAAAGATGAAACTGATTCTAAGGTACTTTTATGGACTCCAAGAAAGAATAATCCTTTTGACCTTATAAGTAAGGGGAATTTTTTAGTAGATCCTAAAGACTGGTTGACTTAATTGTGTTATAATAGGTAGAAATAAATATTTGGAGGGATTATGTTTGAGTTACACTGTCATTTAGACGGTTCTTTAAATCTTGCACTTATGTCAAAAATCTTAGGTAGAGAAGTTCTTATTAGTGAGGTAGAGGTTTCTAAAGATTGCAGGAGCTTAACAGAATATCTTAAGAGATTTGAGTTGCCTATCTCATGTTTGCAAACAAGACAAACACTTTTTGAGGCAAGTAAACAATTTATGCTTGATTTACAAAAAGAAAATCTTAAGTATGTTGAGGCTAGGTTTGCTCCTTTGTTTTCATGTGCAAAGGGACTTAAGGCTTTTGAGGTTATGGAGGCTGTAATTGACGGAATGAAAGAGGGAAAGAAACTTACAGGTGTAGACTTTGGAGTTATTGCATGTGCTATGAGAAATCATGAACCTGAACTAAGCCTTAAAATGTTTAAGGAAGTAAGGGAGTTTTATGGCGAGGGCTTATGTGCAGTAGATTTGGCAGGAGATGAGTCAAACTTTCCTACGAAAAAATTTGTAGATTTATTTAAGGAGGCTAAAAAACTAGGCTATAAATATACTATTCATGCAGGAGAATGTGGGAGCGTTGAAAGTATAAAATGTGCTATAGAAATGGGTACTAAAAGAATAGGTCATGGCATTGCAATGAGTGGTCATGAAGATGTAAAGAAACTTTGCCTTGAAAAAGGGATAGGCATAGAAATGTGTCCTACAAGCAATTTGCAAACTAAGGCAGTAACCGATATGTCAAAGTATCCACTTAAGGAATTTTTAGATTATGGGCTTTTAGTTACTGTAAATACTGACAATCGAACAGTAAGTGGGATAAGTCTTAAAGATGAGTTTGATTTAGTGAAAAAGCATTTGAACTTAAATGAAAGAGAAATAAAACAGTTAGAGGAAAATGCAGAAAAGATTGCATTTTCAAATATATAAGTTATACTAATCTAGTAGGTAGTTTTATAGGGCGAATATCAAAAACTCGACTTTTTCTAGTCCTAATTGGTTTGCCAAGGAGCAGGCAGGGGTTCGAATCCTCAATCATTGTTAGGCTCAGATAATGTACAAATGCATTGTTAAAGTTATTGTTACTACCGGATATTGACTATAGAACGAGGGAGAGGTAAGGGGAATAAAGGAGAAAGTATGAAGTTAGCAGAGGCATTACAAGAAAGAGCAGATTTAAATAAGAGAATAGAGCAACTTAGGTTTAGATTAAATAGAAATGTTTTGGTTCAAGAGGGAGAAACACCTGCTGAAGACCCAAATGCACTTAAGCTTGAACTTGATGAGTGTATAAAAAGACTTGAGTATTTAATAGGTAGGATTAATTATACTAATTGCAATACTCTAATAGAAGATACTAATTTAACACAGTTAATAGCAAGAAAAGATGTCGGTTATTTACAGTTGTCTATTTATAGAGATATGGCAAGTAATGCAAGTTATATCTCAGACAGAGCAAGAGCATCTGAAATTAAAATAAAGTCAACTATTTCAGTAAAAGATTTACAAAAAAATATTGATGCTTTAGCAGCAGATTTAAGAAAGCTTGAGAATAAAATTCAAGAAAAAAATTGGACAGTGGATTTAATAGAAGAGTAGTGGATTAGTACAGAGAATTTTTGAAAAATATCTATCTATGTGTGATTTGTCCCCCTACGGGGGACAAATCACACATCATAATGAATAAATATAATATTTTATTTTCAAATAGAGAACAAATAAGACAGTAATATTCATAAAATTAGTTTTGCAACCCCACAATCACATTAAATCTTCTTTATCACTGCAAGCTTTTCTTGAACAAGGTCAATTTTAATCTTTTCTCCACCATTATAAATACATTCCTCAAACTGCCATTTGCTCCCCTTTGGTAGAGAGATTTCTTTGCTTGTTTCATTTTTCTTTGTAATAGGAACTACCAAATATTTATCTCCAAGCATAAACATATCTGTAATATGTGAAAAGCCCTGATTAGGAAATTCATATTCTAAAAGTCTTACTATTGGTTCTTTTGTTTTAGAACTTATCTTTGCAAGTTCATTTAAATAAGGTTCATATTCTTTTCTTTGGTTTAGTAATGCTTTAAGTATATATAAATCTTTGCCTAGAACTTTATCAGGAAGAATTGAAAACTGAATATTTGGCATTAAGAGCCCTATTTGAATGTGAGAGATAAAAATATCTTTTTGGAGTTCACATTTATCCCTTATATCTTGAACTTCTCCACCACCAACCATATCAGTTGCAAAAAAAGGATGCCCTCCAAGTCCTAGAGCAAGTGAGGCAGGCACAATGTCTTTGATTCCACCATTTCCAAATGAATGTTTTTTATCACAAAGTCTTTCAAAAATAGACATTCCGGGAGTGTTAAAATCCACTCTTATCTCATTGTATTTAAAATAAGAGGCAAGTTTTGACCAAAGATAGCTTTGTTTATCAGGTTCATGTTCTTTTAGATAGAAAAGACTGTCGCCACCGTCCATTTTAAAACCGTCTATTCCTATGTTTATTAGCCTATCCATTCTATTTTTTAAATAATTAAAGGCCTCCTCATTTCTTAAGTCTACACAAGCTGAGGTTTCATTCCACCATTTGAGTTTATATGGTTTATTATCTTCTTTTAAAAGCCAATTATTATGGTAATATAGATTGTAAGTGTAGGTTTTAAAACTGACAAAGGGGCAAAACCAAAGCATTACTTTAAAGCCCATATTATGTAGTTCTTCTATCATTTTTTTAGGTTCTTTAAATTTAGCTTTTTCAAAATTAAGTGAACCATAGTTATAACTCCATTTGTCATCTATAATCAGTGTAGAGGGAGGAAGACCTAAGTCTAACAGTTTTTTTGCATAATCTAAGGTTTTTTCCTGTGTAATATCAATAGGAGCATGCATCCAAGTATTATAGGAAATGCCTACTTTGAGTTCATCTGCAATAGCTATTTCATTTTTCTCAAAATAATTTTCACTGCAATATTTAAATGCCTGTTTCAAATTATCTAGTTTTTGTACAATGCAATCATCATCAACTAAAATATAATCTTTTTCAAATTTAGCTTTAAAGCCCTCTTTTTTATAAATGCATTGCCCATAATTACTTAAAAGTAGCGGTGTCATTTGATTTGGAGTTTGATTTTCTTTTAATATTAGTTCCTCATGAAAAAAGTTTTCATCATAAGGCATATTTACTCCCCATGAACTGACTGCCGGATACCAACATTCCTTTGATAGTCTTTTAACTTTCATATAAACCTTTCAAATAGTATATTTGTAATTGTAACAGATTAATTATAAATAAGGTTAGTTTGATAATCAATAAGAAATTTAGTGGGATAAATGCAAGAGTTTACAAAAAATACATACTTAAATAAGCTAATCCATACTAGATTAAGCTTTTATTTAATTATCGTCAGTAAAACCTAAAATAACTTTATTCAGGCCTGTTCTTTACTAGAAAATATAGTAAAAAAATATAAAAAATACTGATTTGTAATTTTTATATTTAAGTGCTATGATGTCTTGTTGTAAGGTTAATTTAATAATTTTTATTCACTTGATAAAGTATTTGGTTAAAGCATAAACTATGCAACAGTACCAAATTTTTACAGCCAAGCTACTAGAAATTTATTTGTCATACTAAAGAAATTTAATGCACAAATCAATAATATTTAGTATAATAAAATAGATTAAGCATCATATTAGAATGAGAGGAGAATCTTTATGTCAAATATTGATGAAAGCAAGGCTTTAAATTTTGTTGACGAAGGCTCAAGTGAAATAATGCAACTGATTCAGGAGCATAAATATAATATCTCCATGATTAAGTCGAGACAACTTTTAGAATACATGATTAGATGTTTGTCAGACAAGTTTGAGATTGAGGGAGATAATATATCGAGATTAATTGAAGAACTACTTCAAAATAAAATTATAACTGAGGGATCTGCTGAAAATTATCAGCGTATCTTCATGCTTAGTAACAGTGCTATACATAATAATGATAATAACTCATACAACGCAAGAACCTCTATTGATTTACTTCGTGAGGAAGTTGAGATATTTGCAGACATTTTAAATACTGTTACAAAAAAAACAGCCCCTATAAGAATTGAAAGAAATAGTGCTATGGGGAATAGTACTATGGGGGATAGCACCACTTTCCATAGTAACATGGAAAATAGTAGAAGTAATAGAAATAAAGTAAATACAGATGATAATTCAACTAAATCTTCAGAGGAGGGAGTGGCTATGTTAGATCCGTCAAGTATAGCGGCTAAGATTAATCGTTCAAGGAATAAGTCAGCTAAAAAAAGAAGAACTATCAATATGGCAAGATTAGCACTTACATTTGCAATTCCTGTAGTAGTGATTATAGTGATTATAGGTTTGTTTGTTTTTGTAAGAAATACATTTACTAAAGGTTCTTCAAAGAAAGCTACAACAACAGTAGCTGTTACTACAACAGCTGTAGTGGAAACTACAACAACACAAGCAGAAACTACTGCTGCACCTAAGGTTTATGTAACTACATCTGCATTAAATGTTCGTTCTGCTCCAAGTACTGACGGAGAAAAGATTGCTACACTTCCGGCAGGAACTACTATTGAATATGTAGAGGCTTATGATAATAATTGGGCAGTTATAAATTATAACAATGCAAGAGCGTATGTAGCAAGCCAATATATTAAGGTAAAAGAATAGAACAATAAAAAATCTCGCCCCGCTCCTTAAGGACGTGGAGCGAGTTTGTCATCTATAAATAAGTTAGGAGGTAAGTATGGATAATATCATAAGTACGCTATCTGAAATAGAAGATGCCTCCGCTGCTATAATAGCAGAGGCAAGTGATAGAAAACAAGCAATAACTGATGAAATGAATCAAAAGCAGTTATTATGGGATAATGAACTTGAAGATAATGCTGCTAAGGAACTTGAAAAAATTAGTCAGGAAGTTTCTGAGAGCATTAAGCAAAAACTATCTATTCAAGAAAAACAAAATGATGAAGATATTGATAAGATGCGTAAAGAGTATGAACAAAACAAATCTAAATATTTGGATATACTTTTTTCTCAGATGATTGGAGAGTAAGATGAGTGATTTACTTACATACAGTGCTATAATTACAAAAGTTCATGCAATGAAAGCAAAATTACTCAAAGCAAAAGATTTTGAGGAAATTGCAAATTGTAAGAATGTTACGGATGCACTTATTTGTCTCGAGAAAAATGAGGCATATAAGGAGGCATTTGAGGGAAAAAGCCCTGAACAACTTCATAGAAGTGATATTGAAAGAGTATTATCGGCTTACAAATATAAAGATTTTGCTAAGATTCATCATTTTGCAAATGATAAACAGAAAAAGTTTTTAGAGTTATTCTTTATGCATTATGAGGTTGCATTACTAAAAAGAGCTATAAGAGCTTGTGCAAGTCATAGAAATATATTGATTGATTTTAGTGATAGTAAGAGTTTCTTTAAAAAACATTCTCATCTCGATTTTGATGCTATACTTGAGGCAGATAGTATTCCGGAATTTATTGAAAGTTTAAGGGGGACTTATTATTATAGCGTTCTAAATGAGCTGTCAAAAAAAGAAGATACAACTATATTTCAGTATGCAACAGCTATGGATCATTTGTACTTTAACAGGATTTGGGCTGCTAAAGATAAGTATCTTAATAAAACAGATAAAGAAGTACTTACTGCTGCACTTGGAGTAAGAACTGATTTGCTTAATATAGAATGGATATATCGTTCTAAAAAATATTATTCACTTACTGCTGCTACAATATATTCAGTATTAGTTCCTGTTTATTATAGGTTAAATACTGAAACAATAAGAAAACTTGTAGAGGCAGAGGGCGATGATGAGTTTTTTGAGATACTGAAAGCAAGTTATTATGGCAAACTTGCAGAAAGACTAAATATAGATTGTTCCAATATAGAAAATTTATATGAGCCTATAATGACTAAGATTTACACTACAATATCAAAGGCTGCACCGTATTCTATTGCAAGCGTAAGTTCTTATTTATTTAAAAAAGAACTTGAAATAGAAAAAGTAATAAGTGTAATAGAGTCTGTTCGATATGGACTTAGTGCAGAGGATATTCTAAATAATATAATTAAAATAAATGATAGGAGGTCTTATGCATGATAGAAAAAATGCGATTTCTAAGCATTACAGGTCCTAAATGTGATATTGACCGTGTGATAGAAAAATACTTGTCAAAGTATGAAATTCATCTTGAAAATGCACTTTCTGAACTAAAAAATGTAAAAGGTTTGCATACCTTTACTCAAAGCAATCCCTATAAGAGTGCTTTAGATTCGTCTGAAACACTTAAATTAAGGCTCAATCCTCCTAAGTCAGAAGAAATAGAGTATATGGACTTTTCAAAGGCTGCTGATTTTATCAATAACTTTACTGATGAGTTAAAGGAACTTAGTGATGAAAGAGATAGTAAGGTAGACAAAATCACAGGGTATAAGGATAGACTTTCAAAGGTACAGCAGTTTAAGGGGCTTAACTATGATGTAAGCAATATTTTACATTTTAAATTTATTAAGTTTAGGTTTGGAAGAATTGAAAAAGAATATTATGATAAATTACTTGCATTTACCTATGATACAATAGATTCAATATTTGTAAAATGTTCTGAACAAGACGGCTTTATTTGGGGAGTTTATTTTGTACCTGATACAATAGCTGAAAGAGTTGATGCAATTTATTCATCACTTCATTTTGAAAGATTCTTTCTTCCTGACGGATATGAGGGAACACCTAAAGAGGCTATTGAAAAAATAAATCAGAAAATAGCTTTTGAGCAGAAAAACCTTGATGAAATAGATAGAAAGATTCAAGAAAAACTTGATAAAAATAGAAAATCTATTTTAATGGCAAATAAGGCACTTAAGAGGTTTAATACAAATTTTGATGTAAGAAAACTTGCAGCTTGTACGAGAGAGGATAAAGCAGAATTTTATATTATATGTGGTTGGATGACTAAAAAAGACACTGAAAGGTTTAATAAGGAAGTTTCTGATGACCCAAATGTGTTTGTAGTCATAGAAAAAGACCATTCAAACATTACAAGTAAGCCACCTACAAAGCTTAAAAACAGTCCATTGTTTAAACCATTTGAATTATATGTGGAAATGTACGGTTTACCGGACTATAAAGAGTTTGACCCTACAATCCTGATAGGTCTGTCATATTCTATTTTATTTGGTTTTATGTTTGGAGATGTAGGTCAGGGGCTTTGCCTTGTAATAGGAGGACTTTTATTAAGTCATTTTAAAAAGTCAAGACTTGGAGCAATACTTGCAAGATGTGGTGTGTTCTCAGTTATATTTGGCTTTATGTTTGGAAGTATTTTCGGCTTTGAAGATATTATAGAACCTGTTTGGTTAAGACCTGCAAAGGCAATGACGGCTCTTCCACTTATAGGAAATCTAAATACAGTATTTATAGTATCTATTGCAATAGGAATGTTTTTTATAATACTTACAATAGTTTTAAGTATAATAAGTCGTTTTAGATATAAGGAAAAGGGAGAGGCATTATTTGATACAAATGGTTTAGCAGGACTTGTATTTTACACTTCAACAGTTGTAACCATAGTTCTTATAATGGTAGGAAAGCATGTGGCAGGTGGTGCATTATTTATAATAATGTTTTTAATTCCACTTATGGTTATATTTTTCAAAGAACCTTTGACACACTTGGTAGAGAAAAAATCTCATCTATTTCCTGAAAATAAAGGAATGTTTATTGTACAAGGATTTTTTGAGATGTTTGAGGTATTACTAAGCTACTTCTCAAATACGCTTTCATTTGTAAGAGTTGGAGCTTTTGCTATAAGCCATGCTGCAATGATGGAAGTAGTTTTAATGCTTTCAGGTGCTGAGTCAGGAAGTATAAACTGGCTTGTGGTAGTACTTGGAAATATCTTTGTTTGTGGTATGGAGGGAATGATAGTAGGTATTCAGGTACTTCGTCTTGAATACTATGAGTTGTTCTCAAGGTTTTACAGAGGTGTAGGAAAGGCATTTGTGCCTTATGGTAAAGAGGTTTAATATTTATTAAAGGAGAGAGATTATTATGAGTACATTAGTTAAAGTTACATTATCAGTTGCATTATTATTAAGTATAGTTGTTCCTTTTATAGCATATATTAAGGGAGAGCAAAGCAAGAAACGTTATAAGAAAATACTTGGATTAAATATTTTATTATTCTTTGGAATAATGCTTTATAGTGCTGTTTTAGTTTTTAGCTCAGATGCTTATGCGGCAGGAGAGGCAGCAAGCAGTGCAAACACAGGTTTTGGTTATATTGCAGCGGCTCTTTCAACAGGTCTTGCTTGTATAGGTGGTGGTATTGCAGTTTCAGCAGCAGCCTCAGCAGCACTTGGTGCAGTAAGTGAAGATTCAAGTATACTTGGTAAATCACTCATATTTATAGGTCTTGCAGAGGGTGTTTGTCTTTATGGACTTATTATTTCATTTATGATACTTGGAAAACTTTAAGGTGATACCTATGAAAATGTATTTAATCAGCGATAATATCGATACACATACAGGCATGAGGCTTGCAGGTATAGACGGTGTTGTAGTTCATACAGCTTTAGAACTTAAGGAGGCATTTAACAATGTATTACAGGATAAGGAAGTAGGTATAGTTTTACTTACTGAAAGTTTTTCAAAAAAATTTCCTGATATTGTCAATGATGTAAAGTTAAAACATAAGTTACCACTTTTTATTGATATTCCTGATAGACATGGTACTGGAAGAAAACCGAACTTTATTACTGATTATGTAAATGAGGCCATAGGTTTAAAGCTTTAATAACACTCTTTTATGAGAGGGATTAGTTTACAAGGAGGAAAGTATGACCATAGAAGAAAAACTTAATAATTTCCGTAATTCCTGTATGACTGATGCAAGAAATCGTGCAGATAAGATTATAGAAGATCATAAAGCAGCTATGGAACAAGCGTTTGAAGAACATAAGAAAAATGAAACAAGACGCATTAAGATGCACATAAAAACTGAAACGGAAAAAATTAACAGAGCAGGTAACAAAGAACTTGCTCTTGAACATATAAAACTTAGACGTATATATGGTATAGAACAGTCTAAATTAAAAGAAGATTTGTTTGCAAAACTTAGAGAAAGAATAGTTGAGTTTATGAAAACTGATAAGTATCTAAGTCTAATAAGAAAACAGATTGAAAGTGCAATAGAATTTTCAGGAGATGATACCTTACAGGTTTATATAGACCCTAATGATATAGGATTAAAAGAAATATTAGAGGCAGATTATTCTAAAGTTATAGTTATTAGTGAGTATTCTTTCTTAGGAGGAACAAGAGCAGTTATTCCTGAGAAAAATATACTTATAGATAATTCATTTGAAAAGAAGTTATCAGAGGCTATGGCAGAATTTCAGTTTGATATTGGAGGTAATAATAATGAATAGTAAAGGTTATATTATCTCTATAAATGGTCCTATCGTAAAAACAGCAGGCGATGTAGGATTTGTAATTCATGAAATGGTATATGTGGGTAATGAAAAGCTTGTTGGAGAGGTAATTGCACTTACTTCAGAGGCAACCACAATAGAGGTATATGAGGAAACAGGAGGACTTAAAATAGGAGATGTTATCACAGGAACGGGTTCGCCTGTAAGTGTTATACTAGCTCCCGGAATATTAAATAATATTTTTGACGGTATTGAAAGGCCTCTAAAAGAAATTCAAAAAGCAAGTGGAGCTTATATTGAAAGAGGAATTTCAACAGAGTCCTTAGATACAAATAAAAAGTGGAATACCCATATAACAGTTAAAAAAGGCGACTTTTTAATGGGAGGAAGTATTATAGCAGAGGTACAAGAAACTCCTGCTATACTTCATAAAGTTATGATTCCTCCTGATATTGAGGGTTATGTAACAGAGGTTGTATCTGACGGAGAATATACAATTAGTGAAGATCTCATTACCCTTAAACTTAAAAATGATAAAGAAATTAAGCTTACTATGACACAGCGTTGGCCTATCAGAGTCCCAAGACCTACTGCAAAAAGATTTGCAGCTACAACCCCTCTAGTTACAGGACAAAGAATACTTGATACTTTGTTCCCGCTTGCAAAAGGAGGCACAGCAGCAGTTCCGGGAGGTTTTGGTACAGGAAAGACTATGACACAACATCAGATAGCAAAGTGGTCAGATGCAGATATAATTATCTACATCGGTTGTGGAGAGCGTGGAAATGAGATGACACAGGTACTTGAGGAGTTTACAGAGCTTATAGACCCTAAGTCAGGCAATCCACTTATGGATAGAACTACACTTATTGCAAATACTTCAAACATGCCTGTTGCCGCTCGTGAGGCAAGTCTTTATTCAGGACTGACACTTGCAGAGTATTATAGAGATATGGGATATGATGTAGCTATAATGGCAGATTCTACCTCAAGGTGGGCAGAGGCACTTCGTGAGATTTCAGGTAGACTTGAGGAAATGCCGGCAGAAGAGGGATTTCCTGCATATCTTGCCTCAAGACTTTCAGGATTTTATGAGCGTGCAGGTATAATGAGAAACTTAAATGGAACAGAGGGGTCAGTAACTATCATCGGTGCTGTTTCTCCACAGAGTGGAGATTTCTCTGAACCTGTTACTCAAAATACAAAACGTTTTGTAAGATGCTTTTGGGGACTTGATAAAAACCTTGCTTATGCAAGACATTTTCCTGCAATACAATGGTTAAATTCTTATTCAGAGTATCTTTCAGATTTAGCAGCTTGGTATACAGAAAACATTGATAAAAAGTTTGTAGATTATAGAAATAGAATAGTTTACATACTTAACCAAGAGGCAAAACTTATGGAAATAGTAAAGCTTATAGGTGCTGATGTATTGCCTGATGACCAAAAGCTTACTCTCGAGATTGCAAAAGTAATTCGTGTAGGTTTCTTACAGCAAAATGCTTTTCATAAAGATGATACCTGTGTACCGATGATAAAGCAATTTAAGATGATGAAGATTATACTTTATTTATATAAAAAGGCAAAATCTCTCATTCATATAGGTATGCCGATGTCTGTATTAAAAGAAGATAATATTTGGGATAGAGTAATATCTATAAAATATGATGTACCAAATGATAAACTAGAGCTTTTAGATGATTATATTAAAGACATTGATAAGTTTTATGATTCAGTTATAGAAAGAAATGCTTAGGAGGATAGTTTATGGCAATAGAATATTTAGGGCTAAGCTCAATTAACGGTCCTCTAGCTATACTTGAGGGTGTTAAAGATGCCGCCTATGACGAAATTGTAGAGATGACTGTAAACTCTAAAGAAAAAAGGCTAGGTCGTATAATAGAAATAAATGAAGATAAGGCTGTTATCCAAGTTTTTGAGGGAACTGAGGGAATGGCACTTAGAAATACTCATACAAGACTAACCGGAAAGTCTATGGAAATAGGAGTTTCAACAGAGATGCTTGGAAGAACCTTTAATGGTCTTGGTATTCCTATTGATAACTTAGGTCCACTTCGTGCAGAGAAAAATTTAGACATAAATGGTAAGCCGTTAAATCCGGTAGCAAGAGAATATCCTAGAAACTATATAAGAACAGGTATTTCAGCTATTGACGGACTTATGACCTTGATTAGAGGGCAAAAACTTCCTATATTCTCAGGAAATGGTCTACCTCATGATGAGCTTGCAGCTCAGATAGTAAAGCAGGCATCACTTGGAGATGATGCAGAAAATGATGAAAAATTTGCGATAGTTTTTGCGGCAATGGGTGTTAAGCATGACGTGGCGGATTTCTTTAGAAAAACTTTTGAAGAAAGTGGTGTAAGCGACCATGTGGCAACATTTATAAATCTTGCAAATGACCCTGTGGTAGAAAGATTAATAACTCCTAAAGTTGCACTTACTGTTGCAGAATACCTTGCATTTGAAAAAGGCATGCATATACTTGTTATTTTAACTGATATGACTTCTTTTGCAGAGGCAATGCGTGAGGTTTCATCTTCAAAAGGAGAGATTCCGTCAAGAAAAGGTTTTCCGGGTTATCTTTATTCAGAACTTGCAACTATTTATGAAAGAGCAGGTATTGTAAGAGGCGTAAGTGGTTCTGTAACCCAAATTCCTATACTTACTATGCCTAATGATGACATTACCCACCCAATACCCGACCTTACAGGTTATATAACAGAGGGACAGATTGTTTTAGGTAGAGATTTACATGGTCAATCCATATATCCACCTATCAATATATTACCGTCCCTTTCAAGACTTATGAAAGACGGTATAGGAAAAGGCTTTACAAGAGAAGATCATCAAGCAGTTGCAAATCAGTTATTTTCTTCATATTCAAGAGTTCTTGCCGCAAGAGCATTGGCATCTGTTATAGGAGAGGAAGAACTTTCTGATGTAGATAAAATGTATCTTGTATTTGGTAAACATTTTGAATATAAATTTATAGGTCAAGCAAATAATGAAAATAGAACTATTATAGAAACACTTGATTTAGCTTGGCAGCTTTTAGGACTTTTACCTATTGCAGAGTTAGACAGAATAGATACAAAGATTTTGGAACAGTTTTATAAACCTGTAAAAGAAGAAGACCTTGAAAATTAGGGAGGTAGATAGATGAATGTAAATGTATTTCCTACTAAGGGAAATCTTATATCTGCAAAATCCTCATTAGCACTTGCACGAATGGGATATGGTCTTATGGATAAAAAAAGAAATATCCTCATTCGTGAACTTATGGAATTGATTGATAAGGCAAAGGATATACAGTCTGAAATTGATAAGACATTTACAAGTGCCTATAAACTACTTCAAATGGCAAACATACAACTTGGTATAGAATATGTACAAGATATTGCCTCAAATGTTCCAATAGAGGACAGTATTCGCATAAAAACAAGGAGTGTAATGGGTACAGAAATACCTCTAGTAGAATTTGAAAGTTCTCAAATGAAACCGTCCTATGCGTATTATTCAACTAGAGAATCACTAGATAAGGCTATGGATAGTTTTAGAAAAGTTAAAGAACTTACAATAAAACTTTCAATGGTAGAAAATTCAGCTTATAGACTTGCTACTAATATAAAGAAAACACAAAAAAGAGCAAATGCCTTAAAGAATATAACAATACCTACTCTTGAAAATATTACAAAAAGTATTACAAATGCTCTTGAAGAAAAAGAAAGAGAAGAGTTTACAAGACTTAAGGTTATAAAGAAAAGGAGAGTGTAGTTGCATAAGGTACTTGGTTTTTTAGCCGGTGTAGCATTTATAATTATTTTACTTTTTACAAGTATTCAAGCAGTTGTATATTGGACACCAAACTATTTTAGACATGAATACAGTAAATATAAGGTTGATGAGGAAGTAGGAGTAAGCTTAGATGATTTAGAGTTAGTTACAAATCAAATGCTTTCTTACCTTGACGGTAGTAGAGATAATCTTTCAGATATTAAAACTACAATAAGGGGAGTTAAAGATACTTACTTTTTTAATGATAGAGAAGTTGCACACATGGTAGATGTAAGAGATTTGTTTTTAAATGCACTCTTCTTAAGAACAGTTTTAATTATATTTATTGTCATTGTTGCAATTTTTATATATTTTACAAAGGGAAATGTGATACAGGTGTTTAAAAAAGGCTTTTTACTAAGTACTATTACATTTTTTATATGTTTTGTAATACTTGCAATTCTTATATTTAGAGATTTTGAAAGTGCATTTATAACATTTCATCATATCTTTTTTAATAATGACTTATGGATACTTGACCCTGCAACAGACAACCTTATAAATATAGTTCCGGTGGGATTTTTCTTTGATACGGCAAGAAATATAAGTATTGTATTTGTAAGTAGTCTTATTATTGTTTCTATACTGTGTTTAGTTAAGACTAAGAATAGTAAATTACATTAGTAGTGTGGAGCTGTTGTAAAAAATATTTTTATAGGGGCTGTTGCAAAATTAATTTTCATTAGTAACTGTGTTTTCTATACAGAAACAGAGAAGATCATATTAGCTAATTTAAATACTTTCTATTATATGGCTTGTCCA